>JAQZBU010000225.1 GCA_029237735.1 Ramlibacter sp. | reverse complement strand
GGCGCCGGGAGCGCGGCTCAAGGTGGCGACGCGGCTGGCACCATCGACCGGATCGAACCCCTCGCCGACGAAGACCGAGGCCCAGTCCGGATCGGGGCGGGCCGCGGTCTGCGCGAACGGCCCTCGCGATACCTCCATCACGCGCAGGGCGGCCGCCGTCTGCACGTGGGTCGGCTTGCCGGCCCGGTAGCCCATGCTTTGCAGCTGCCGTGCGAATGCATCGAAGGCCGCGAGTTCAGGCAAGCGCCACATCACGGGCAGGCCCCGCGCGGCGTAGCGCGACTCGACGTCCTCGATGACGCCCGCACCGGGCGCGCTGTGCGCGAGCGGCGCGGCGCTCCTGGCGCGACCTACCGTGCCGCTGTCGAAAGGCAGCAGCCAGCCATCGATTTCCTCCAGCGCCTGCGGCGATACGGCAGCGATCGTGGCGCGCTCTATGGCTTCGATGTCCTGCGGCGTCACGGAAGCGGTCACGGCGCGCTCGCTGCGCGTTGCTGCGCCGCGTTGAAAAGCTTGCCGCGCAGCAGCTGGATTGCGTGGCCGCGGCGCTGGCTCTCCTGCGAAACGGTGGAGGTGATCGCCACCACCAATTCGAGGGGCGGGTAGACCCAGATCAGCTGGCCCGCGTAGCCACTGGCCATGAAGGTCTGGCGCGGCGCGTTCGAAGGCACGATCCACCACATGTAGCCGTAGGGCATGGAGACGGGTGGCCCGCCGTTGTTCTGCGGCTGGGTGGCAGAGATGGCATAGGACTGCGGCACCAACTGCCTGCCCTCCCAAACGCCGTTCTGCAGGTAGAGCTGCCCCAGCTTTGCCATGTCGACGGTGCGCAGTTGCAGGCCGCGCTGGTAAGACGGCTCGAGCAGGCCCAAGGGAGCCACAAGTTCCTTGCGTGCGTAGTCGGCCAGAGGCATGCCCGCAGCTCGTTCGAGCACGGCGATCACCATCGGGATGATCGCGTTGTCATAGGCAAACTTTTCGCCGGGCGCGCTTCGCAGAGGCCGCGCCCACGCTTCGGCGGCCCGGCCTGCCGCCCCGGTGCCCGTGGGATCGTCGACCTCGAACCCCGCGGTCATGGTAAGCAGGTGGCGCACCGTGACGGCCGCCACGCGCGCGTCGCTGTTCAACGGCGCCCATTCGGGTACCAGAGCCACCACCGGCTGGTCGAGCGACGCGATGCGGCCCTGCGCGATCGCGATGCCGACCAGCGACGTGAGCGCGCTCTTCGCCACCGATTGCACATCGCGCAGCTTGTCCGGCGCGCCGTCGCGGTAGTACTCATGGACCAGGCGGCCCTTGAGCACCACAGCGAGGCTTTGCACGTCGGTCAGGCTCTCCGTAATGGCCTGGTCGATGCCGTTGAAAGCCGCTGCATCGCGGGCCAGCTCGTCCGGAGACGATGCGCGCCACCCGATCTCGGCCCGCAGCGTCGCCGAGACCAGCAACATCCACACCGCCACAGCGCAAAAGATAGACCGCTTCATGAAATTCCCCCGCCCGGACGAGGATTCATCCTACTACCAGGTGTCGACCATTGCACCGCCCGGCGCGCCGCCGCGCGCGGCCGAGGCCAGCCCCCGCACGAGCCAGGCGCGCGTTTGCGCAGGATCGATCACGGCGTCGATCTCCAGCGTGGCCGCCATGTTCATGGCCTGCCCGTTATCGTATTGCCTCGCCACCAGCGTGTCGTACAGCGTGTCGCGCTCGGCGCCGGGCGCGGCGGCCTCCAGCTCTTTGCGATACCCCAGCTTCACCGCGCCTTCCAGGCCCATCGCGCCGAACTCGCCGGTGGGCCAGGAGACGATGAAGTCAGGCTCGTGGAAGCCGCCGGCCGTCATCGCCATCGCTCCCAGCCCATAGCCCTTGCGCAGCACCACACTGAAGTACGGCACGGCGACATGCGCGGCCGCGACGAACATCCGGCTCACATGGCGCACCTGCGCCTTCTCTTCGATGGCGGGGCCGACCATGAAGCCGGGCGTGTCCACCAGGCTCACCATCGGCAGGCCGTGCGCGTTGCACAACTGCATGAAGCGAGCTGCCTTGTCTGCCGCATCGGCGTCGATCGCGCCGCCCAGGTGCAACGGGTTGCTCGCAAGCAACCCCACCGGCCTGCCTTCGATGCGTGCCAATGCGGTGTGGATGCCCTTGCCGAAACCGGTGCGCAGTTCCAGCAGCGATCCGGCGTCCGCGATGCCCGCCATTGCGGCGCGCGTATCGTAGACGCGCAGCCGGTTCTCAGGCACGACCTCGCGCAGGGCGGCGGCGTCGGGCTCGGTGTAGGACGCGATCGCGCCCTGGAAGTACGAGAGATATTGGCGCGCGGCCGCGACGGCCTGTACCTCGTCTTCGACCAGAACATCGATCACGCCATTGCCGTGCTGTACCTCGCTAGGTCCGATCTGCTCGGGCGCGAAGACGCCCAGGCCACCCCCTTCCACCATCGCCGGGCCGCCCATGCCGACATTGCTGGCGCGCGTGGCGATGATCACGTCGCTGCACCCCAGCAGCGCCGCATTGCCCGCGAAGCAGCGGCCCGCCACGATGCCGATGACCGGCACGCGGCCGTTCAGCCGCGCATAGCTCGCGAAGGTGCCGACATGCAGGCCCGCTACCACTGGCATGTCGGTGTCACCGGGCCGCCCGCCGCCGCCTTCGGCGAACAGCACCACCGGCAGGCGGTTCTTCAGCGCGATACCCAGCATGCGGTCGGTCTTCTGATGATTGCGCATGCCCTGCGTTCCGGCCAGCACCGTGGCGTCATAGGCCATCACCACGGCGCGCGAGCGCTCGGGGCCGAACAGTTCGCCGTTGATGCTGCCGATGCCCGTCACCATGCCATCGGCCGGTGTGTTGCGCATCAGGTCGTCCTCGCTGCGACGGCTGCGTTGCGCGGCCACGGCCAGCGCGCCGTATTCGGTGAACGAGCCGGCATCGCAAAGGTCGGCGACGTTCTCGCGCGCGGTGCGAAGGCCCAGCGCGTGCCGGCGCGCGACAGCATCGGGACGGGCCGCGTCTTCAACGAATGCATGGCGGTCGATGATGCGCCGCAGGTCGGCTCGATGGTCCGCGCGTTCGCCTTCGTCTGCCGTCGGCGAGTCTGGCTCGGCCGGTGGCGGCGGTATGGTCGCCACGCTTTCGCCCGGCTGCGTCACCATCAGCAGGTCGCCCTTGTCCACGGAGTTCGATCATCGGGCGATTGTGAAACAGGCGCCGCCGTGCGGCGCGTCAACCCGGCGACAATCCCTCGTCCGGCCCATAATCAACCGCATGACATCCTTCGTCCCGCTCATCGAAACTTTCCGTGGCGGCACGCTCGAGTGCACGCATTTCGGCGCGGTGGCCGTCGTCGACACGCGCGGCCGCGTCGTCGCCCATGCGGGCGACGCGCACTGGCTCTCCTTCACCCGCTCTACGCTCAAGGCCCTGCAGGCGTTGCCTTTCGTCGAGGCGGGCGGCCCGCGGCACTTCGGCTTCACGCGGGAGAACATGGCCATGATGTGCGCCAGTCATAGCGGCGAGCCGATGCACGTGGCGCAGGTGCAGGGCATGCTGGACAAGGTGGGCTTGACCTACAAGACATTGCAGTGCGGCTGCCACGTGCCCTACTACGCGGAGGCGGGCGTGGCGCCCGCGCCGGCGCCGGGCACCTTCGACGAGCGCCACAACAACTGCAGCGGCAAGCATGCGGGCTTTCTGGCGGCCTGCGTGCAGCAGGGTTGGCCGGTGGCCAACTACCTCGCGCCTGGCCATCCCTTGCAGCAGGCGATCCGCAAGGATGTGGCACGCGCCGTGGGTCTCGCGCCCGAAGACCTGAAAATGGGAGTCGACGGTTGCTCCGCCCCCAACTACGCGATGCCGCTGGCGCAC
>JAQZBU010000224.1 GCA_029237735.1 Ramlibacter sp. | reverse complement strand
CGCGAGCTTCTCGCCGGCCTTCCAGTCGCCCAGAAACTTGCCGTCGCTGGGCCACTTGACCGTCTTGAGGTTGGCCGCCTCGAGGCGCTTGGCGACAGCCGGGTCCAGCGGCTTGCCGGCAGCGTCGGCTGCATTGCATTCTTTCAGCGTTTCATCGATCGCGGTGACACGATCGGTCGTGGCGATTCCCTCCGTGCGGAAGGCGGACTTCACCATGCTGTCGGCGAGCTTCTCGACGTTGGCCGCCGAGGGTGCGCCACCGGTGGCGCAGGCCGTGACAAGGGTCGCCGCGACGAGGGCGGCAGCGATCGTGATCGGTGTTTTCTTCATGGGAGGATCTCGCTTCAACGCTTGATGGTCGGCGCTGCCGATTTGGCGCCCTTGGCGTTCACGCCGAGGTACGTCGAGATGGCGGTCAGCGCATCGGCGCCGAACTCCGGGTATGGAAAGCGTTGCTGGCGGAAGCAATCGTTCAGGCGCAACTGCATGCCCCACATCTGGCCGTTGGACACGCGGTAGGCGGGCCAGGCCGCGAAGCCGACACCGTCACCCGGATTCTTCGTGAGGTTGGGCAGGTCTTGCAGGCGGATGCGCTTGCCGTCCTCGCCATGGCAGGACGCGCACGAGAAATCGTGCGTGCCGCCCCGCATGAAGAAAATTTGCTTGCCCGTTTCATAGAACGTGCGCTCCATGGGGTGTGCCTGCGGCAAATCGAAGCGCTGGCCTTTCGACTCGGCCGCGATCCACGTGGCCAGCGCAGTGACGTTGGCTTGCTCACCCTTGCCAAACGGCGTCTTGGCGATTTCCTTCGCGTCGAAGCCCTGAAGCTTCTCCATGCAGGTGACCAGCCGTGTTTCGAGATCTTGCACTTTCTGCGTGTCGGGAAAGTACCGCGGCAACTGCACGAATGTGCCCTTGACCACGCCCGGGCCCTTGCCCAGGTCGCAGGCCTCGAGCGAGGCATTCTTCGGGCCGCGCTTCTGCTTCCAGAGTGCCTCGCCCTTGGCTTCGAACAACTCGGCAGGGTTGCCGTCGGCCAGCATCGCGCGGTATTCCTCGATGGCTTGCGTGGCGGATTTTTGCGCCAGCACGGGTCCCGCGGCCGCGAGGGCGGCAGCGAACAAGAGGGTTTTCTTCAGCATGACGCGTTGTCTCCTTGTACTTGTGGGTGTGCCGTGGCGAACTTCAGGACACCACTGCTTCGTCGGTGCGCGTGTCGCCTTTGTTGTCCTTCCAGGTGATGGCAACCTTGTCGCCCGCCTTGGCACCCTTGAGGGTGAACTGCAGGAACGGGTTCTTGGCCACGGCCGGGCCCCATTCCGCGCTCATCACGGGCTTGCCGTTGAGCGTTGCGGTGACGTCGGTGATGTGCCAGGCGGGGATGACCTTGCCCGCGCTGTCCTTGCGCTGGCCGGTTTCCATTTCGTGGCTCATGAGCACACGGACGGTGGCGTTGCCGCCTGCTGCTTGGGCGCGAATGCGCATCGGATCTGCCATGTCTTACTCCTGGATGTCTGGTGTATGCGAT
The DNA here is from genome assembly GCA_029237735.1 of Ramlibacter sp. GTDB lineage: Bacteria > Pseudomonadota > Gammaproteobacteria > Burkholderiales > Burkholderiaceae_C > Ramlibacter. Next base: position 4,786 of record JAQZBU010000224.1, on the reverse strand, counting down.
GAGATGGGCGGAAGGGCGCGATCAGCCGCCGCAGCCGCCCAAGGTGACTTTCACTTCCTTCTTGGCAAAGTGGGCCTTGCCGTCGGCGGTGATGGCCACCGCGTAGACGTCGGACGACTGGCCCATCTTCGCGCGCGTCGAGAAATTCGGCTCGACAGCGTCGGTCACGTCGAACTTGGCGACGAGCGCGCTCGGGTTCTTCTCGACCAGGATGAGCATCTGCTTGACGCCGGCCAGGGTGGTTGCCACGCCAAAGGGAACGACGGCCCCGTTCTCGGCGATATCGGGAGCCGTGAGCGTGACGTCCTTGCTCTCGGTCGGTGCGCCGCCGCCGAAGGCCTTGACCGCGTCGGCGACGCTCTTGGCTTCGAAAGCTGCCTTATTGAAGGCCAGGGCGGCGCGGGGGAAGAGGCCCGTCGCGGCCAGAAGGCCGGCGACGATGGCGCTTTGCTTGAGTGTCTCGCGACGGGATTGCATGGATTGGGCTCCTAATGATTAAGTGGATGCTAATGTATGGACGGTCGAATTGTCATGCGGGATATCCCTGCAGCTCACTGTTTCCCGCCAGAAGCGAGCCAGCCGGCAATTTTCTTCGCTTCTTCTTCGCTCAGGGTTTGCGGAGGCATGGGGATCGCGCCCCACACCCCCGATCCGCCCGAGCGGATCTTGCTCGCGATGTACTCGACCTTGCCGGGGTGCTTGCCGGCGATCTCGGACCAGCTCGGCCCGACGATGCGCGTTTCGGCCGCATGGCAGGCGGTGCAGTTGTTCTTCTGCGTAAGTGCTGCGATGTCCCTGGATGCGCCTGCGCTTGCGCCCGCGCTTGCAGTAGCCGCAGCCGCGGCATTTGGAGCGGCGGCCGCCGCCGCGGCGGCAGCCGTGTTCGCGCCCCGCTGGGCGCCTACGCCGCCACGTCGGGCTTGCCCTTGCCGATCTCCTTGCCGGGCCACAGCCCGTGATCGGTCGTCATGCCGTTGCGGTTCGGCAGGCGGTTCTGCACTTCGCCGATGTTCTTGTTGGAGAGCGTGAAGTCCGCAGGCACCACGTCCGCAAGGTTGAGCAGGTATGCCGTGACCGCGTACACCTCCTCGACGCTGAGTGACTTGGGCTGAGCCCACGGCATGGCGCGGTTGATGTAGTCCCACAGCGTGGAGATGCTGGACACCTTCATCATCGTGGTGCGGCCGGGGTAGTCGGGCCGCATCAAGGTGGCGACGCGACCGGTCTTGATGTCCTCGGCGGTGGTGCCGCCCACGAGCGGGTTGAACACCTGGTTCGATTCGCCGAACACGCCGTGGCAGGATGCGCACTTTCCTTCCCACACTTCTTGCCCCTTGGCCACGCTGCCGGAGCCCGCGGGCAACCCCTTGAAGTCCGGCCGCACGTCGATATCCCACGCCGCCACTTCCTTGGGTGTCGCGTCGCGGCCGATGCCAGGGAACGACTTGCCTTGCGCCAACGCCATGCTCGCGACACAAGCCATAGCGGCCAGGGCCAGCGCCTTAACCAAGCTGGACATTTTTTACCTCGCCGCTTTCCTCGACCAGCCACGACTGGATCGCGTTGTTATGGTAGATCGACCGTGTGCCGCGCACAGCGCGCAGCTGCCGGTAGTTGGGTTGCACATAGCCGGTTTCGTCGGTGGCGCGGCTCTGGATAATGGCCGGCTTGCCGTCCCACACCCAGTCGATGGAGAAGCGCGTCAGGCACTTGCTCATCACCGGGCCTTCCAGTCGCGCGGTGCGCCAGTTGCGCCCGCCGTCCACGGAGACGTCCACGCGCTTGACCTTGCCGCGCCCCGACCAGGCGAGGCCGGTGACGTTATAGAAGCCCTTGTCCAGCAGCACCTGCCCGCCAGAGGGCGTGGTGACCACGCTCTTGCACTCCTGGATGCTCGTGTACTGGCGGTGCTTGCCATCGGGCATCAGGTCGACATAGTGGATCGTCTCGTCCTTGGTGGCATAGGGCTTGTCGCCCACTTCCACGCGGCGCAGGTATTTGACCCAGCTCACGCCTTGCACCCCCGGCACGACGAGGCGCAGCGGGTAGCCGTTCTCCGGACGCAGCATCTCGCCGTTCTGGCCGTAGGCTACGAGCACCTCGCCCGAGCGGATCAGGTCCATCGGGATGGTGCGCGTCATGGATGAGCCGTCGCCGCCTTCGGCCAGTACGAACTTGCCCTTGGCCAGGTCGACGCCGCACTGCTCGAGGATGGTGATCAGCGGCACGCCGGTGAACTCGCTGCACGACAGCATGCCGTGCGTGTATTGCGCGGTGGGCACGGCCACGTTGCCCCATTCCATGCCGGTGTTGGCGCCGCACTCGATAAAGTGGAAACGCGAAACCGAGGGCAGCCGCATCAGCTCATCCATGGTGAACACCCTGGGCTTCTTCACCAGGCCGTTGACCATGAAGCGGTGCTTGGACGGGTCGATGTCCCACCAGCCCTGGTGATGCCGCTCGAAGTGCAGGCCGCTGGGCGTCACGATGCCGAACAGCGATTGCAGCGGCGCGAATGAGACGGACGCCTGCGTCGTCTGCGTCAGGCCCGGGCTCTGGCGCCGCTGGACATTCGCCTCATATTTCGAGGGCTTGCCATAGCCCACCGCAACCGGCTGGCCCAGGCCCTTGGCGTGGTCCGGCAGGCTGAGGATATTGGGGTCGCCGTCAGCCGGCGCGGCAGCCTGCGCACGGACAGCGGGCAGCGCCATCCCGGCGGCGGCCGCGGCAAAGGCGCCGCGGATGAAGTCGCGCCGGCCGCCACGGGCTTGCGCGGCCACCTCGGCAATGCCTTGGCGGTCCAGAAAATTTTCAGGCGCTTTACGCAGACGACCGGCGTCCATGGGGTCTTTCTATCGGTACATGCAGAACTAGTAATATAACTGGCGGCAAGGTGGCGTGGGGTCAGGGTTTACGCTAGCCCCCGTGCCATTACTTTGCGCCGGCGAGAACCCAGGCGGCCAGGGTCTTGGCATCGGCGTCGCTGAGCGCAGCCTGCGCCGGCATCGGCACCGGGCCCCACTTGCCGGACCCGCCGGCCTTGATGCTCTTGGCCAGCGTGGCCTCGGCATCCTTTTGGCCCGCATACTTCTTCGAGACGTCCTGGTAGGAGGGGCCCACCAGCTTCTTGTCGGTTGCATGGCATGCCAGGCAGGCATTCTTCGTGGCCAGTTCCTTGCTGGCGAAAACCGGGGTCGCGGCCAGTACGGCGGCGGCGATGATGAGGACCTTCATTCCAGAATCTCCTAAATTAGTCAAACCGAATATAAAGCGCCGCGAATCTATCACGAACCGCGTCGGCGTGCAGGGGCTGCACGGGTACTTGAGCTCGGTGATTACCCTGTCAGGCGTAGCGCGCGATCATCCGTTCGAGCGCCAACGGCGTGATGCGAGATGCCTGACCGGCGCAGCCAAAGGCTTCGAAGCGCGCCTTGCAGATCGCTCGCGCGGCGTTCTTCGCGGCGATCAACGCCTTGCGCGGGTCGAACTCGCTGCGCTCGGTGTCGAACGACTGACGCATGGCGCCGGTCATCGCGAGTCGAATGTCAGTGTCGATGTTTACCTTGCGCACCCCATTGCGGATGCCGCGCTGGATCTCCTCGACCGGCACGCCGAACGTCTCCTTCATCTCGCCGCCGTGCCTGCGGATGATCTCTAGCCACTCCTGCGGAACGCTGGAACTGCCGTGCATGACGAGGTGCGTGTCCGGGATGCGCGCGTGGATGGCAGCGATGCGGTCGATGGCGAGGATGTCGCCGGTGGGCTGGCGCGTGAACTTGTACGCGCCATGGCTGGTGCCGATGGCGATCGCCAGCGCGTCGATTCCCGTCTTCGCGACGAAGTCCTGCGCCTGCGCCGGGTCCGTGAGCATCATGTCGTGTGTGAGCTTTCCCACTGCGCCTACGCCGTCCTCTTCGCCGGCCTCGCCGGTTTCGAGCGAGCCGAGGCAGCCCAGTTCGCCCTCGACGGAAACGCCGACCGCATGCGCCATCTCGCAGACCTTGCGTGTCACCTCGACGTTGTATTCGTAGGAGGCGGGCGTCTTGCCGTCGGCACGCAGCGAGCCGTCCATCATCACGCTGGAGAATCCCGAACGGATGGATTGCTGGCACACCGCGGGCGTGGCCCCGTGGTCCTGGTGCAGCACGACGGGCAGGCCGGGGTGGGACTCGATCGCCGCCAGCACCATGTGCCGAAGGTAGGGCTCGCCCGCATACTTGCGCGCGCCCGCCGAGGCCTGCAGGATGACGGGGCTGTCCGTCTCCTGCGCCGCTTCCATGATCGCCTGGATCTGCTCCAGGTTGTTGACGTTGAAGGCCGGCACGCCGTAACCGTGCTCTGCCGCGTGGTCGAGCATCTGCCGCAGGGAAATCATCGCCATGTCGTATCTCCTTTTGAAACCACGCGCACCATCTCCAGGCACTTGTTCGAGTAACCCCATTCGTTGTCGTACCAGGCCACCAGCTTGACGAAAGTGCCGTCCAGCGCAATGCCGGCATCTGCGTCGAAGATCGAGGTGCGGGTGTCGCCGCGGAAATCGGTGGCCACCACCTTGTCCTCGGTGTAGCCCAGGATCCCCTTCAGGGCGCCTTCGCTTTGCGCCTTCATCTCGGCGCAGATTTCCTTGTAGCTGGCTTCCTTCACGAGCTCTACCGTGAGGTCGACCACCGACACGTCGGAGGTCGGCACGCGGAAGCTCATGCCGGTGAGCTTCTTGTTCAGCTCGGGGATCACCACGCCGACGGCCTTGGCCGCGCCGGTGGAGGACGGGATGATGTTTTCCAGG
>JAQZBU010000223.1 GCA_029237735.1 Ramlibacter sp. | reverse complement strand
TGCTCGGCCGCCATACCTTTTTGAGGGGACCTGTGGATATTACCCAGCTGCTGGCGTTCAGCGTCAAGAACAAGGCTTCCGATCTTCACCTGTCGGCCGGCCTGCCCCCCATGATCCGCGTCCACGGCGACGTGCGCCGCATCAACGTGGACCCGCTGGATCACAAGCAGGTCCACGCGATGGTGTACGACATCATGAACGACACCCAGCGCAAGAACTACGAAGAGTTCCTGGAAGTCGACTTCTCGTTCGAGATCGACGGGTTGGCGCGTTTTCGCGTCAATGCGTTCAACCAGAATCGTGGGGCCGGCGCCGTGTTCCGGACCATCCCGTCAAAGATCCTGTCGCTCGAGCAGCTGAACGCGCCCAAGATTTTCGGCGACCTCGCGCTCAAGCCGCGCGGCATGGTGCTGGTGACCGGCCCCACGGGCTCGGGCAAGTCAACCACGCTGGCCGCCATGGTCAACTACCTAAACGAAACCGAATTCGGCCACATCCTCACGGTGGAAGACCCGATCGAGTTCGTGCACGAATCCAAGAAGTGCCTGATCAACCAGCGCGAGGTCGGCCCGATGACGCTGTCGTTCGCCGCCGCGCTGAAGTCCGCCTTGCGCGAGGATCCGGACGCGATCCTGGTGGGCGAAATGCGCGACCTTGAAACCATCCGCCTCGCGATGACCGCGGCTGAAACCGGCCACCTGGTGTTCGGCACGCTGCACACGTCCAGCGCCGCCAAGACGATCGACCGGATCATCGACGTGTTCCCCGCCGAGGAAAAGGAAATGATCCGCGCGATGCTCTCCGAATCTCTGCAGGCCGTGATCTCGCAGACGCTGTGCAAGACCAAGGACGGTGCGGGCCGCGTGGCGGCACACGAGATCATGCTGGGCACCTCGGCCATCCGCAACTTGATCCGCGAGGCGAAGGTGGCGCAGATGTATTCGGCGATCCAGACGGGCAACGCCTTCGGCATGCAGACGTTGGACCAGAACCTTACGGAGCTGGTCAAGCGCAACGTCATCAGCGCCGCCGAAGCGCGCGGCAAGGCCAAGATCCCGGAAAATTTCCCCGGCTGATATGGCCCCCACGCTTTTCACTTCGTGTAATGCCGGCTTGCTGAACGTCCGTGCGCGTAGCTGTACAGTGCAGCAAGCCGACGACGGGCCTTCGCTATGCACGTCCCGAGGCATTGCGCTACGGCCCGTCCCCCCCGAGGGGGCCTTCGCGCCTTGGGGCGGCCCGGCGGCGCTCAAGTAGAAGGAGTCTCTCCATGGAACGCGACCAGGCCACCAAATTCATCAACGACCTGCTCAAGCTGATGATCAGCCGCAACGGCAGCGACCTGTTCATCACCGGCGACTTCCCGCCGGCGATCAAGGTGGACGGCAAGGTCACCAAGGTCTCGCCGCAGCCGCTGAACTCGGGCCACACGCTGGCGCTGACGCGTTCGATCATGAACGACAAGCAGGCCGCGGAGTTCGAACGCACCAAGGAGTGCAACTTCGCGATCTCCCCGCCCAGCATCGGGCGCTTCCGGGTCAACGCTTTCGTGCAGCAGGGCAAGGTGGGCATGGTGCTGCGGGTGATCCCGCAGGTGCTGCCCACGATCGACGGCCTGGGGCTGCCCCAGGTGCTCAAGGACGTGGTGATGACCAAGCGCGGCCTCACCATCCTGGTGGGCGCCACGGGTTCAGGCAAGTCGACCAGCCTCGCCGCCATGGTGGACTGGCGCAACGAGAACTCGCAGGGTCACATCATCACGATCGAGGACCCGGTGGAGTTCGTCCATCCGCACAAGAACTGCGTGGTTACCCAACGCGAGGTGGGCCTGGACACCGACAGCTGGGAGGCGGCGCTGAAGAACACACTGCGGCAGGCGCCTGACGTCATCCTGATGGGCGAAATCCGCGACCGCGAGACCATGGAGCACGCCATCGCCTTCGCCGAGACCGGCCACCTGTGCCTGGCCACGCTGCACGCCAACAGCGCCAACCAGGCGCTGGACCGCGTGATCAACTTCTTCCCGGAAGAGCGGCGCGCCCAGCTGCTGATGGACTTGTCGCTCAACCTCAAGGCCTTCGTCTCGCAGCGCCTCGTGCCCAAGCAGGACGGCAAGGGTCGCGCCGCGGCGGTGGAGATCATGCTCAACTCGCCACTGGTGTCCGACATGATCTTCAAGGGCGAGGTCTCGGAGATCAAGGAGATCATGAAGAAGAGCCGCCAGATGGGCATGCAGACCTTCGACCAGGCGCTGTTCGACATGTACGAGAGCAACGTCATCACCTACGAAGACGCCTTGCGTAATGCCGACTCGGTCAATGACTTGCGCCTGCAGATCAAGCTCAACAGCCAGCGCGCGAAGTCGCAGGACCTTTCCGCCGGCACCGAGCATCTCGCGATCGTCTGATCCGCGCACGTCGGGGCCCGGCCGGCCCGTCCTAGAATTGCGGTTCAACAAGACCCGGAGCAGTTCATGGCCTCGACAAATCCCAAGACATACGAAACCACGTCTCCGCGCAAGGTCGCCTTCCTCGGTCTGGGCGTGATGGGTTTCCCCATGGCCGGCCACCTGGCGCTGGCCGGCCATGACGTGGTGGTCTACAACCGCAGCCCGGCCAAGGGTCAGGCCTGGACCGGCGAGTTCAAGGGCAATTCAGCGGCCACGCCGCGGCAGGCGGCCGCCGGGCGCGACCTGGTGTTTTGCTGCGTCGGCAATGACGCTGACCTGCGCGCGGTGACGCTGGGCGAGGACGGCGCTTTCGCCGGCATGAAGCCCGGCGCCGTGATGATCGACCACACCACGGCGTCAGCCGACGTGGCTCGCGAGCTGTACGCCAAGGCAAAAGAGGCGGGCCTTCAATTCGTGGACGCGCCGGTGTCGGGTGGCCAGGCCGGTGCGCAGAACGGCATGCTCACCGTGATGTGCGGCGGGGACGCGGCAGCTTTCGAGGCGGCCAAGCCAGTCGCCATGGCATTTTCGCGTGCCTTCACGCTGCTGGGCAGCGCGGGCGCGGGCCAGCTCGCCAAAATGGTGAACCAGATCTCGATCGCCGGTATGGTCCAGGGCCTGTCGGAAGCCATCGCCTTCGGCCAGAAGGCGGGGCTGGACATGAACCAGGTGCTCGAAGTGATCGGCAAGGGCGCGGCCCAGAGCTGGCAGATGGACAACCGCGGCAAGACCATGATCGAAGGCAAGTTCGATTACGGCTTCGCGGTGGACTGGATGCGAAAAGACCTCGGCCTGTGCCTGGACGAGGCCAAGCGAAATGGCGCCCGCCTGCCCGTGACGGCCCTGGTCGACCAGTTCTACGGCGATATCCAGGCAATGGGCGGGACGCGCTGGGACACGTCCAGCCTGATCAAGAGGCTGAAGTAGGGCCGTGGCGCCGCTCTTTGCGCAGCGTGCATCAATCGCTGCCAAATATGCAATTCCCGGGCCATGGCTTCTCGCGAACAATGTGCCTTTCCACCAGCACAAATCCGTTGAGCCATGAACTCCGTCATTCCCTGTGTCCTCATGCGGGCCGGCACATCGCGCGGCCCATTCTTTTTGCGCGAATGGCTGCCCGAAGGAGATGAGGCGCGCGACCAGGCATTGATCGGCGCGATCGGCGCGTCCGATCCACTCCAGCTCGACGGTCTCGGCGGCGGCAGCACCCTCAACAGCAAGGTCGCCATCGTCTCGCGATCCAGCCAGCCCGATTGCGACCTGGACTACCTGTTTGCCCAGGTGGGCGTGGGGCATCGTTCCGTCGACACCCGCCCCAACTGCGGCAACATGCTCTCAGGCGTCGTCCCGTTCGCGCTGGAGCAAGGGCTGATCGCCGCCGGGCAGGACACCACCACGGCGCGGGTCTTCAACGTAAACACCCGGTCGCGCATCGAAGTCACGGTACGCACGCCCGGCGG
>JAQZBU010000222.1 GCA_029237735.1 Ramlibacter sp. | reverse complement strand
CTGCATGGCCGCTCGCTCATGTTCGTGCGCAACGTGGGCCACCTCATGACCAACCCTGCCATCCTGTACGGCGGCGGCAAGGAAATCCCGGAAGGGATCATGGACGCGGTGATCACCACCACGATCGCCATCCACGATTTCAAGCGTCGGGGCCAGGCCGGCATCAAGAACTCGCGCACCGGTTCGGTGTACATCGTCAAGCCCAAGATGCATGGGCCGAAGGAAGTGGCCTTCGCGTCCGAACTGTTCGGCCGTGTCGAGGCCATGCTCGGCCTGCCCGAGAACACCGTGAAGCTCGGCATCATGGACGAGGAGCGCCGCACCAGTGTCAACCTCAAGGCCTGCATCGAAGCCGCGGCGGCGCGCGTCGCGTTCATCAACACCGGCTTCCTGGACCGCACGGGCGACGAGATGCATACCGCCATGCACGCCGGGCCGATGTACCGCAAGGGTGACATGAAGACCAGCGCCTGGATCCAGGCCTATGAGAAGAACAACGTGCTGGTCGGCCTGGGTTGCGGGCTTCGCGGGCGCGCGCAGATCGGCAAGGGCATGTGGGCCATGCCCGACCTGATGGCCGCGATGCTGGAACAAAAGCTCGGCCACCCCAAGGCCGGCGCCAACACCGCGTGGGTGCCTTCGCCCACCGCCGCCACGCTGCACGCGCTGCACTACCACCAGGTGAACGTGGCCGACGTGCAAAAGGAGATGGAGCAGATCGACGCCGATGCGCAGCGCGAGGACATCCTGGCAGGGCTGCTGCAGATCCCCGTCGTTGCCGAGGCCAAGTGGACGGCCGCCGAGCGCCAGCAGGAGATCGACAACAACGCCCAGGGCATACTGGGTTACGTGGTGCGCTGGATCGACCAGGGCGTGGGCTGCTCCAAGGTGCCCGACATCCACAACGTGGCGCTGATGGAAGACCGCGCGACGCTGCGCATCTCCAGCCAGCACATCGCCAACTGGCTGCACCATGGCGTGGTGACCAAGGCGCAGGTGGAGGAGACCTTCCAGCGCATGGCCGCCGTGGTCGATGGCCAGAACGCGGGCGATCCGTTCTACAAGCCGATGGCCGGCAACCTCGACAAGTCGTCCGCCTACCAGGCCGCGTGCGACCTTGTGTTCAAGGGTCTGGAGCAGCCGAGCGGCTACACTGAGCCGCTGCTGCACGCATGGCGGCTGAAAGTAAAGGCCGCCCAAGCCTGAAACGATGGCACTGCAATCACGCGCCCTGCAATCCTGCTTCGATGAAGTCGCCGACTCGGCGCCAATGGCGCTCGAGCGCTGTCTCAATCACGTCGTCGAGGTGCTGCAAGACGCTGAGGTGAAGAGCGTTGTGCCAACCGAGAAGACCGAGTTGGGCAACGCCTGGCGCGAATTGTTGAAGCACCAGGCGGCGTGGTGCCGCAGGTACCCGGATGAACTGCGTGCGATCTTCAGTGCCGCGGGCCTGGAGACCCATGAGAAGGCAGCCGCGCCGCCTCGCGACACCTTCGAAGCGGGCCTGGAACTGACGTTGCTGGACGACGCAGCCCTCGAAGAAGAGATCGCTTCGTCCAGGCTGGTCCAGCACCTGCTGCCGATGGTCGAGCGGCCGGTGTCCGAGCTCGACGCGCTGGTGAGTACGGCCATGGGCCTTCCGAGTGTGCGGCCCGAGCTCAATCCCGTGCGCCCGGAGGTGTTCGCGCAGAGCCTGCGATCGCTGATCGAGCGCACGCAACTGAACGCTCCCACCAGGTCGCTATGGATGAAGTACATGGCCGAGCCGCTGGGCCAGGAGCTGCAGCAGCTGTATGGCCGCTTGGTGGTGCAGCTGAAAGACGCGAACGTCCAGGCCGCCGAATACCGCCTGGCGCAGTCCGCGGGCCCCGCTACGGGACGCCAATTCAGCGATTCGTTGCTGCGCGACTTCCTGGCCGACGGCGCCAGGGAGCAGGCGTCCCAGGCGCTGCCGCCCTCGTATTATGTGGAGGTGGAGCGCGAACTCGTCCGGCTGAAGGCCGAGTCGCAGGTTGTACGCGACATCGCGCCCGCGCCCGCCATTCCCGAGTCGTACCGCGAGCTGCCGCCGGTGGACCGCCCCTTGCGCATGGTCGGCGTGCAAAGCACCTTGAACAGCCAGGTGTGGGGCGATTACGCAAACTCGCACGAGCGCTCCCTGGTGCGCACGCAGCTGCGCAAGGACGCAACGCGCGTGGCGCAAGTGCTCGGCCTCGAGCTGGTGCGCAAGGTCGTCAACCAGATTGCGCAGGACCCGCGCCTGCTGGCGCCGGTGCGCGAGGCGATCGTTGCGCTCGAGCCGTCGTTGCTGCGACTGGCCATGGTCGATCCGCGCTTCTTCAGCGAGGAGCAGCATCCCGGCCGGCGCCTGATGGAGCGCACGGCCCAGCGCAGCTTCAAGTACAACGATGAATTCGACCCCGAGTTCGCCGCGTTCTTCGACGGCATGAGCCGCTGTTTCAACGAGTTGAACCAGGGCACCATCGAAGACGCAAAGCCATTCGAGGCGGCACTGGCGTCGCTGGAGGCGTCGTGGTCGGCCCAGGACACACTCGAGGCCGACCCGCGCATGCAGGCGTTGCGCGCCATGCAGTTCGCCGAGAAGCGGCAGGCCGAAGCGGACCGGATTTCCTGGGAGTTGGGCACGCGCTCCGACCTGGAAGCGGTGCCCGCCGTGGTGCGGGACTTCCTCTTCGGACCGTGGGCCCTGGTGCTGGCGCACGCGCGGCTCGTTAACGGTGGCAAGCAGATCGACCCGCAAGGTTACCTGGCCGTCGTCTCGGACCTGCTGTGGAGCGTCAAGCCGGAAGTCACCCTCCGGGAGCCCGCCCACCTGTTCGAGCGCCTGCCGCCGCTGCTGGGCACGTTGCGCGCGGGCCTGGCCTCGCTCGGGCACGAGACCGATGCCCACGAGCCTTTCTTCGAGGAGCTGATGACGCTGCACCGCCCGGTGCTCAAGCTGCGCCGCGCGAAATCGCGTCGCGACGCGCGCGAGTCGGGCATCGCGCCGCTTCCCGCGGACGAGCCGATGCCGGCGGCGGTCGTCATTGCCGAGGCGCAGAACGAAGAGGAAGAGCCCCCGATCGACAGCCAGCCGTGGATGAGCGCGCGCGAACTTAACGCGCTCGGCTTCCAGGAGACCATGCCCACGGACATGGCCGCGCTGTGGGCCGAGGAAGAAGCGGCATCGGCGTCCGCGCCACTACAGGAGCCGCAAAAAGCCGCCGAACCCGTGGCGCAGGCGGCGGAACCTGTCGATCCCCAAGCGATCGTCGCCAACCTGCGCGAGGGCGACTGGATCGATCTTTACTCCAAGCGGCGTTGGCGACGCGCGCAGCTGATCTGGGCCAGCACGCGCGGCACGCTGTTCATGTTCGTGAGCCACGGCGGGGAGCCGCATTCAATGACCAAGCGCATATGCGAGCGCCTCATCCGCGAGCGCTACCTGCGGCCGGTGCGCATGCACGGCGTTGTGGCGCAGGCGCTGCATACGCTCGACCGGGAAGACGTGGTCAATCCAGCGTCTTGATCCACTCCAGGATCGGCCCCGCGGCCGCATCGGGCGCGTTTCCGATGTCGGACTTGAGAAGCCGGAACTTGCTCGCCGGGTGTGGCGGCGCTTTGGCAAAAGCAAAGTCCTCGCCACGTTCGCGCAAGGGATCGTTGCCGCCCACCAGCCACAGCACCGGGACGTGCTGCGCGATCTTCGGCGACAGCGCCGGCAATGCGTCCCTGGCCCAACACCACGACACGCTTGTAGCCTTGCTGGCGCAGGGCCTTGGCTTGCGCGGCGATCTCCTGCAAGGCCTCGTTACCCTGTTTGTCCGCCGCCCGCCTGGACGACCAGGGCATCTCCACCGCGCGGCCCGCGCAGGCCGGCTGCCCGACGCTTTGGCGTGCAGCAGGATCATGGCGCAGCCCTTGCCCTCGTCCTGTCCCCGCGCCGTGGCGGCCCACGCGGCGAAGGCCGCGACGAACGAGCGCCGCGTCAGCTGAAAAATCGAATCCGAAGCCATGACTGTCCCCCTCGCATGGGCGGGATGATCACCGGCCCGCGCCCGCGCGCCCACTGCGGTTTACCCGAGGCGCTGGCCGATGCGGCGCGAGAGTTCCGAACCCCGGTCCCGCAAGAACCGCGTGAGCCGCTCGCCGTAGTCCCCGGCCACGGCCGCCTGCACCGACGGCCGGCTCGCCAGGGCCGCGCGCCAGGCTTGCACGCGCGGGAGGCCCGCGAAGGCGCCCGGCTCGCCCAGCTGCTCGAGCACGTCGAAGTAGCGAAAGACCGGGCCGAAGACCGCGTCCACCATGCCGAATCGCTCGCCGGCGAAGAACGGCCCGGCGCCGGCCAGCACGTCTTCGACCTGCCGTAACCTCGCGCGCAGCTCGCCCTGGCGCGCCTCGAGGGCCTGAGCGTCGGGCGCGTTGTAAAACCCGGCGATCGTGGTCAGGATGGCCGAGCCGAACTCCATCCAGCCCCGATCGCGCGCCCGGCGCAGCGCATCGGCCGGGTGCAGCCGGGGCGCGAGGGTGTCGTCCAGGTACTCGCAGATCACGGCCGACTCGAACAGCGGCTCGCCGTCCGCCACCAGCACGGGCGTTTTGCCCAGCGGCGAGATCGCCAGGAACCAATCGGGCTTGGCCGACAAGTCCACATACCGGCGCGTGAAGGGCATGCCCTTCTCCGCCAGCACGATCGCCGCGCGCTGCACGTAGGGACAGAGAGGGTGGCTGATGAGGGTCAGGTCCATCTCAGTCCTTCAGCAGACCCTCGGCCTCCAGCGCCGCGCGCACGGCCGGCCGCTGCGCGACCCGCGCCAGCCAGGCCTGCAGCTGCGGGTAGGCCTTCAGGCTCATCCCCAGCATCGGCGCCCAGCTGACGATCACGAACGCGTAGGCATCGGCGGCCGTGAAGCTGCTGCCGGCCAGGTACTGCCGCTCGCCGAACACGCGGTCGAGCTCGGCGAAGCGCAACGCCAGCTTGTCCTTGCAGTCCTTGCGCGTGGAATCGGCCGTTTCCTTGTGCCACAGCCAGGGGCTGAACACCTTGTGCAGCTCGCTCGAGACGAACGTGAGCCACTTGATCACCTCGAAGCGCTGCGCCGTGCCGAACTTGGGCATCAGCCCGCTCGCGGGCGCGAGGTCGCCGAGGTACTGGAGCAGCGCCGCCACTTCGGTGTGCCGGCTGCCGTCCTGCAGCTCCAGCACCGGGACGTAGCCGCGCGGGTTGACGGCGAAGTAGTCGGCGCCGCCTTCGAGGCGGTGGCTGGCGAGGTCCACCTTGGTCAGGACAGCGTCGAGCCCTGCCTCGCGCAGCGCGATGTGGACGGCCTGCGAGCAGGCGCCGGGAGAGTAGTAGAGCTTCATCGGGTTCCTTGGGTTGGCAATGGGGAGGAAGCGAATGTAGGATTGCAGCGGTGCAATGAAAATAGGCAAACATGAAATCTCCCATTGCAAAACTGCAATACGCGCTGACGGCGGGCGACCTGCAGCTGCTGCTGGCGCTGGTGCGCGGCGGCACCCTCGCGGATGCGGCGTCGCGCCTGGCCGCCGATGCCTCCACGGTGTTTCGGGGCGTGCAGCGCATCGAGAAGAGCCTTGGCCAGCGCCTCTTCGAGCGCACGCGGCAGGGCTACCTGGCGTCTGACGCGATGCTGGAGATCGCGCGCCACGCCGAGCGCATCGAGGCCGAGCTGGAGGCGGCGCGCGCCGCCGCGCAAGGCGCCAACGCCGAAGTCGCCGGGCGCGTGCGCCTCACCACCACCGATTCATTGCTGCGCGGCCTGGTGCTGCCGTGCCTGCCGTCGCTGGCGGCGCAGCACCCGCTGCTGCAACTCGAACTGCACGCGGGCAACGAACTCGCCAGCCTCAACCGCCGCGATGCCGACTTGGCGCTGCGTGCGACGGCAAGGGCGCCGGAGCACCTGGTCGGCCGCCACCTGGGGCAGATCCGCTTCGTGCCCTGCGCCGGGCGCAGCATGCCGGCCGCGCGCCGGCGCAAGGCGCTGGATACGCACGACTGGATCGCGCCCGACGAGGCGATGCCCGAGCACCCCTCCGTGCGCTGGCGGCGCAAGCGCTTCCCGAAGCTCGCGCCGCGCCACCTGGTGGACAGCATCGTGTCGGTCGCGGACGCCGTGATGGCCGGCCTGGGCGTGGGCATCCTGCCGCACTTCATGCTGGAGGGCGAGCCGCGGCTGGTCGCCCTCGCGGAGCCTCTGCCCGGCTGCGAGTCTGAGCTGTGGCTGCTGGCGCACCCCGAGTCGCGCCACCTGCGCCGCATCGCCGCCGTGTACCAGCACCTGGCCGAGCGGATCCGGCTGCCCTGACCGTCGCGGCTCAGCGTTTCGCGCGCGGTTTGGCGGCACCGGCCAGCCCCGCCTGCAGCAGTGCGAGTGCCGCCCATTCCAGCGTGGCGAGCGACTCTTCGTCGCTGGCGTGGCACACGTCCTTCAGCACCACCACCGCCTCGATACCCAACACCAGCGACAGCGCCGCGCGCAGCCGCCGCCATTGCGCGGGCGGCAGCTGCTGGCGCACCGGCGCAAGCGCCTTGTCGAGCCAGCGCATGCGCCGCCCCTCTCGCACGGCCGGGGTCGGGGCGCCCTCGCGCTTGCTCTCCAGCCAGGTGTCCAGATAGGCGCGCAGGGCCGTGCGCATCGTCATTTCCTCGGCCTGGACGATCGGGATGAAGCTGTGCAGCAGGCGCCGCAGCCGCTCGTTCGCATCGGCGCCTGCCAGCGTGTCCAGCATCTTCTCGACCGGCGCGATGGCGGGATTGACCGCGGTGACTTCGACCAGCAGCGAATCCTGCGTGGGGAAGTAGCGATATGCCGTGGCGCGCGACACCTTGGCGCGCTGCGCGGCCTCGGCGACGCCGGGCGCAATGCCCTCGCGCAGCATGCCCGCCGCGGCGGCGACCAGCGCGGCCCGGGTGCGCTCTTTCTGGTTGGCGCGCGGGTCTTCTTGCTGGGAGACTGACATTGCTTTATGATACTCCTGTCTCACTAGTAGACACCAGTCTAACACAACCCATCCGAAGCGAGCGAAACCATGAACCTCACTCCACAGCAAATCGACGAGATCATCAACCAGCACTTCATGTACGAGGCCACGGACGACGTGGACGGCGTCGTCGCCAGCCTGGCGCCCGGCGCCGAGCATGAAGTCATCCCCTCGCCCTACGGCGTGCTGCGCGAGCCCGGCGCCATCCGCCGGTTCTACGAGCGGCTGTTCGCCGACCTCAAGGGCGAGGGCGTCACGCCGGTGCGCCGGCTCTACGGCGAGGGCTTCGTCGTGGACGAGACCATCTGGCATGGCCACGTGAACGACGGGCGCCAGTTCCTGTGCGAGGGCAAGAGCGGGCCGGTGAGCTTTCGCATGCTGCATGTGTTCGAACTGGAGGGCGACAAGATCCGCCGCGAGAACGTGTGGTGCGACCTCGCCGCGATCCAGCAGCAGCTGGGCGTGCGCGCGTCGTAGCCGATGGGCACAGGTGCCCACCCTACGCGGGGCGCTAGACTGCATGCCATGCCGCCTGCATCCCCCGCGATCGACCCGACGCGCTGCCCGCTCTGCGGGCAGCCGAACGCGTGCGCCAACGAGGTCGCGCGCGAGACCGGCGCCC
>JAQZBU010000007.1 GCA_029237735.1 Ramlibacter sp. | reverse complement strand
GCGCGACCTGGGCGGCCTGATCGTCATCGACTTCATCGACATGGAAGAGTCGAAGAACCGCCGCGAAGTGGAAAACCGCCTGCGCGACGCGCTGCGGCAAGACCGCGCCCGCGTGCAGTTCGGCACGATCAGCAAGTTCGGCCTGATGGAAATGAGCCGCCAGCGCCTGCGCCCGGCCCTGTCGGAAGGCGCGTCGATCCCCTGCCCGCGCTGCGGCGGTCACGGCCACATCCGCGACACGGAAAGCTCGGCCCTGCAGATTCTTCGGATCATCCAGGAAGAGTCGATGAAGGACGGCACCGCCGCCGTGCACGTGCAAGTGCCTGTCGACGTCGCCTCCTTCCTGCTCAACGAGAAGCGACCCGAGATCGCCAAGATCGAGCTCAAGCAGCGGCTCTCGGTGATCATGGTGCCCAACAAGACGCTGGAAACGCCCAACTACCGCCTCGAACGCCTGAAGCACGACGACCCGCGCCTCGACAACATTCAGGCCAGCTACCACATGGCTGAGGAAATCGAGGACCCGACAGCGGTCACGCGGCGCTCGCACGAGCGCACGAACAAGCAGGAGCCCATCATCAAGGGCGTGCTGCCGGACGCACCCGCGCCGATCGCCGTGCCCAAGCCGGAACCCGTCAAGGCAGCGGAGCCCGTGGCCCGCAAACCCGTGACCCCACCCGCCCCCGTCCCCGCGCCGGCCGAGCACGGCTTCATGGCCTGGATCAAAGCCTTGTTCGGCGTGACGCCGGCACCCGCGCCTGCGCCGGTTCCGGTGGCCGAAGCAAAGAAGGAAGAGCAACGGCGCGAAGGAGCGCGTGACGGTGCGCGCGGCGACAGCCGACGCGGCGGACGTGGCCGTGACGGCGAGCGCCGCGATGGCCGTCGTGGCGAAGGCCGAGGCGAAGGACGCGGCCGTGACGGAGAGCCGCGCCGTGATCGCGCAGAGGCAGGTGAAGGCCAGCCGCGCAGCGAAGGCGGCCGTCCGCGCGACGGCGAGCAACGCCGCGGCGACCGGCAAGAGCGTGGTGAGCGGCCCGAGCGCGGTGAGCGCCAAGACCGCGGCGATCGACAAGAGCGCGGCGAAGGCCGTGGCGAGCGCCAGGGCCAGCGCGAGCGCCGTGACGAGCAGCGCCTCCCCGCCGAGGGTGTGGCCGCTAACCTGCAACCCGGCATCGAAGGCGCAGGCGCCGAACAACGCCAGGAACGCCCTCCGCGCGGCGAGCAACGGGGCGAGCGCGGCGAAGGCCGTCGCGAACGAGGTGAACGAGGTAGCCGCCGTGGCGAGCGCGGCCCGCGCGAGCAGTCCCCGGCCGGTGAAAATGCCGAGGCTGCCGCACTGGCAGGCGCGGCAGCATCCGTCGGCATGGTGCCCGACAGCGGCAGCCAGCAGGCTCCCGCGGCCGACGCCGTACTCGAATCGCATACCCACCAGGACGTGCGGCCTCCCGAAGGCCAGGAAAGTGAAGAGCGCCGTGAACGCCGCTCGCGCGACCGTTACGGCCGCGACCGCCGCGAACGTGGCGATCGCCAGCCGCGCGAAGAGGCTGCAGCAGTTGCTCCGGTTGCTCCGGAGAACGTGCAACCCGCCGCTGAAACGCTGCAGGAGCATGGCGAGCGGGTGCGCTACCCCACCGGCTTCGTGAACGAGGACGTGGAAGCGCCGACGCGAGCCGTGGATTCCGTGCACCCCGCCGCCGAATCGCCGCGCCCCGCCGTGGCGCCGGTCCAGGCGCCGCCGGTCCAGATTGCGCCGGCCCATGCGGCGCCGGGCCTGCCAAAGGTCCAGCCGTTCCAGCTGCCCGTGCAGGACCTGGTGCAAGTCGCGGAAAGCTCCGGCCTGCAGTGGGTCAGCTCCGATGCGGAAAAGATCGCAGCAGCCCAGGCCGCCATGGCTGCCGAACCTCAGCCCGTGCGCGTACCGCGCGAGCGTCCGGCCCCCATCGTCATCGATGAAGGACCGCTGGTGCTGGTGGAAACGAAGCGCGACCTGCGCGAGATGAAGCTGCCGTTCGAGCAGACCAGCCTGCCGCTGCAATAAATAGCGCCAGCCACTGCAGGGCCATTCGGAGGGCCCGGGCTAAAGCGGGGGGCCACCGCGGAACCGGCTTTGCCGGGCCGCTAGTGGCGCCCCCTTGAGGGGGAGGCGGCCGCAGGCCGCTTCGGGGGTGTACGTCTACTCGGCGGCGCGCTTCCAGGCCTGCGCGGCCGTCTCGCTGTCGCCGCGCTCCTCCGCCAGCAGCGCTAGCGCGCGCCAGGCGTTGCGGTGAAGTTTCGCGTCCTGTAGGCCCATCGCGGCCTGGCCCATCAACTGCTGCGCCTTGCCCCAGAGCTGGCGCTTCATGCATGCCATCCCGGCGAGGTATTGCAGCGTCGCGTCGCGCGGGTTGCCTCGCTGCGCTTGTTCGATGCGTGCCAGCCAGGCACCGTCGAAGCTATCCAGCCCCGCTTCAAGTGCGTGCACCAGCTTAACCTTGAGGCCGTCGCCCAGCTCGTCTTGACGCTCCCACACCGGCAGCAACCAGTCACGCGCCAGGTGTGCATCGCCGCCCAGTGCGATAAGACGCTGAGCCGCATGGATGGCGAGCTCCGGCATCTCCCTTTCGGCGGCCTCGAGAGAGGTCCATGCGCGCTGTAGCTGCGCGACGTCGTGAGCTCCGTTCAACAGGTCGATGGCCAGGCCGCGAACGATACTTTGCGCCGCGCCGGCCGAAAAGGCGCGATGCTTGCCCAGCAGGCGCGCCGTCTCCAGCGCCTCGGCGGTCTGCTGCGCCAGCCGCGCGGCCTTCAGCTTGATTCGCAGCGCGAGGGTGCGGCGGGCCGCCCCCTGCGGCAGTCCCTTGAGCCAGGCCATGGCCGCCTGGGGCTCGCGGTCGTCCAGCGACCAGCGCGCCGCCCGCATCAAGGCGCCCTCCCGCGTTTCCTGGGCATCGCGCGAAGCCGCTTGTTCCAACGCCTGCTTGAGGTGCTCCTCACGCGAGGCGCGGTCCTGCAGGGCCTGCGCGCTTTCTGCCGCGAGAAGGTGGGCGATTGTGCGCACCTGGGCCGCGTTGCCGACTTGCTGGCCGCCGCTGCTGAGAGAGCGCTCCTGGCCCAGCGCCGCCTCGGCCGACTTGCGCGACCGGATGAAACGGCCAGCCAGCAGGTGCGAGTAAGCATCGAGCAGCGACGCGTTCATCGCGCGCTCCTTCTGCTGCGTTCGCCAGCGCAGCGCCTGCCGCGGCAGATCGAACAACGCCGAGAGTGCACGCAACGCCGCATACAGGAATACGAAGGCCGCAAAGAGCAGCAGCAACACGAGGTTGAGCGACAGGTCCAGCCGGTACGGCGGCCAGAACACCGTGACGGTCCCCTGGTTGTTGCCCGCGAACAGCGCTATCGCCACCGCGACGCCGAACAGAGCGAGGAGCCAGAGAGCTGCGCGCATCGGGATATTTACCGTCCGGCCGCTGCCGTCGCGAGCGTGGCGAGCGTCTCGTCGATGCGCGGCAATTCCACCGCGTGCAGTTGCGCCTGCACCTGCTGCGCGAGCGCGATGGCGGTCTGGGTCTTGCGCGCGGCGGGGTCGAAGTACTTGCGAAGGGCTGCACCGGCAGCGGTTACGTCCCCGCGCGCCGATTCGGTCTGCCGCGCAAGTAGCCCCAGCCGTGCATTGAGCAACTTGAGCTTGAGGTTTTCGCGCAGGAAGAACGCCTGCTCGGGTGCCAGCAGCACCGCTTCGGGTTCATCCACTCGGCTCACGCGCACCAGCCCCCGCGCCTCCTCGCGCACGTCGGCGAGCACCTTTTGCCACCACGGCAGCTGCACGGAAGCGGAGGCAGCCTTGCGCTCTGCTGCGGCGGCGGCGCCAGCGGGGACCACGGCGTTGGCCAGCGGCAGCTCGTCGACCTGGCGTGCCAGCTCGTCCAGCTTTACCAGCAGCCCGGGCACGTCGGTCACGCTGGCAGCGCGGATGCGGTCGATGTCGCGCGCGATGGCGGCCCGCACGCGTGACAGCCTCGGCTGCGCGGCGCGATCCAGCCGCTTGTCGGCGCTGCGCAGCTCCGCCAACAAGGGCTCGACACTGCCCGTCAACTGTGCCTGCTGTTGCGCGAGCCGCAGTGAGGATTCGATGTCCACCACCAGGTTTTCATCGCGCGAACGCGAGAGGCTTTGCATCAGCTCTTCGATCTGGGTGCGCTGCAGGGCCACTTCGCCGAGGCGCGTTTCCGTCAGCGCCTGCCGCGCGGCGGTGTCCCGTGCGAGTTCCTGCGCCTGCCTGGCCACTGTGCGAGCCTCGATGGCATTGGCGCCACTATCGGCGCTTTGGCGCGCCAACTGCTCCTGGATGTTGGAGAGCTTTTGCCACAGCAGGCCGCTCGCGGCAAGTGCCACAGCCGACAGGGCCAGGAAGAAATACAGCGTGCCCCGGGCAATCAGCACGCCGCGCGGCTGCGCGGACGCATCATCGGCCGCTGGCGCGGCATCGGGTACCGCGACCGGAGTGACGGTGGCGGATTCGCTGGTCGGCTCGGAACTCATCGAAACGATTCTAGGGCCGCGACCACAGCGTCCATGGCCGGTCGTGACTCGCAAACAACACCGAAGCCCGCCCTGCGCGCCGCGTCGGCGATTCGCACGTGCGTCGCGACAGCACGCGCGCGTGACCAGTCCTGCTGTGGCAGGGCGGCCCTCAGGTGGGAGATCGCCTGCGAACTGCTGAACAGCCAGACGTCACCGGTGTCGATGGCGTTCGAGGCAATCAGCAACTGTTCCGGGCTGAACTCAGGTGCCCCACGCCGGTAGGCGACGACCAATTCGACCTTGGCGCCCGCGGCCGCCAGCTGGTCAGCCAGCCAGTCGCGGCCTTTGCTGGCGCCTTGCTCATCGCCGCCGCGCACGATGAGGGCCAGATCGCCGGGGCAGACCTGCACGGCGACTTGCCGCCACAGGGTTTCAGAGTCGAATTGGGTGGCCGAGGCAGGTGGCGAATCCACGAGCGCGGCGTCCACACCCGCCTGTAGCAGGGCCTCGCGCGTGCCGGGCCCTGTGGCCCAGGCGCGCGTCGTGTCCGGCCACGGGTCGCCGGAAGGCTGTGCTGCGAAGAAATGCCGCACCGCGTTGCCGCTGACGAACATCACGGCGCGTGCCCGCGCCACGTTGCGCCACGCGGCGCGCAGCACCGACGCATCCAGAACCGGCGTGATGGCCATCAGTGGCAAAGCGATCGCATCGAACCCGCGTGCGCGCAATGCGTCGAGCCAACGCCCCGCTTCGCCGGCGGGTCGGGTGACGATGACGCGCATGGCGCGAAGGTTCAGTGTGCGCCGGCGGCGCGAAGTTGCCCGGCGACCTGGGCGCCGAGTTCCGCAGCGCGGGTCAGGTCGGCCGCCGCGCTGGCGGATTGGGCTCGCACCAGCGCAGAAGCGACGTCCGGATCGCCCCATGCTGCACGCAGCTGCAGGTATTCGCCCGAGAACGTGGCGAAGGCCGCCAACGGCATGGAGCAACTGCCCCCCATGGCGCGGCTCACGGCGCGCTCGGCCGCGACCGCCAACCAGGTGGACTGGTGGGCCAGCGGGGAAAGGATGTCCAGCAGGTCCGCACGATCCGCCCGTACCTCGATGCCCAGTGCCCCCTGCCCGGCCGCGGGCAGCATCTGTTCCGGCTCGAACACCTGCCGGATGCGCTGGCCGAGGCCCAGGCGCTTCAGGCCCGCCGCGGCAAGCACGATGGCGTCGTAGTTGCCGTCATCGAGCTTGCGCAGCCGCGTGTCGAGGTTGCCTCGCAGGGGCTCGATCTTCAGGTCCGGCCGCAACGAGCGCAGCAAAACCACGCGCCGCAGGCTGGACGTGCCCACCACCGCGCCCTGCGGCAGGTCCGCGAACGCCGCGTAGCGGTTGGACACGAAAGCGTCGCGCGGGTCTTCGCGCTCCATCACACAGGCCAGCGCGAAACCTTCGGGCAAGTCCATCGGGACGTCCTTGAGCGAGTGCACGGCGAGGTCGGCATGGCCTTCCTCCAGGGCAACTTCCAGCTCCTTGACGAACAGGCCCTTGCCGCCGACCTTGCTGAGGGATCGATCCAGGATCTGGTCGCCTTTGGTTGTCATG
This sequence comes from Ramlibacter sp., assembly GCA_029237735.1. Taxonomy (GTDB): domain Bacteria; phylum Pseudomonadota; class Gammaproteobacteria; order Burkholderiales; family Burkholderiaceae_C; genus Ramlibacter. Next base: position 45,973 of record JAQZBU010000007.1, on the reverse strand, counting down.
CCCAGCAGCGTTACCTCATGCCCGCGTTGCTCCAGCAGCGCCTTGACATGTTCCGCCTGCCACAGCGCGAGGCGGCTTTCGCGGGTGGCGATGACTAGCTTGCTCAATCTCGTAACCTGTTTGTAATGCTTGGGGGGTATCCGATGCTAGCATGCGCGCTGCCGAAAAAATAAGCAAACCCATGCCTTCAGCACCGCCAACATCCCTCACATCGCCTTCCCGGCGGGCTCGCGACAACGAACGCCCCCTGGTCGAGGACATCCGCCTGCTGGGCCGCATCCTCGGCGACGTCATCCGGGAGCAGGAAGGTGTCGAAGCCTACGAGCTCGTGGAACGCATCCGCAAACTGTCGGTCGCGTTCCGGCGCGACGCCGACCACGAGGCCGACAAGGCGCTCAAGGGCCTGCTCAAGTCGTTGTCGGGCGAGCAGACGGTGAGCGTGATTCGCGCCTTCACCTATTTCAGCCATCTGGCCAACCTCGCCGAGGACAGGCACCACATCCGCCGCCGCGCCATCCACGAGCGCGCCGGCGACACGCAGGAAGGCAGCATCGAGGTCGCGCTGGCCCGCCTGCGCTGGGCCGGCATCGGCACCAAGGCCATCTCGAACACACTGGCGCAGGCGCACCTGTCACCCGTGCTGACAGCGCACCCGACCGAAGTGCAGCGAAAGAGCATCCTGGACGCCGAGCGGGATATCGCGAACCTGCTGACGCAGCGCGACGAGATCAAGTCCCGTGCCCTGCCCAAGGACGCGCTGGCCCCGCGCGAACTGGCCGCCAACGAGGCGCAGATGCGCGCGCGCGTACTGCAGTTGTGGCAGACGAGGCTGCTGCGGTTTACCAAGCTCACGGTCGCCGACGAAATCGAGAACGCGCTCAGCTACTACGAAGCAACGTTCCTGCGCGAGATCCCCAAGATCTACGCCGAACTGGAGCGTGAGCTGGGCAGCCACCCCGTGGCCAGCTTCCTGCGCATGGGCCAGTGGATCGGCGGAGACCGCGACGGCAACCCGAACGTGAGCGCGCAAACGCTCGAATATGCGTTGCGCCGCCAGTCCGAGGTAGCGCTGCGCCATTACCTGACCGAGGTGCATTACCTGGGTGGCGAGCTATCGTTGTCCGCGCTGCTGGTGGACGTGACACCAGAAATGCGCGCATTGGCCGACAGCTCGCCCGACGCGAGCGAGCACCGCCTGGACGAGCCCTACCGCCGCGCCCTCACCGGGATCTATGCGCGCCTTGCGGCCACGCTCAAGGAGTTGACGGGCGGCGAAGCGGCCCGTCACGCGATCGCGCCACAAAACCCGTATCTGCGCGCCGAGGATTTTCTGGTCGACCTGCGCACCATCGAGGCTTCGCTGCTGGCGCACCATGGCTCGACGCTGGTGCAGCAGCGTCTGCATCCGCTGATTCGCGCAGTGGAGGTGTTCGGCTTCCACCTTGCCACCGTCGACTTGCGACAGAGCTCGGACCAGCATGAAGCGGTGATCGCGGAATTGCTCTCGGTGGCGCGGATCGAGCCCCATTACGAAAAGCTCGACGAAGAGGCGCGGCGCGCGTTGCTGGTGAAGTTGCTGACGGATGCGCGTCCGCTGCGCGTGATCGGCGGGCAGTATTCCGAGCTCGCCCGAAGGGAGCTCGACATCTTCGAGATGGCGCGGCATATGCGGGAGCGCTTCGGTCCGCAGGCAATCCGCCACTACATCATCAGCCACACGGAGACCGCCAGCGACTTGCTCGAAGTGCTGTTGCTCCAGAAGGAAGTGGGCCTGCTGACCGGCACGCTCGACGACAAGGCCATGGCACAGCTCATCGTCGTGCCGCTGTTCGAAACCATCGACGACCTGCGCAATGCCGCGCCCATCATGCGTGAGTTCTACGCCCTGCCCGGCATCGCCAGGCTGGTCCAGCGTTCTGGCGCCGAGCAGGACATCATGCTGGGCTACAGCGACAGCAACAAGGACGGCGGCATCTTCACCAGCAACTGGGAGCTGTACCGCGCCGAGATTTCATTGGTGGCGCTGTTCGATGAGCTCGCCAACAGCCACAACATCCAGCTGCGGATGTTCCACGGCCGAGGCGGCACGGTGGGCCGCGGCGGCGGACCGAGCTACCAGGCCATCCTGGCGCAGCCACCCGGCACCGTGCGCGGGCAGCTCCGCCTTACAGAGCAGGGGGAAGTGATCGGCTCCAAGTACGCCAACCCCGAGATCGGCCGGCGCAACCTGGAAACGTTGGTGGCGGCCACGCTGGAGGCCACGCTGCTGCAACCCACCAAGATGGCGCCACGCGCGTTCCTGCAGGCAGCGGAAACGCTGTCGCATTCGAGCATGGCCGCTTACCGTGCGCTGGTCTACGAAACACCCGGCTTTACTGAGTATTTCTTCGGCTCCACGCCGATCCGCGAGATCGCCGAGCTCAACATCGGCTCGCGCCCGGCCTCGCGCAAGGCGACGGATCGGATCGAAGACCTGCGGGCGATCCCCTGGAGCTTCAGCTGGGGCCAGTGCCGGCTGACGCTGCCAGGCTGGTATGGGTTCGGCACCGCGGTGCGGGCCTTCCTCGAGGACGATCCCACGCTGCCGCGCCGCGACGCCCTGGCGCTGCTGCAGAAGATGTACCGTCAGTGGCCGTTCTTCCGCGCGCTGCTGTCGAACATGGACATGGTGCTCGCCAAGAGCGATTTGGCACTGGCGTCGCGCTACGCCGAACTGGTGCCCGACGCGAAACTGCGCAAGCGCATCTTCGGGGCGATCGAAGCCGAATGGCATCTGACCGTTGAGGCCTTGCAGGCGATCACCGGCGAGAAGCAGCGCCTGGCAGGCAATCCGGCGCTGCAGCGCTCGATCCGCCACCGCTTTCCCTATATCGACCCGTTGCATCACTTGCAGGTCGAACTGGTGCGGCGCTACCGCAGCGGCAAGCTGGACGACCGGGCGCGCCGCGGCATCCACATATCGATCAACGGCATCGCTGCGGCGCTGCGAAACACCGGCTGACGCCCAGGGCCTGTCAACTAATCTCCGAGCAGCTCGCCAACGGGCTTCAGGTCGTCCACCCGGTCGCAGACCGCCTTTATCACCATCATGATGGGGATGCCCAGAAGCAGGCCCCATACGCCCCACAGCCAGCCCCAGGCGAGCACGCCGACAAACACCGCCACCGGGTTCATGCGGCTTGCCTTGCTGGTAAGCCAGGGCACGACCAGGTTGCCCTCGATGGTGTTGATGAAAAGCGAGGCGCCGACCACCGCAAGCGCCATGTCCATCTCGCCGAACTGCAGGAAGGCTACCGTGCCGGCCACGCCCGTGACAATGAACGAGCCGATGTACGGAATGAGATTCAGGACGCCGGCTGCGAAGCCCCACACGGCGGCATGTTCCAACCCCAATGCCCAGAACGCGAGTCCGGTCGTCACGCCAACGACGACGCTCGCCAGCAGTTGGACCAGCAGGTAGCGCTGGATCTGGCCGGTAATCTCGTCCAGGGCCTGCACCGTGATCTTCTTGTGCGTGAGCGTGGGCCCCGCGATCTTGACCAGCTTGCGGCGGAACGTGTCGCCGGAGATCAGCATGAAGTAGGTAAGAAAGGTCACGACGACGATCTGCCCTATCAAGGCGGCCAGACCGACCGTACCGCTCCAGAGGTGGTCGCGGATGTTGAAGGCGGGCTTCTCGACCACGACGCGCTGCACGCCCCGCGCGGCCGGGGCGGTTGTGCTCGCGTCCTGGGCGGCCTTTTCCAGTTGCTCGGCTGCTTTCTGCACGGTGCCCAAGGCGTTCTCGGAGCGGCTGGTGCGCCTCAGCGTGTCGCGAAGCTTTTTGGCGGCGTCAGGCAGGGACGAGACGAGCTGGTTGGCGTCGTCCGCGAAGGCCCAGACCGAGACGCCCGCCCCGCCGAGAATACCCAGGATCAGAACCGCCGCGCTGATGGTTCGAGGGATGTGCCACCGCTCGACCGTGTCGATGATGGGGGACAGCGCATAGCTGAACATGAAGCCGATCATCACCGGAATGAAGAAGGCGCTCGCCCACTTGAGCGTGGCCAGTATGGCCAGCACCGTGAGCACGACGAGCGCCACGCTTCGCACTTCCGTCGGCCCGTGCAGCAGGACGTGCGAGGGATCCTCCGGGTCGGCGGCCAAGGGAGGCGGCGCCGGCGCGCCCTGCAGTTCGGATGGGTTCATCGTGCCTTTGTGTTCAGGAAGTTATTGCGTCGCGTACCGCACTGAGCTGCCGGCGTGACACCGCCAGCAGGTCTTCAATGCCATTGAGCCGGACAGCCCAGCCCTCCCCCTCCTCGGGGTCGTAATGTTTTTCCAGGGCGCGCACAGCGCGCCGCGACACCAGCGCATTGCGGTGCACCCGCAGGAAGTGCGCCGCATGGCGCTCCTCGAGTTCGCTCAGCGAGGCATCCAGAATGTAGCTCCTGCTGGCAGTGCGCACGGTGATGTACTTCAGTTCCGCCTTGAAATACAGGACTTCGCCCAGCGGCACGCGTTCGGTGCGGCCGCGGTCCTGGATGAGGAGCACCTCGGGTGCCGTGGCTGCCGCGGCGCCGGCCCGCGCCGTCAGCAGCCGCTCCACCTTCTGCAGCGCGGTCTGAAGCCGCTCCAGGCGCACGGGCTTGGTGAGGTAATCCACGGCATCGAGTTCGAATGCGGCCACTGCGTGTTCGGTGTGCGCGGTGACGAACACCACCGCCGGCGGCTGCGGCATCCTGCGCAGGGTCTGCGCCAGCGCGAGCCCGTCGGCCCCGGGCATGTGGACGTCCAGCAGCACCGCATCGAAGCGCAGGCGCTGCAGTTGTTCCATGGCCTGGGTCGCATTGCCCGCTTCGCCGCCCACACCCGCCTCGGGTGCGCGGCAGTCACCCACCAGCGTGCGCAGGCGCGACCGAGCCAGCGGCTCGTCGTCCACGACCAGTAGTTGCAGCGTCATACCGGCACCTCCATCCTCACCTGATAGACCCCATTCTTCAGCGCGGCCTGGAACTGCCCTTGTACGTCATGCAGCAGGCGCAGCCGGTCGCGCACGTTGTCCTGCGCGACGCCGTGGCCGCGCCGGCCCTGCCCTGCCGGCACGGTGTTGGTAACCTTGATCACCACGGTGCCACTGCGGCGCTGGGTGCTGACTTTGACCTGCGCTCCCGCCGCGCTGGGCTCCACGCCATGCTTGACGGCATTTTCAACCAGCGGCTGCAGCACCAGGGGCGGCACGCGGGCGCTGCCGGCAAGCGGGTCCAGCGCCCATTCGACCTGCAGCCTGTCGCCGAAGCGCACCTGCTCGATGTCCAGGTATCGTCGCGCCAGAGCCACTTCCTCGGCCAGGGTGACGGAATCGCCCGGGTCCATCAAGGCGTGGCGAAACAGGTCGCTCAAGTCCTCCAGGACCGCTTCCGCGCGGGCGGGGTCTTCGCGGACGAGCGCAATGGCGCTGTTGAGGGTGTTGAACAGAAAGTGCGGGCGGATGCGGGCCTGCAGTTCGGCCAGGCGCGCCGCGGTGTCCGCCGGCATGCGACCCTTGGCCCGCAGTGCCAGCGCCGCCACCAGAGCCGCGGCCAGCACTGCGCCGGTGAATGCCGAAGCCACCCACGGTGCGCTTGCGGTGCCGATCAGGGCCATCATCGCGCAGCCATAGAGGCCCGCCAGCGCCCCCAGCGCCATGCCGAAGGCCTGCTGCCAGGCTGGCGGCAGCCGCGCGAGCAACCTCTTGAGGCTGCACGCGACGATGAGCCATGCGAGCGTGGCGGGCAGCGCGGCGACACTAAGGATGGCCACGCGCAGCAGCCAGTCTGCCGGCGTCACCGCGCCGAACATGGCGCCCACCGACATCACGGTCTCGACGTAGAGGACGGCCCGAAGGATCACCCCGACGTGGCAGGCGTCGAAAACCAGCGCCCGCGCCGGGCGTGCCTGCGCCACGGGTGCGGCACCCTCCTGGAACGTCGATAAAATCTGTGAATCCTTCATCAGCAGCTGGCTTTGGCCCGATTATTGGTGATCCTTGCCGCAACCACCCCCGGGGCGAACCAGTAATCGCCAGCCCCTGCCCTCTTTTATGAACCAATTCGACAAGAAGTCCCAGGCCTGGTCGGCGCTATTTTCCGAGCCCATGAGCGAACTGGTGAAACGGTACACGGCTAGCGTGTTCTTCGACCAGCGGCTTTGGAAGGCGGATATCGAGGGCTCGCTTGCGCACGCGGGCATGCTGGCCGCGCAAGGGATCATCTCTTCGGCGGACCTCGCGGCGATCGAGCAGGGCATGGCGCAGATCGCGCGCGAAATCGAAGCAGGCGCGTTCGAATGGAAGCTGGACCTCGAGGACGTGCACCTGAACATCGAGGCGCGCCTCACCCAGCTGGCGGGGGACGCCGGCAAGCGGCTGCACACCGGCCGCAGCCGCAATGACCAGGTCGCGACGGACGTCCGGCTGTGGCTGCGTGGCGAGATCGACGCGATCGCCGCGTTGCTTGCCGAACTGCAGCGGGCCCTGCTAGGCCTCGCGGAGAAGAATGTCGAAACCATCATGCCTGGGTTCACTCACCTGCAGGTGGCGCAGCCTGTGAGCTTTGGCCACCACATGCTCGCCTACGTGGAGATGTTCAGCCGCGACGCCGAACGCATGGCCGACGTGCGAAATCGTGTCAACCAGCTGCCGCTCGGGGCCGCGGCCCTGGCGGGCACCAGTTACCCGCTCGACCGCGAACTGGTCGCGCGCACGCTGGGGATGGACGGCGTCTGCCAGAACTCGCTGGACGCGGTGAGCGACCGGGACTTCGCCATCGAATTCGCAGCGGCTGCTTCGCTTGCCATGATTCACATCAGCCGGCTGTCCGAGGAGCTGGTGTTATGGATGAGTCAGAACTTCGGATTCATCGAGATCGCCGACCGCTTCACGACGGGTTCGTCGATCATGCCGCAGAAGAAAAACCCCGACGTGCCGGAGCTCGCGAGAGGCAAGACAGGACGGGTCGTCGGCCATCTCATGGGCCTCATCACCTTGATGAAGGGCCAGCCGCTGGCCTACAACAAGGACAACCAGGAAGACAAGGAGCCGCTGTTCGACACGGTGGACACCTTGAAGGACACCTTGCGCATCTTTGCGGAAATGGTCGGCGGAATCACCACCAGGCCGCAGGCCATGGAAAAGGCCGCGCTCAAGGGCTATGCCACGGCCACCGACCTCGCGGACTACCTCGTGAAGAAGGGCCTGCCGTTCCGCGATGCGCATGAGACGGTGGCGCACGCGGTCAAAGCCGCGATCGCGCACCAGGTGGACTTGTCCGAGTTGCCTCTCACGGTACTCAAACAATTCAACCCCGCGATAGAGAAGGACGTGTACGACGTGCTGTCCCTGCGCGGGTCGCTCGACACCCGCAACGTCCTGGGCGGCACCGCGCCATCGCAGGTCCGCGCGCAGATCGCCCGGCACCGCGCCCGCCTGGGCTGACAATCCGCCGGCCGTACCCCCTGCCCATCCATGCGCCGGTTGGCGCCCGCGCCTGAAAAGGCGCATAGTGGCTCAATGGGTTCCATTGGCATGGCGATCCTCCTTCGGTGGCGCTCGATCACCGTCGTGCTGGTGCTGAGCCTGTCGTGCGCAATAGCCTCCGCGGCACCCGTGGTGGCGCTCCAGCTGCAGGATGCGATCGGCCCCGCCAGCGCCGACTACCTGGTGCGCGGCATCCGGAAGGCCGGCGAGAGCGGCGCGCCGCTCGTCGTCATCCAGCTGGACACGCCCGGCGGCCTCGACACTTCCATGCGCCAGGTGATCCAGGCGATCCTCGCGTCTCCGGTTCCAGTGGCCGTGTATGTCAGTCCCGAAGGCTCGAGAGCCGCAAGCGCCGGCACGTACATCCTCTACGCCGCCCACATCGCCGCGATGGCGCCCGCCACCACCCTCGGCGCAGCTACCCCCGTGGCGATCGGGATGCCCGGCAGCGACCGCAAACCGCCGGCGGACCGGCCCGCCGGTGGTGCCAGCAGCCCAGCCCCGGGCTCGAGCGCACCGGCTGGGGGCCTGGGCGACGCGATGACAGCCAAACAGGTTCACGATGCGGCGGCCTTCATCCGCGGGCTGGCGCAACTGAGGGGTCGAAACGCCGAATGGGCCGAGCGCGCGGTGCGCGAGGCCGTGAGCCTCACCGCCGCCGAGGCCCTGCAATCAAAAGTGATCGATGTCGTTGCGAAGGACCTGCACGACCTGCTGGCCCAGGTCGACGGCCGTAGCGTGCGTGTGCAGTCCTCCGATCGGCGCCTCGCCACGCGCGGCGCCACCATTGAAGTGCGCCTGCCCGACTGGCGGCAAAAGGCGCTGGCTGCGATAACCCACCCGAGCGTCGCGCTCATCCTGATGATGATCGGCATCTGGGGACTGTTCTTCGAGTTCTCCTCGCCCGGCCACGGCATCCCCGGCGTGACCGGAGCGATCAGCCTGCTGGTGGCCCTGTTCGCGCTGCAACTGCTGCCTGTCAACTATGCGGCGTTGGGCCTCGTGCTGCTCGGCATGGCGCTGATGGTCGCGGAGTTGTTGTCGCCGAGCTTCGGCGTGCTCGGCGTGGGCGGCATCGTGGCCCTGGTCGCCGGCGGGCTTCTGCTGTTCGATGAAGACGTCACCGGTGTCGGCGTGCCGGTACCGCTGGTAGTGGGATTGGCACTCGCGTCCGCGGCAGTGGTGCTGCTCGGCGGCGGGATGGCGCTCAAGGCACGCCGCAGGCCCGTGGTGAGTGGCCGGGAAGTGCTGCTGGGCGCGTCAGGCGAAGTGCTGCAGGTCTCCGATGGCGAGGTCTGGGCCGAGGTGCTGGGCGAACGCTGGAAGGTCACCGGCGACGGGCCGCTCGTCGCCGGCCAGCGCATCCGCGTGATTGGCGTGGACGGCCTCACGCTTCGAGTGGGGCCGGATACGGAATCGCAAGCTCAAGGAGGCTTCGCATCATGAATATCTTCAACCTTGGCATTGGCAGCGCGCTGCTGCCGCTCGTCGCCCTGCTGCTCGTGCTGTTCGCCATGTCGATCCGCATCCTGCGTGAGTACGAACGAGCCGTCGTGTTCCAGCTGGGGCGGTTCTGGCGGGTCAAGGGGCCTGGGTTGGTGATCCTCATCCCCGGTATCCAGAAGATGGTGCGCGTGGACCTGCGCATCGTGACGATGGACGTGGAGCCGCAGGACGTCATCTCGCGAGACAACGTTTCAGTGAAGGTCAACGCCGTGGTCTTCTTTCGTGTCATGGACCCGCAGAAGGCCATCATCCAGGTGGAGAACTACCTCTTTGCCACGAGCCAGCTGGCGCAGACGACACTGCGCGTGGTGCTGGGCAAGCACGAGCTGGACGAGATGCTCGCCGAGCGCGAGCGCCTGAACATCGACGTCCAGCGCATCCTCGACGCGCAAACCGACGGCTGGGGCATCAAGGTCACGAACGTGGAGATCAAGCACATCGACCTGAACGAGTCGATGATCCGCGCCATCGCCCGCCAGGCCGAAGCCGAGCGCGAGCGGAGGGCGAAAGTCATCCACGCCGAGGGCGAGAAACAGGCGGCTGCGGCGCTGCTGGAAGCAGCCCAGATGCTGGCGCAGCAGCCCGAGGCAATGCAGCTGCGGTACCTCCAGACGATGACGCAGGTGGCGGGCGACCGCGCGTCGACCATCGTTTTCCCGCTGCCGCTTGACTTGCTCGGGGCTCTTTTGAACAGGACCCGGCCGGGTCCGGCCGAGTGACGCGTGAGCTTTTTTTGGGGCGCTCCCCAAATTCTTCAAACCGGGCGGGCCGTGACCCGCTAGCATTCCGGGCAGCTTTAGGAGTCTCGCCGTGCCCGTGATCACCAACATCGAAGACCTGCGCATCCTGGCGCAAAAACGCGTCCCGCGCATGTTCTACGACTATGCCGACTCGGGCTCGTGGACCGAAAGTACCTACCGCGCCAACGAAACCGACTTCGAGCGCATCCTGCTGCGCCAGCGGGTGGCGGTGAACATGGAAAACCGCACCACTCGCACGAAGATGATCGGACAGGATGTCGCGATGCCGGTTGCCATAGCGCCCACCGGCCTCACGGGCATGCAGCACGCCGATGGTGAAATCCTCGCGGCGCGCGCCGCAAAGAAGTTCGGCATCCCCTTTACGCTATCCACGATGAGCATCTGCTCCATCGAGGACGTCGCCGCCGGCACGGACAACCACCCTTTCTGGTTCCAGCTGTACGTGATGCGCGACCGCGACTTCATCGAGCGCCTGATCGACCGCGCCAAGGCCGCGAACTGCTCCGCCCTCGTGCTTACGCTCGACCTGCAGATCATCGGCCAGCGTCACAAGGACCTCCGGAACGGCCTGTCGGCGCCACCCAAGCTGACAATCCCGAACATCCTGAACATGATGACCAAGCCCCGCTGGGGACTGGGCATGCTGGCCACGCCGCGGCGCCAGTTCGGCAACATCGTCGGACACGTGAAGGGCGTCGAGAACATGGGCTCCCTGTCCGAATGGACTGCCAAGCAGTTCGACCCCGCACTGTCGTGGAACGACGTCGAATGGATCAAGAAGCGCTGGGGCGGCAAGCTGATCCTGAAGGGAATCCAGGATGCGGAAGATGCGCAAATCGCCGTGGACAGCGGCGCCGACGCGATCATCGTCTCCAACCACGGAGGACGGCAACTCGACGGCGCGCCCTCCTCCATCTCAGCGCTGCCCGGCATCGTCGAAGCGGTGGGCCGCAAGATCGAGCTGCACATGGATGGCGGCATTCGCTCCGGCCAGCACGTGCTCAAGGCCGTGGCCCTGGGCGCGAAGGGCACCTACATCGGGCGCGCCTTCCTCTACGGCCTGGGTGCCATGGGCGAGGCCGGGGTGACCAAGGCTCTGGAAATCATCCACAAGGAGCTGGACCTGACGATGGCCTTCTGCGGCCGCACCGACATCAATACCGTGGATCGGGGCATCCTGCTGCCGGGAAGCTACTGAGGGCCGGGTTTCAGCGGCCGCCGGCCGGACGAGGCGCTACCGTCTTCAGATATTCGTACAGCGCCTGCGAATCCACATCGCTCATCTTCGAAAGCGACTCGAAGGGCATGACCTTGATGGGCGTGCCGTCCGGTCGCTTGCCGCTGCGCAGCATGGCAACGAAGGCGGCGGAATCCTTGTAGCGTGTCATGGCTGAACCTTCGCCGGGGGTGATGTTCGCCGCGGCGGGCCAGTCGGGCGGGCCGCCCGGAATCTTGCCGCCCGACAGATCCTCCCCGTGGCACCCCAGGCACATGTTCGCCACGTACGCGCCATGCTTGGCGTCCACCGCTTCGGGCACGGGCTGCGCCGGCGGCAACGAATGGTCGATCTTCTCGGCGGCGTCCTTGATGGCGCCGAAGCCGTAGAGGATGCGCACGGGCGGCGGCAGCTTCATCGCGGGCGCCGTCCCCTGTACCGGCGGCAGGCTGCGCGCGTAGGAGACAAGGGCGGCGAGGTCCTGGTCGGTAAAGCGGTTGTAGTCCTCGCTGGGCATGATCATGGTGGGCTGGCCGCCGGGCTTGACGCCGTGACGGATCGTGCGAACCCAGTCTACGGGCGTGTAGCTGGCCGTCACCCCGGCGGAGGTGATGTTGGGGCCGGCGATACGCAAGCTGCCGTCGTCGACGAAAACCCGGCCTGCGCCGTTGGCGCCGTGGCAATCCACGCATCCCCGCGATTCGAACAGGTACTTGCCCCGCGCCAGCGCCACGGCTTCCGTGGGGTACGCAACCGGTTTGACGTTAACCTCGACCTTGCGCGCCATCTTGCGCTCGCCCAGCTGCCAGCCCAGCGCCCCGGCGCCCGCTACGACCACCACCACCGCACCCACGGCGACGGCTGTCCATTTGATCCATCGATTCATGATTGCTGCTCCATCCTCGACTCCGGGTCAGCCGGCGATTCTAGGGATTGCGCCCAAAAACGTCAGTGAACAATTTCACCGGTATCGAAACGGCCAGTCAAGACGGCAGAATCCCTGCATGCCCTTGCGCCGCATCGCCCACCTCGACATGGACGCGTTCTTCGCCTCCGTCGAGCTGCTGCGTTACCCGCAGCTCAAGGGGCTGCCGGTGGTCATCGGCGGGGGACGACGCAAGGTGGACGAGATGATGCGCGAGCAGTACGCCGAGCTGCCCCAGGGCGAAATACCGGCCTCGGCTTTCCCGCTTCTCAAGGACTACGTGGGCCGCGGCGTCATCACGACGGCCACATACCCGGCACGCCAGTTCGGCGTGGGCTCCGCGATGGGCATGATGAAGGCGGCCAAGCTGTGCCCACAGGCGATCGTGCTGCCTGTGGATTTCGACGAAGTGCGCAGGTTTTCGCGCCTGTTCAAGGCCACGATCGCCGAAATCGCGCCGGTGATCGAGGATCGCGGCGTGGACGAGGTGTATATCGACTTCACAGACGTTCCCGGCGGGCAGCGCGAAGGCGGGCGCGCCCTCGCGCGGCTGATCCAGCGCGCGATCCTGGAGAAGACCGGCCTCACCTGTTCCATCGGCGTTGCGCCCAACAAACTCATTGCCAAGATGGCCAGCGAGTTCAACAAGCCGAACGGGATCTCCGTGCTCTACGAAGCCGATGTGCAGGCGAAGATCTGGCCGCTGCCGGTGCGCAAGATCAACGGCATCGGGCCCAAGGCCGAGGTGAAGCTCGCGAAGCTGCACTTGCACACCATCGGCGACATTGCCGCGCAGGACCGCGAGTGGCTCGTCGACAACTTCGGCAAGTCCTATGGCGCGTGGATGCACGACGCCGCCTGGGGCCGCGACGACCGGCCGGTGGTGACGCAGAGCGAGCCGGTGTCCATGAGCCGCGAGACCACGTTCGAGCGCGACCTTCACGCGGTGCGCGACCGAGCCGAGCTGGGCGCGATCTTCACGGATCTATGCAAGCAGGTAGCCGGCGACCTGCAGCGAAAGGGCTACGTCGGCCGAACGATCGGGATCAAGCTGCGTTATGACGATTTCCGCATCGCGACGCGCGACCACACCATCGAGCACTTCACGGCGGACGCGAAGACGATCCGGCAGGTGGCGGGGCAGTGCCTGAAACGCGTGCCGCTCGACCGGCGGTTGCGGCTGCTGGGCGTGCGCGTAGGCAAGCTGGCCAAGCTTGATTCACCGGAGGCGCAGGCGCTGCACGCGGCCCGCGCGCCCTCCATAGCGCATCGCGCTGCGGAGCCGCCGGCAACCTTCGAGGGAACGCTGGAGCTGTTCTGAGTCTTGCTAGGCGACGACGATCTCGTCCTGATGGTTGGCGATGTGCATGTTGTGCGCCAGCGAGAATTCGGCCTTGCTCAATGCGCCGTACGCAAAGTGCGGTTTGAGCGGCCCGCTGTATGCGTTGAATCGCGTGATCGCCGCGCGCAGGCGGATGGCCGCGGGCCGCCAATCGGCGCCGGCCCCGAGCGCAGGTGCGCCCGGGATGGATTCGGCCAAATCATGGTTCATCCGTCCGCGCCACTTGAACCAGGCGAAAGCGGCAGCGCCCGCCGTGCTCTGGAACAAGGCGCTGCGCGCCTGCGGATAGCCATCCATGCTCATCTCGATGCTTTGCGCCAGGTGTTCCAGCACGGCGCCAAGGGGCCATGCGCCGATGGTCTTGACGCTCGCCGCCCGCTCGATGCGGTCGAGCCATCGCATCGCGTCGTCGAGTGATTGCACTTTGGGCAGGTCAGCCATGGCGATACCTCCGGCGGCGAATGGAATCAACAGGAACTGGCGGCGCTGCATGGGCTGGATGGTATCAAGGTAAGCAGCTTTTCATTTGGAGAAGTCCTACCGCTCCAGCCCCAATCCGCCTACATGAGAAGCATCCCTTTAACCCTACCGTAGTAGAGGTTCCACTCTTGCAGGGATTCGATATGAAAGCACAGCTGCGCAGCCATGTTGCGGCCCTCTTCCTCCTCGCTCCGGCCGCCATCACCTTCACGGCACTGCCTTCCACTGTCGTCGCCCAGCCGGCGACGCCCGAAGTGCATGCATTGCAGGTCACCAGCGACCGCGGCCTGGCACCGGGATCGCGCCTGCACTTCCGGCTGGAGGGCACGCCGCGAGCCAAGGCAAGCATCCGCATCCGGGGCGCGAAGTCGATGATCCCGTTGGCGGAGACCTCGCGTGGCGTTTATGTCGGCCGCTACGTCATCACTCGCGACGACAACATCCAGGAAGGCGACAAGATCCGCGCGATCATGCGGCGCGGCAACCGGACCGTCACCGCGAGCTATGACATCCCCCAAGGGTTGGGCAACGTCGCCTCGGCGCCACCGGCGCCACCGCCACCGCCGCCGCCCCTGCGCATCGAGCGCTTTCAGGCGTCCGCCGTCGACCGTATCGAGCCAGGCTCGGAGATTCGTTTTACCCTGATGGGCGTGCCGGGCGCGACCGCGTCCGTGAATTTGCCGGGCGTGGAGAACGACCTTGCCCTGCGAGAAGTGCGCCCCGGCCAGTACGAAGGCACGTATGTCGTGCGTCGGCGCGACACCCTGGACCCAAATGGTCCAATCGTCGCCACGCTGCGCATGGGTGACCGCACCGTGAACATGAACCTGGCACAGCCGCTGGTTGCCGCCGACAACAGGCCACCTGCCATTACCAACCTGACTCCCCGCGAGGGCGATACGGTCGCCGGCGGGCCCCCAACGGTCATCTCCGCCTCGTTCCGTGACCGCGGCGGCGCCGGGGTCGACCCCAACACCGTTCGCATCCTGATTTCCGGGCGCAACGTGACGTCGGATGCGCAGGTCACGCCCGACTCGTTCAGCTACCGCGCACCGCTGCCGCCCGGCCGACACACGGTGGACGTCACGGCCCGTGACAACGCGGGAAACACCGTGCGCAGGACATGGAGCTTCGAAGTCGCATCCGGCCCGGCCAACGTGCCGATCCAGATTCTGAGCCACGTGAACAACGGGCAAGTGGACGGCAGCGTTACCAACGTCCGCGGTCGCACGGCGCCGATGGCCGAAGTCAACGTGCGCGTGGACGCTGTTCCCCCGTTGGTCGGCCAGTTCGGCGTCGCGCAGAACGTGCTGTCCCGTACTATTCAGGCCGACGCGAACGGCAATTTTGAATTCAGCTTCACCTCGCCCTTCCCGGTTCCGGGCACGCGTTACGACGTCTCGATGAAGGCGCGCAAGGCGGACGTGACGACCGAAGCGAAACTCGTGCTGTACCAACGCCAGGGCTGACGGCTGAGACCCGCGCAGGGGCTTACCTGCGCGGAATATGTTGCTTCCATTTTGGGAGCACTTGACGTGACTTTACCTCTGACCTACAGTGGACCTGACGCGGAACTTACAGCCGCACTGTTCTCGCTGGCCGGAGACCGCCATGACGCTCAACGAACTGCAACGCATCAAGCAATGGCACGTAGCGCATCGCCGCGATCATCCGGTTGAATATCACCTGTGGGACGCGATGCTCACGCTGTGGGTGATGGGGTGGGTCGGCTGGCTGCCGGCCTATGCGTTCGAGCAGTTCTGGACCATGCCGCTATGCGCGTTGGCCATCGCGGCACCCAGCATGTACGTAGCCTGGCGCATCAAGGCACACCGAGCGCACAAACTGCGCTGCGACTGGCTGCGTTCCTAGTGCGCATTGCCGCGCGCTAAAGTGGTCCCACGTTCAATCGAGAGGACCTCCATGGATTGCTTCACCCTGACGCTGGAAAATCACGTCGCCCACCTGGTGCTCAGCCGCCCCGAGGCCCTGAACACCATGCATCCCAAATTCTGGCGCGAACTCGATGAAGTCCTCGCCGGTCTGCACCGTAACGGCGCCGCGCGCGCGCTGGTTATTTCATCGACCGGCAAACATTTCAGCGCCGGCATGGCGCTGGACACTTTTGGCGGCGACATCGCGATGGACGACGCCACGCCCGAGGGCCGGGCTGCCGTTTTCGATCTGCTCACCGAAATGCAGGCCACCTTCACCCGGCTGGAAACGCTGCGCATCCCCGTGATAGTGGCGATCCAGGGCGGCTGCATTGGCGGCGCAGTGGACATGGTGACGGCATGTTGCATCCGCTACGCCACGGCCGACGCGTTCTTCTGTATCCAGGAGATCAACATCGGCATGGTCGCTGACGTTGGTACGCTGCAGCGGTTGCCCAAACTGGTGCCGCTCGGAGTCGTCAAGGAGCTCGCGTATACGGGCCGCCGGCTACACGCGCAGAAGGCACTGGGCTACGGGCTCGTGAATGAAGTGTTCGATACCCAGGACGCCATGGTCGCCGCGGCCCTGAAATGCGCCACCGAGATCGCCGCCAAGCCGCCGGTGGCGATATGGGGAACCAAACAAGTCATTCACTACGCGCGCGACCATCCGGTGGACGATGCGCTCAAGCAGATGGGCTGGGTCCAGGGCGCGATCTGGAGCAATGCGCACGTGCGCGAGTCGGTCACGGCCATCAAGGAGAAACGCGCGGCGGTTTTCCCGGACTTGCCGCCGCTCTCCTCGTTCACGGATCTTAAGAAGTAGCAGCACCCGCGCAGGTCGGGGCCGCTCATCACTGCCGCGCGGTGCGGATGTTGGGCGGCGGCGCCATCGGGTGGCTGGTGCGGAACGGGTTGATATCCAGCCCGCCCCTTCGCGTGTAGCGCGCGTACACGGCGAGTTTGACCGGTTTGCAGGCCTTCCAGATGTCCATGAAGATCCGCTCCACGCATTGCTCGTGAAACTCGTTGTGGTTGCGAAAACTGACGAGGTAGCGCAGCAGCCCGCCCTGGTCGATCTGCGGCCCGCTATAGCGGATCTGCACGCTGCCCCAATCGGGTTGCCCGGTCACCAGACAATTGCTCTTGAGCAGGTTGCTCGTCAGAACTTCTTCCACCGGTTGCTCGCCGAACGCGGCTGTGAGAAGCTGCGGCGCCGGCGTGTACTGCGTGCACTCGATATCGAGGCGGTCGAGACTCAGGCCGTCGAGTTCATGGACGGGTTCGCGGTCGAACTGGTCCGGCATGAGGACGCGAACCCCTACGGAAGATTGCGAGGGCGCCCCGCGCCACACGGCCTCGCTGACGTCCGCGCGGATGCGGTCCCGCACCTCGTCCACGGACCCGAAAGGCGTATTCGTGTAGCTGTTGAGGTAGAGCTTGAACGACTTGCTCTCGACGATATTGGGCGTCTCGCACGGCACGGTGATGTGGGCGATCGCCACTTGCGGCTTACCGCGCGGAGTGAGCCAGCTCAGCTCGAAGGCGGTCCACAGGTCGGCCCCGAAGAATGGCACGGCTCCGTGCAGTCCAAGCTCGACCCGCTTGGGCAGGCGCGAGATCGGGAACAGCAGCGACGCGTCGTAGTGATCGACATATGGGGCCGGCTTGCCGAGTTGCGATTCTTCGGGATTCATGGCGCTAGGCTGCCTTCATGTGGGGGACCAGGGACTGCAGCAAGCGCTCGACTACACCCGGGGGAAGGTCATGGCCCATACCCTCAATGGTGACGAACCCCGCGCGCGGGATGCGCCGCGCGGTGTCGTGGCCGCAGGCAACGGGCACCAGCGGATCGTCCAGGCCATGCAGCACGAGGGTGCGGGCCTTGATACGCGGCAGCTCGTCGGCACGACGGGAGTCCGCGGCGATGGCGGCCATCTGGCGTACGGTGCCGGCGGGGTGAAAGCTGCGACGGGAGGCCAGCAGGATGCGCTCGCGTAATGCAGCATCGTCCAGAGGGAAACCCGGACTGCCGATCGCCTTGAAGAGCCGGACGTAATGTTCGACGACAGCGCGCTCGTTGGTGCCCGCGGGCCGGCTGAACAGCACACGCAGCACATGCGGCTTCGGGCCGGGCAGATGACGCGCGCCACTGGAGCTCATGATGCTCGACAGGCTAAGCACCCGCTCAGGCGCCGCAAGTGCAACGCGCTGGGCCACCATACCGCCCATGCTCACGCCCACCACGTGCGCCCGGGCAATGCCCAGCGCATCGAGCACGCCCGTCGAATCGGCGGCCATGTCCTGCACCGTGTAGGGGGCGCGGACCGGCGCGCCAATGCCGTGCTTGAACGTCTGCCAAATGAGGTTGGGCACACCCAGGTGATCGAAGTATTGCGACAGGCCGATGTCACGGTTGTCAAAGCGCACGACGCGAAAACCCGCATCGACCAGCCCCTGCACGAAAGCGCCCGGCCATGCGACCAGCTGCATGCCCAGGCCCATGATGAGCAGCACCACGGGCCGATCGGCCTGAGAACCATCCGCGCCGGTGTCCTCGACTTCGATCTGGATGCCGTTGGCCTGGATTCGCACGCCGTCTTTCAGGTGAAGCGCCGCTCGCGCAGCCACTTCGTCGCGATCCACTTTTCGCCGGCCAGCACCGGCGCGCCGCCGTGCAGGGTCCGCGTGGACGGGTGGGGCCGCTCGTAGCTGAAGAAGACGGCATTGCCGCGCTTGGGCGCGACCTGCAGGTGGACGTCGGGGAAGGTGGTGCCGCCGCCCTTGTCGGGCTCGGCGAGGTACATCACGATCGTGGCCACCCGCTGGCCGCCGCGCTTGAGGATAGTGGGCGTGCCCGGTTCGGCCGGGTCGAAATAATCGTAGTGCGGCTTGTATTCGGTGCCCGGCACGTAATGCAGCACTTGCAGGCCCTCGCCGTTTTCCTCGGGCCACGCTACCAGCCGGGCGATCCGCGCCTCGATCTTTCGCACGAGCTCGTTCTCGCCGCGCTGGAAAAACATGCCGTTGCTGGTGCGGTCTGCGTTGACTTCCTCGCCGCCGGTCTTGGTGGCGACGGTGAGCGAACGCGCCAGCCGCGGTTTGGCCAGCGCGATCAGGCCGTCGCACTCCTCGTCCGAGAGCAGGCCGCCGAACACCACGACGCGCGGGTTGTACATGGCCTGGAGGACGCAGACCCGGCGATCGCCGGCGTCGATGTAAAGCGGCGATTCGTCGAGGTTGGGGTCCGGCACCGTCAGGGCCGGAGACAGGCCGTCCTGCACGGCCTTCTTTTCAAGGTGCCAGCGCAAGCTGGATTCCATGGCCTCGATGGCCACATCTTCCTTCCAGCCGGAATCGATCATCGATTTCAGCACCATTTCGGCGGCGTGTCCGGCCTCGGCCTGCTCGACAATCCACTGGCGCAACTGCGGGGTAATGGCCTGAGATTGGGTCGTACTCATGTGGCCCCCACGCCCGGCGATGCCGGGCTGCCCCCCGAGGGGACGTTCGCTTGCTTGAAGCGGTTCGGCGCTGTACTCATGGCTGCAATTATTGACTTACCCACCCCAGCCGCGGCTGGTGGCCCACTGGCAGCTGGCCACGGCAATAACCAGCGCCGCGTAAGTGGCCATCTTGCCGTCGACTCCGAAATGCCACAGGCCGGCAGCCAGCACAAGCACGCCCACTATGGAATTGATAGCGGACTGGAGCCACCAGGGGCGAACTGCGGCTGTGCGGGGCATGACAACCCGGGCTCCAAAGGCAACTATCAGGGCCACGGCGACAGCGGGGGCAACGAAACCGATGAGGTGGAAAAAAAGGTCGGATGAGTCCATATTTGGGGACTTGATAAATCGCAAGTGCTTGAATCTGGCGCAAATTTTATAATTCCGGCCATGGCAGTCTGGGCATTGGGGATCAACCACACGACGGCGCCGCTCGATTTGCGCGGCCGCTTCGCCTATGCGGTGGACCAAGTGGAGCCCACCTTGAAGGCCTTGCGCAACGCATTGTCACGGCGCGCCGAGGCGGCCATCCTGTCAACTTGTAACCGCACCGAGATTTATTGTGCGGGCGACCATCGCGATATCGACCCGACTCTCGACTGGCTGGCCCATTCCGGCGGCGTGACGCCCACCCTGCTGCGGTCCCATGCCTATACCCTTCATGACGGATTGGCGGCGCGTCACGCCTTCCGCGTCGCGAGTGGCCTCGATTCGATGGTGCTGGGCGAGCCCCAGATCCTGGGGCAGATGAAGGACGCCGTGCGCGTGGCCGACCAGGCCGGCGCGCTCGGGACGACGCTCAACCAGTTGTTCCAGCGCTCGTTCGCGGTAGCCAAGGAGGTGCGCACCTCGACCGAAATCGGCGCGCATTCGATCAGCATGGCCGCCGCGGCCGTGCGCCTGGCCGGCCAATTGTTCGAGGACATGGGCAAAATCCGCGTGCTGTTCGTCGGCGCCGGCGAGATGATCGAGCTGTCGGCGACGCATTTCGCCGCGCGCAACCCAAAAGGGATCGCCATCGCTAACCGCACGCTCGAGCGCGGTGAGCGGCTGGCCTCGCGCTTCGGCGGCGAGGTGATGCGCCTGGCGGACTTGCCCGACCGGCTGCATGAATTCGACGCCGTGATCAGCTGCACCGCCAGCACCCTGCCTATCATTGGCCTGGGCGCCGTCGAGCGCGCGCTCAAGGCCCGCAAGCATCGCCCGATGTTCATGGTCGATCTGGCCGTGCCGCGCGACATCGAGCCCGAGGTCAAGGCGCTGGAAGACGTATACCTTTACACCGTCGACGACCTCGCAGGTGTTGTGCAGACCGGCCAGGCGAACCGTCAGGCGGCCGTCGAACAGGCCGAAGCGATCATCGACGCCGGTGTGCAGAGCTTTCTGCACTGGATGGACCAGCGAGGCAGTGTCCCGCTGATTCAGCAGCTGAACGCGCAGGCCGACGAGTGGCGGGCGACGGAACTCGCCCGGGCACGCAAGCTGCTGGCCAAGGGCGAAAACGTAGACGCCGTCCTGGAGGCCATGTCCAAAGGCCTCACGCAGAAGATGCTGCACGGCGCAATGGCCGAGCTGCATGCGGGTGACGCGGACGCCCGCCAGCGCGCCAGCGCCGCGATCCAGCATTTCTTCCTGCGCAAAGAGCGTTAGCTGGGCTGACCATCGCGCAAGGCTGTCATGCCGGGCTTGACCCGGCATCCATGCCACCCGCCCGCGTCTATGGATTGCGGGTCAAGCCCGCAATGACAACGTCGCCCAATGAAATCCTTCCTCCGCCAGCAACTCGAACGCTACCCCATCCGCCTCAAGGAGCTGGACTTTTTCCTTCAGCAGCCTGAAGTCGTCCAGGATATGGAGCGCTTCCGCGCGCTCACGCGCGAGCACGCCGAGGTGAGCGTGGTGGCAGCCTTGTTCGAACGTTTCCTGCAGAGCGAAAGCGGCTTGGCTCAAGCCAGGGAGATGCTGGAAGACCCCGAGATGGCCGAGATGGCCCGCGATGAGATCGCGACGCTCGAAGACGAACTGCCGGGGCTGGAAGAGGAACTTCAGCGGCTGCTGCTGCCCAAGGACCCGGACGATGTGCGCAACACCTTCCTCGAAATCCGCGCCGGCACGGGCGGCGATGAATCGGCCCTCTTTGCCGGCGCCCTGATGCGCATGTACACCCGCTACGCCGAACGCCAGGGCTGGCGATACGAGATCGTCAGCGAAAGCGAAGGTGAAGTCGGCGGCTACAAGGAAGTCGTGATCCGCGTCGTCGGCGAAGGCTCGTACGGCAAGCTCAAGTTCGAATCGGGCGGGCACCGCGTGCAGCGCGTGCCGGCCACCGAGACCCAGGGGCGCATCCATACCAGCGCCTGCACCGTCGCGGCCCTGCCGGAGCCCGACGAGGCGCAGGCCGTGCAGATCAACCCGGCGGACCTGCGCATCGACACCTACCGGGCGAGCGGTGCCGGCGGCCAGCACGTGAACAAGACGGATTCGGCGGTGCGCATCACGCACATCCCCACCGGCATCGTCGCCGAGTGCCAGGACGACCGCTCGCAGCACCGCAACAAGGCCAAGGCCATGCAGGTGCTGGCCGCCCGCATCAAGGAAAAGGAACGAAGCGAGCGCGCCGCGAAGGAAGCCGCCACGCGCAAGGGGCTGATCGGCAGCGGCGACCGCAGCGATCGCATCCGCACGTACAACTTTCCGCAGGGACGCCTGACCGACCACCGCATCAACCTCACGCTGTACAAGCTGCAGTTCGTCATGGATGGCGACTTGGACGAAGTCGTGGAGGCGCTGCTGTTGGCGCGCAAGGCAGAGCAGCTCGAAGAGCTCGAAATCGGGCTGGGCGGCCGCTGATGACCCTGGCACAGGCGCTCGCAGCCGCCACCGCCCTGGGGCTGGAGCGGCTGGATACCCAGCTGCTCTTGCTGCAGGCGATCGGCCGGCTGGGTGCTGACCGCGCCTGGCTGCTGGCCCATGACACTGATCCCCTTGAGCCCGCCGGGCAGGAAGCTTTCCAGCGCCTGTGCCAACGCAGGGCCGCCGGCGAGCCGCTCGCCTACATCGCCGGCCACAAAGAGTTCTTCGGCCTTCGGCTCGCCGTGGACCAGCGGGTACTGGTGCCGCGCCCCGACACGGAAACGCTGGTCGAGTGGGCGCTGGAAATCCTTCCCCCGCATTCCACCTCGAGGGTGATCGACCTGGGAACGGGCAGCGGCGCCATCGCACTGGCCATCAAACAGCACCGGCCCGGCGCGCGGGTGGAAGCCGTGGACGCCAGCGCTGGCGCGCTCGAGGTCGCGGGCGCGAACGCCAATGCGCTAGGGCTGGACGTGGCCTTCCGGCAAGCCTCATGGCTCGACGCCACCGAAGCGCGATACGACCTCATCGTGTCCAACCCACCCTATGTCGCCGCGGGCGATCCGCACCTGACAGCTCTGGTGCATGAGCCCCTCGGCGCGCTCGCTTCGGGTTCGGACGGCTTGGACGATGTCCGGGCCATCATCGAGCAAGCCCCCTCGCACATACTGCGGGGAGGCTGGCTGTTGCTTGAGCACGGGTGGGATCAGGCCGAGGCCGTGCGCGCGCTGCTGACCGCGGCCGGTTTCGGCCGGGCGGCCAGCCGGCGCGACATCCAGGGCATAGAGCGCTGCTCCGGCGGCCAGTGGCTTGAACTGGGATAATCTACCCCAATGTCTTATGGGCCTCGGCCCTGCAAGGAGTTTTTGAAATGAGCGAAACCCAACAACGCATCGACCAGCTCGTGAAGAACAGCGACGTCGTCCTCTTCATGAAGGGCGACGCCAGCTTTCCGATGTGCGGCTTCTCGGGCCGGGCGATCCAGATCCTCAAGGCCTGCGGCGTCGACCCGAAGGCCGTGAAGACGGTGAACGTCCTCGAGGACGAAGAGATCCGCCAGGGCATCAAGGAATACAGCAACTGGCCCACGATCCCCCAGCTTTACGTCAAGGGCGAATTCGTCGGCGGCTCGGACATCATGATGGAGATGTACCAGAGTGGCGAGCTCCAGCAGGTGCTGGGCACCCCGCCCCAGGCCTGACAACCCGCAAGCAGTCGCGTGAGGCGACTGCCAGCCGAATGTCGGCAATTGCTGACATCACCTCGCGCCTCAGGTTCCACTCGATTGCCCTCTGGCACGGCTTATGCTCGAATGAGTGAAGCCCGAATAGGAGAGGTCGATGGAATCACGCAGTCTCGTTCCTCATCAGTCTTCTTCGTTCAAGTTGCCGATCGCCAACTTGCGCAACGTGTTCCACCCGCACGATGTGGAGCGCAAGCTCGCCAAGCTGCCTGGCCGCGACCACGAAAGCCTTCGTTCCACCTACGAGCGCATGCTCGAGCGCGGCCCGGAGCGCTTCCAGGTCAAGCCCAGCGGCCTGCCCGACATGGAAGCCCTCTACGACCAATTGCCCAATTTCACGGAGGCCCTCGACGACGTGAAGCGGCACGTGGCCCTGTCACAGGATTGTGGCGACGGGCTCGAGGTCACGCCCATGCTGCTGCTGGGCCCGCCGGGCATCGGCAAGACGCATTTCGCGCGCAAGCTCGCAGAGCTGCTGGGGACGGGGATGAACCTCGTTCCCATGAGCTCCATGACGGCGGGCTGGTTGCTGTCCGGCGCCTCCTCGCAATGGAAGGGCGCGAAACCCGGCAAGGTCTTCGAGGCGCTGGTGGACGGCCAGTACGCCAACCCGGTCATCGTGGTCGACGAGATCGACAAGGCCAGCGCGGACGCGCAGTACGACCCACTGGGCGCCATGTACGGCCTGCTGGAACACGACACCGCCGCATCCTTCATGGACGAATTCGCAGAGGTCGCGATCGACGCGAGCCAGGTGATCTGGATCATGACGGCCAACGACGACCGCTGCATCCCCGAACCGATCCGCAATCGGATGAACGTGTTCGAGATCGAGGCGCCATCGTTTGAGGCGGCGAGGCACATCGCGCGCAACCTCTACGTGTCGATCCGCGCGGAACATGGCTGGGGCGAGCGCTTCAACCCCGATCCATCGGATGACGTGCTCGACCAGTTGGCCGAATTGGCGCCACGCGACATGCGGCGCGCGCTGATGACGGGCTTCGGCAATGCGCGCCTGCACCAACGCGGAGCAATCCTGGTGGAAGATCTGCCAAAGGCCGGTGCGGCCAAGGGCAAGATCGGCTTCGTGCAGTAGTCAGTTCGGCCCGGCCGGCGCCTTGTCGGCGGGGCGGGTCGGGTCCGGCGACCTTTCCGTTGCCGGGAGATCATGGAAATCCCATATCTTGCTGGCGGCGAAAACGGCGTTGGGATACTGTGGTTTGCCGCGGCTGCCGTTGTAGCGCCCCAGCGCCATGAACAGGTCGCCGCGCTCGCGCTCGATGTAGTGACGCAAAATCACGCATCCGAAGCGAAGGTTGTTCTGCATGTGGAACAGCTTGCTCGCGTCGCCATCGCCGATCACGCGGGTCCAGAAGGGCATCACCTGCATGTAGCCGCGCGCTCCGACGGAACTGACGGCGAACTTGCGGAAATTGCTCTCCACCTGGATCAGCCCGAGCACAAGGCCGGGGTCGATTCCGGCGCGCTTGCTTTCATACCAGACCGTCTGCAGGAATTCCTTGCGCTCCAGCCATTCGACCTTGCGCTTGCGCAGCCGCCAACTCATGGCGCCCAACCACCTCAGGTAGGCAAGCCGCGATGCCGTGTCGGGGAACTCCGGAATAGGCGGCGCGGAGTTGGCGATTGCCGAACTCAACGCCGTGCGAACCGAGTCGGCGAGCGGCTCCTCGAGCTGCCGGCCCGCCCGCGCAGGAGCGGGGAACCACAGCATGCCAAGCCCGGCCGGCACGGCCAACAGGCAACCGCGGCGGCCGATCACGCCTTCAGCCGGCCCAGGACGAAGCCGAGGACCTCGCCGGCCGGCACCTTCGTCGCCTGGGCGTCGCGGCGGTGCTGGTATTCGAGCTGGCCTTCCTTGAGACCGCGATCGGAGATGACGACGCGGTGCGGCACGCCGATCAGTTCCCAGTCCGCGAACATCGCGCCTGGCCGCTCGCCGCGGTCGTCGAGCATCACGTCCACCCCGCTCGCCAGCAGGTCATCGTGCAGCTTTTCAGCGGCGGCCTTCACATCGGCGCTGCGATCCATTCCGATGGGGCAGATCACCACCGTGAAGGGCGCGATCGAATCGGGCCAGATGATGCCCCGCTCGTCGTTGTTCTGCTCGATCGCGGCCGCGGGCAAGCGTGTGATTCCAATCCCGTAGCAGCCCATCTGCATCAGCTGCGGCTTGCCGTTCTCGTCGAGGAACGTGGCGTTCATCGGTTCGCTGTATTTGGTGCCGAGGAAGAAGATGTGGCCGATCTCGATGCCACGCTCGATCGCGAGCACGCCCTTTCCGTCCGGGGAAAGGTCGCCTTCGACGACGTTGCGAAGGTCGGCCACCACATCGGGTTCCGGCAGATCACGGCCCCAGTTCACGCCGGTGAAGTGGAAGTCTTCCTCGTTTGCGCCGCAGATCCAGTCGGCCATGACCGCGACTTCGCGGTCCGCGACCACCTTCACCGGCTGCTTCGTGGCGATGGGGCCGAGATACCCCGGCTTGGTGCCGAAGTGATCGACGACCTCGGCGACAGTCGCGAAGCGGAACCCGGTGTCCAGACCCGGCACCTTGCCGACCTTGATCTCGTTCATGTCGTGGTCGCCGCGTACCAGCAACAGCCACACCTGCGTCTTCACGACTTCGCCGCGGTCGTCCAGCTGGTCAGTGGCCAGTACCAGCGATTTCACCGTGGAGTCCAGCGGCACCTTGAGAAGTTCGGCGACCTGCCCACACGTGCTCTTGCCCGGCGTGGGCGTCTTGACCAGGCTTTGCGAGGCGGCCCTGCGCGGCGACTGCGGCGCAAGGGCCTCGGCCTTTTCCATGTTGGCCGCGTAGGAGCTGCCGGCGCAATAGACGATCGCGTCCTCGCCCGTGGCCGCAATCACCTGGAACTCCTCTGAGAGGTCGCCGCCGATGGCGCCGCTGTCGGCCGCCACAGCGCGATAGCGCAAGCCGAAGCGATCGAAGATCGCGCGATAGGCTTTCGCCATGGCCTGATAGCTGGCCTTGGCGGCCACCTCATCGCGGTCGAAGCTGTAGGCGTCCTTCATGATGAACTCGCGGCTTCGCATGACGCCGAAGCGCGGCCGGCGCTCATCGCGGAATTTCGTCTGGATGTGGTACAGATTCTTAGGCAACTGCTTGTAGCTGCGCAGTTCCTGGCGTGCGATGTCCGTGACGACCTCTTCGCTGGTCGGCTGGATGATGAAGTCACGATCGTGCCGGTCCTTCACGCGCATCAGCTCCGGCCCCATCGCCTGCCAGCGCCCGGTTTCCTGCCAGAACTCCGCCGGCTGGACGACCGGCATCAATAGTTCAACGGCGCCCGCCCGGTTCATCTCATCGCGCACGATGGCTTCGACCTTGCGGACGACGCGCAGGCCCATCGGCATGTAGCTGTAGATGCCGGCACCGAGCTTCTTGATCATGCCGGCGCGCATCATCAGTTGGTGGCTGACCACTTCTGCGTCGGCCGGAGCTTCCTTGAGGGTGGATATGAAGAACTGTGATGCTTTCATCGGATGGGAGGGGCCGCCTGGCCGCTGAGCCTTTGCCTGCGCAGAGCGCGCCGTGCATAATGAACTCAGTTTAAAAATTGGGGTTTGATTATGCTTGACCGGGACGGCTTTCGGCCGAACGTCGGCATCATCCTGCTCAACCAGAAAAACCAGGTGTTCTGGGGCAAGCGCATACGCACCCACAGCTGGCAGTTTCCGCAGGGTGGCATTGACCGGGGCGAAACCCCCGAGCAGGCCATGTTCCGCGAACTGCATGAGGAAGTGGGGCTCATGCCCGAGCATGTGCGCATCATCGCCCGCACCCGCGACTGGTTGCGCTATGAGGTGCCAGACCGGTACATCCGCCGCGATGCGCGCGGGCACTACAAAGGCCAGAAACAGATCTGGTACCTGTTGCAGCTCATGGGGCAGGACTGGAACCTGAACCTGCGCGCAACCAACCATCCGGAGTTCGACGCCTGGCGTTGGAACGATTACTGGGTGCCGCTGGATGTCGTGGTCGAATTCAAGCGCGGCGTGTACGAGATGGCGCTGACTGAACTCGCTCGCTTCCTGCCGCGGCACGACCATCGCAACCGCTATCTGCGCAGCGGCATGCGCGCGCGCGACCACGAAGGCCACGAAGGCTCCATGGAACTCATGCCCGGCGCCGGCCTGGAACTGCCGCCTGGCGCCACGTTCGAGCCCGATCCCCAAGCCAGCCTGACCCCGCGGGAAACCAAGCATGCGCCTTGATAGTCGTTGGGCGTTTGCGCTCTTGTTCGCCGGGATCGCCGCATACGCGCAGGTCGCTCCCACCGACCCCGACTGGCGGGAGGTGGAAGCCCCGCCCGCCCCCGCCTTCAGTGTCGACGGGCTCATCGCCCTGGAAGCTCCGCGCTCCAGCCTGCGCTTCGGCGTCGCACCGGCGTCGATCACCGTTGGCGCCGACGGGATCGTGCGCTACGTCGTGGTGGCCACCGGGCCCTCGGGCGCCATGAACGCGATGTACGAGGGCATCCGCTGCAGGACCGGCGAGTACAAGACCTATGCGCGGCACAACCCGGGCAGTGGATGGGTGATCACCAAGGATCCGCAGTGGCTGTCCTTGCAGGCGGCGCCCATGCCCCGGCATGCGCTTGCCATCGCCCGCACCGGCGCCTGCGTGGGTCACGGGGCCGCGCCTTCCGCCGAGCGGGTCGTGCGAGACTTGCGCTCGCCCATCACCCGATTCGACCGGCCGCAGTAGGCCGCTGTCTAGCGCGTCACCACCAGGTTGGTGCGGTGGATCATCTCGGGCTCGGCGGCATAGCCCAGCAAACGCTCGATCTCGCTTGACGGCTTGCGGCACAGCAGGCGTGCCTCGCCGCTGGCGTAATTGGCCAGGCCCCGCGCGACTTCAACGCCGGAGCTGTCGCGCACCGCGATCACGTCACCTCGCGAAAAATCGCCTTCCACCGATGTCATGCCGATAGGCAGCAGGCTCTTGCCTTCGGCGCGCACCTTGGCGGCGGCGCCGTCGTCAACGGTCACTGCGCCGCGCAACTGGAGATGATCGGCGATCCAGCGCTTGCGGGCCTGGTTCTTCTGCGTAGGCGCGACGAGCAATGTACCGATGGACTCGCCGGCCGCCAGGCGCAGAAGGCAATCGGGCTCACGTCCCCAGGCAATGACCGTGGATGCGCCGGAACCCGCTGCTCGCTTGGCGGCGAGTATCTTTGTGATCATTCCGCCGCGCCCCAGGCTGGAGCCGGCACCACCGGCCATTGCCTCCAACGCAGGATCGCCCGCGCGCGCCTCATGGACGAAAGTGGCCGCCGCATCCTTGCGCGGGTCCGCGCTGTACAGACCCTTCTGATCGGTAAGGATGATGAGCGCGTCTGCTTCCACCAGGTTTGCAACGAGCGCGCCCAAAGTGTCGTTATCGCCGAACTTGATCTCGTCGTTGACGACGGTGTCGTTCTCGTTGATCACCGGCACGACTCGCAGTTGCAACAGCGTAAGCAGTGTCGAACGCGCATTGAGGTATCGCTCGCGGTCGGCGAGGTCGGCGTGCGTCAGCAGCACCTGTGCCGAACCCATGCCGTTCTCGCGCAGCTTGGTTTCGTACATGTGCGCCAGGCCCATCTGGCCCACCGCCGCCGCAGCCTGCAATTCGTTGATCTCATGCGGACGCGTCGCCCACCCCAGGCGCTTCATGCCCTCGGCGATCGCGCCGCTGGACACCATGATCACTTCACGGCCGTCCCGCGCGAGCGCGGCGAGCTGCCGACACCACTCGCCGATGGCAGTCTCGTCCAGGCCGCGGCCCTCGTTGGTCACGAGGCTCGAGCCGACTTTGACGACGATGCGGCGCGCCGAGCGCAGGGTGTCGGAGCTCATTCGGCCGCGTCTCCCGCGAAGCGTGGATCCACGTAGACCGGCGGCTGCTCCGCAACCTGTTGCGCCTTGATGTGCTGGTAGGCGGCTTTGACGAGTTCCTGGCAGCCTTCATGCGTGAGAGCGGAAATCTGGAACACGGGGCCCTTGAACTTGAAGCGCTTCACGAAGTCTTTCACGCGGGCCTCGCGCTCCTCGGAGTCAATCATGTCCAGCTTGTTCAGCACGAGCCAGCGCGGCTTCTCGTAGAGCACGGGATCGTACTTCTTCAGTTCGCCAACGATGGCCTTGGCTTGCGCCACAGGATCGGCGCCGTCGAACGGCGCGAGGTCCACCACGTGAAAAAGCAGGCGCGTGCGCTGCAGGTGCCGCAGGAACTGGTGGCCCAGTCCGGCGCCCTCCGATGCGCCTTCGATCAGTCCCGGCAGGTCGGCCACTACGAAGCTCTGCTCCGGTCCGACCCGGACGACACCGAGGTTCGGGTGCAGCGTGGTGAAGGGGTAGTCGGCGATGCGCGGCCGCGCGTTCGAGATCGCGGAGATCAGGGTGGACTTGCCGGCGTTCGGCATGCCCAGCAGGCCGACGTCGGCCAGCACCTTCAGCTCCAGCTTGAGATGCTTCTTGTCGCCGGGCCAGCCCATCGTCTTCTGGCGGGGGGCGCGGTTGATCGCGCTCTTGAAGCGCATGTTTCCGAAGCCGCCGTCGCCGCCCTTGGCGATCGTGATCATCTCGCCCGGCTTGAGCAGCTCGTACAACACCTCGCCGGTCTCGGCGTCGGTGATCACCGTGCCCACCGGCATCTTCAGGACAATGTCGTCTCCGGCGGCGCCGAACATGTCGGAGCCCATGCCGTGCTCACCGCGCTTCGCTTCGTGCCGGCGCGAGAATCGATAGTCCACCAGCGTGTTGAGATTCGGGTCCGCCAGCGCGAACACATGGCCACCGCGGCCACCGTCGCCACCATTGGGCCCGCCGAATTCCTTGTACTTCTCGTGGCGGAACGAGACGCAGCCGTTCCCCCCATCGCCGGCGGCGATGTCGATGAAGGCTTCGTCAACGAATTTCATAAGCGCTCAGTATAAATTTGCCCCAAAAAAACAAAGCCCCGACTCGTCGGGGCTTCGCGGGGGTGGCGCAAGCGCCAGCGAAGTGACGCGTTACGCCGGAAGGACGCTCACGGTCTGTTTGTTCAATGCGCCCTTGGTCGCGAACGACACATGGCCGTCCACCAATGCGAACAGGGTGTGGTCCTTGCCCAATCCGACGTTGGTGCCGGGGTGAAACCTGGTGCCGCGCTGGCGCACGATGATGGAGCCGGCGCTGATCAGTTCACCGCCGAAAGCCTTCACGCCGAGCATTTTGGGCTGGGAATCCCGCCCGTTTCGCGTAGAGCCGCCGCCTTTTTTCTGTGCCATTTTCGTTGCTCCTGGTTAGCCGGCGATCACGCCGATTTCCAGTTCAGTGAACTGCTGGCGATGCCCTTGGCGCTTTTGATAGTGCTTGCGACGGCGCATCTTGAAGATGCGAACCTTGTCGTGCTTGCCGTGAGCCACTACCGTGGCTTTCACAGTTGCGCCGGACACCAGGGGTGTGCCGACCTTTATCTCGCTGCCGTTTCCGACGGCCAGAACCTGGTCGATCACGATTTCCTGGCCTACGTCCGCAGCAATCTGTTCTACTTTAATTTTTTCGCCGGAAGCAACGCGATACTGCTTGCCGCCGGTTTTTATGACCGCGTACATGTTGACCTCTTACAAATTGAGAAGCTCCCCGGACGGATTTCCGCAGAGCCCGACACTATAGCATGGTTTGCGGTTACTCACACCGCTCGCCGGGGCGCGCCAAGGCAGGTAACAGTCCCTTCCTATAATCGGGACCAACCTCTTCCGCCCAGCCTTGACAGCCACCTCCTCTTCCAGCACCTCCTCGGTGCTTTCCCTCATCACCGACGACATGCGAGAAGTCGACGTGGTCATCGCCCGTCGCCTCGATTCGGGCGTGCCCCTGGTGGCGGAAGTTTCGCGCTACATCATCTCCGCCGGCGGAAAGCGACTGCGGCCGGCCCTGCTGCTGCTGATATGCGGCGCGTTGGGTTACACGGGCGCGCATCGCTTCACCCTCGCCGCTGTGGTGGAATTTATACACACTGCAACTTTGTTACACGATGACGTCGTGGACGAATCCACCCTGCGCCGCGGCCGCGCCACGGCCAACGAAAGTTTCGGCAATCCCGCCAGCGTGCTGGTGGGCGATTTCCTGTATTCGCGCGCCTTCCAGATGATGCTCGACGCCGGGCAGATGCGGATCATGGAGATCCTGGCCGACGCCACGAATGTGATCGCCGAGGGCGAGGTGCTGCAGCTGATGAACATGCACGACCCTTCGCTCGACGAAGCCGCGTACCTGCGCGTGATCCGCTCCAAGACGGCCAAGCTGTTCGAAGCCAGCGCCAGGCTGGGCGCTGTACTGGCCGGGGCCGACGCGGCTGTCGAACAGGCATGCGCCGACTACGGCCAGGCGCTGGGCACGGCATTCCAGGTAATCGACGACGTGCTGGACTACGACGGAAACGCCGGGGAAATGGGCAAGAACCTCGGGGACGACCTGCGCGAGGGCAAGGCCACCTTGCCACTGATCGCGGCGATGGAACGTGGCAGCGCGCAGCAGCGCGAGCTGATACGCAAGGCGATCGAGACCGGCGGCGTCGACGAGCTGGACCAGATCATCGCTATCGTGAAGCAGACCGGCGCCCTTGATATCACACGCGACGCGGCCGCCGAGGAAGCGCGACGCGCAATCACGGCCGCGCAACAACTTCCGGACAATCCGTACACGCAGGGTTTGCTACAATTAGCGGCTCAACTGCTGCAGCGCCGCAACTGACTGCCGGAAACGGCCGCGAAGCAGCGGAAATCGGGGTGTAGCTTAGCCTGGTAGAGCGCTACGTTCGGGACGTAGAGGCCGGAGGTTCGAATCCTCTCACCCCGACCAGAATTTTCACTGTGACTTCGCGCCAACTGTCGCCCCGCGGCCACCTGCACCGCGATTTACAGCGCCATTGCAATCAGCGATGATCGGCTTGGGTTTCTCTTACAAAAGTGAGAGGTCCGTTTCACCGAGTACATCCTTTAGCCAATGGCCGCTGTCGATTCCGTAACTGAAACTCCTTCCATGGCTCTGCCCGGCTTGGCCCGGGCGCTCATTTCGGCCGGCAAGCTCGGGCAGAAGTCAGCGGAGGACATCTCCCGCAAGGCGCTGGCCAACCGCAACAGCTTCATCGGGGAGCTGACTGGTTCCGGCGCCGTCTCCGCATCGGACCTGGCTCACACCATGTCCACAGCCTTTGGGGCGCCCCTGCTTGACCTGGACGCGATCGACTTGCAGCGGCTGCCCAAGGGCCTGCTGGACGTGAAGATATGCCAGGCCTATCGGGTCGTTGTGCTTTCCAGGCGGAACAACCGGCTCATCGTGGCCACGGCCGATCCATCCGACCAGCAGGCGGGCGAAAAGATCAAGTTCGCAACCCAGATGGGCGTGGACTGGATCATCGCGGAGTACGACAAGCTGACCAAGATGGTGGAGACCAACGCCACCACGGCCACTGAGGCGATGGACAACATCGTTGGCGAAGACTTCGAATTTGACGAGTCGGCGATGGAGTCCGGCCCCCTCGAAGATGTCGACGCGGCCTCGTCGGAGGTCGAAGACGCGCCTGTGGTCAAGTTCCTGCACAAGATGCTGCTGGACGCTTTCAGCATGCGCGCGTCGGACCTTCATTTCGAGCCCTACGAGTCGACTTACCGGGTGCGCTTCCGGGTGGACGGTGAGCTGCGGGAGATCGCCTCCCCACCCATCGCGATCAAGGACAAGCTCGCCTCGCGCATTAAAGTCATCTCGCGCATGGACATCTCCGAAAAGCGCGTGCCGCAAGACGGCAAGATGAAGCTCAAGATCGGCCCGGACCGCGTGATCGATTTCCGCGTGAGCACACTGCCCACGCTGTTCGGCGAAAAGATCGTGATCCGTATCCTGGACCCGAGCAGCGCCAGGCTTGGCGTGGATGCGCTGGGCTACGAGCCCGAGGAGAAAAAGCGCCTGCTGGAAGCGGTAAGCCGCCCCTATGGCATGGTCCTCGTTACGGGCCCCACCGGCTCGGGCAAAACGGTGTCCCTGTACACCTGCCTGAACCTTCTGAACAAGCCGGGCGTGAATATCTCGACGGCGGAAGACCCGTCCGAAATCAACATGCCGGGCATCAACCAGGTGAACGTCAACGACAAGGCGGGCCTCACCTTCGCCGCGGCGCTGAAGTCCTTCCTGCGGCAGGACCCGGACGTCATCATGGTCGGCGAAATCCGCGACCTGGAAACCGCCGACATCGCGATCAAGGCCGCCCAGACGGGTCACCTCGTGCTGTCCACCCTGCACACCAACGACGCACCGACGACGCTGACGCGCATGCGCAACATGGGCATCGCGCCCTTCAACATCGCATCCAGCGTCATCCTGATCACCGCGCAGCGCCTTGCCCGCCGTCTGTGCCCGAACTGCAAGGCGCCCGCCGACATCCCGCACGAGACCCTGCTGGACGCCGGCTTCAAGGATGAAGACGTGGACGGTACCTGGACACCGTACCGGCCCGTGGGCTGCTCGGCATGCAACAACGGCTACAAGGGACGCGTCGGCATCTACCAGGTGATGCCCATCAGTGAGGACATCCAGCGCATCATCCTGGCGGACGGGGGCGCGCTGGACATTGCCAAGCAGGCCGAGCTCGAAGGTGTCAAGAGCCTGCGCCAGTCCGGCCTCTACAAGGTCAGGCTGGGTGTCACTTCGCTGGAAGAGGTGCTGGGCTGCACCAATGTATAACGACACGAAGGTTTAGAGGAGTTGCGTATGGCCACGGCCGCTACGAGAGTCGTCGAGTTTGTTTTCGAGTGGGAAGGCCGCGACCGCAACGGCAAGCAGGTGCGCGGCGAGACACGCGCGGCCGGCGAGAACCAGGTCCAGGCCGCGCTGCGCCGCCAGGGCGTCTCTCCCACCAAGGTGCGCAAGCGCCGGATGCGTTCGGGCAAGAAGATCAAGCCGAAGGACATCGCGATCTTCACCCGCCAGCTCGCCACCATGATGAAGGCCGGCGTGCCGCTGCTGCAGGCATTCGACATCGTGGGCCGTGGCAATCCCAACGCGAGCGTCGCCAAGCTGCTCAATGACGTCCGCACAGACGTCGAAACCGGCACCTCCCTTTCTGCCGCCTTCCGCAAGTACCCGCTGTACTTCGACAACCTTTATTGCAACCTGGTCGAGGCCGGCGAGGCCGCCGGTATCCTGGAATCTCTGCTGGACCGGCTTGCGATCTATATGGAAAAGACGGAGGGCATCAAGTCGAAGATCAAGTCCGCGCTCATGTACCCGATCTCGGTGGTGGTGGTGGCGTTCGTCGTGGTCGCGGTCATCATGATTTTCGTGATCCCGGCGTTCAAGGAGGTGTTTTCATCCTTTGGCGCCGACCTGCCGGCGCCCACACTGTTCGTGATCGCCATGAGCGAGGTCTTCGTCCAGTGGTGGTGGCTGATCTTCGGCGGCATCGGTGGGGGCTTTTACTTCTTTATGCAAGCGTGGAAGCGCAGCGAGAAGGTCCAGATCTTCATGGACCGGTTGATGCTCAAGCTTCCCGTGTTCGGCGATCTGGTCTTCAAGTCCGTGATCGCGCGGTGGACGCGTACGCTCTCCACGATGTTTGCCGCCGGAGTGCCGCTGGTGGAAGCACTGGATTCCGTGGGCGGCGCATCCGGCAACTACGTCTTCCAGTCGGCGACCGAAAAAATCCAGACCGAGGTCTCCACCGGGACCAGCCTCACGGCCGCCATGACCAACGCCAATGTCTTTCCCAGCATGGTCCTGCAGATGTGTGCGATCGGCGAGGAATCAGGCTCGCTGGACCACATGCTGGGCAAGGCAGCCGACTTCTATGAAGCCGAGGTCGACGACATGGTGGCGGGCCTCTCGAGCCTCATGGAGCCGATCATCATTGTGTTCCTCGGCGGCCTGATCGGTGGGATCGTGGTCTCCATGTACCTACCCATCTTCAAGCTCGGCCAGGTCGTCTGATGTTCGGATCGCCGATGATCGACGTCGCGATGGCCGGCGTCCTCGGACTGCTCGTTGGCAGCTTCCTCAACGTTGTGATCTACCGATTGCCGCAAATGATGGAGCGCCAGTGGGCGGCGGAATGCGCCGAGCTTGCGGGCAAGCCTGCGCCCGACGGCCCCGTGGTCAACCTTGTCACACCCCGCTCGCGCTGCCGGCAGTGCGGTCATCTGATCCGCTGGTATGAGAACGTCCCTGTCCTCAGCTACCTGGCGTTGCGCGGCAAGTGTTCGGCGTGCGCGGCGCCCATCGGGTTGCGCTATCCGCTGGTGGAGCTCGCCACCAGCGCCCTCTTCGCTTTTTCGGTCTGGCACTGGGGCGCGACACCGGCGGGCCTGGCCTGGTGCGGGTTCTCCGCCGCGATCGTCGCCCTGGCGCTCATTGATTGGGACACTACGCTGCTGCCCGACGACATCACCTTGCCGCTGCTGTGGGCAGGGCTCATCGTCGCGGCCCTGCGCTGGAACAGCACCACGCTGCCCCAGGCGCTGTGGGGCGCGGTGGCTGGTTACGTCTCGCTCTGGCTGATCTATAAAGGCTTCAAGTTGCTCACGGGCAAAGAAGGCATGGGCTACGGCGATTTCAAGCTGTTCGCCGCCCTGGGCGCGTGGTTTGGCTGGCAAGCGCTGGTGCCGATCATCCTCATGGCTTCCGTCATCGGGGCGGTGGTCGGCATCGCGATGAAGTTCTCCACCGGGCTGCGCGAAGGCGGCTACGTGCCGTTCGGCCCCTTCCTGGCCGGCGCGGGCCTGACGGCCATGATCTTCGGCCCGGCCTCCATCCTGGGCGTCATAGGCCTCTAGGGCGCTGGCCATGATCAAGGTCGGCCTTACGGGCGGGATCGGCAGCGGCAAGAGCACCGTCCTTGCCATGCTGGCGGACCTCGGCGCGGCCACCATTGATGCGGACGCGATTTCCCGCGCCACCACCGCGACGGGCGGGGCGGCCCTTCCCGCGATCGCCCGGGCGTTCGGCGCCGATTTTGTCACCGCTGCCGGCGCGCTCGACCGTGAACGAATGCGATCGCTCGCCTATGCCGATCCGAATGCCCGCAAGCGCCTCGAGGAAATCATTCACCCCCTGGTCGGGCAGGAAAGCGCACGACAGGTCCAGGCGGCGCAGGACGCGGGCGCGCGCTGCGTCGTGTTCGACATCCCGCTGCTGGTGGAGTCCGGCCGCTGGCGGTCGCAGGTAGACCGGGTGCTGGTGATCGATTGCGCCCCGGAAACCCAGGTGGCGCGCGTCGTGGCGCGCAGCGCGCTCAAGCCCGAGGAGGTGCTCGCGATCATCGGCGCCCAGGCCCCGCGGGCGTTGCGCCTGGCCGCCGCGGATGTCGTCATCTGCAACGAAGGGCTTTCGCTCGAGGCGCTGCGTGACAACGTGGTACAGGCTGCCCGGCGCTTGGGGCTATGATTGGTCGCTTTGCCGAAGAGCCCCAGGACAGCCCCAGCGTGATCCTCTACGAATACCCTTTCAACGAACGCATTCGCACCTACTTGCGCCTGGAACACCTGTTCCGCCGGCTCGGCGAGCTGGTGCCGCGGTCGCACCCGATCGATCACCATTACGCGCTGGCCACGATTTTCGAGGTGATGGACGTGGCCGCCCGCGCCGACCTCAAGTCCGACGTCATGAAGGACCTGGAAAAGCAGAAGCAGGCCCTCAACAGCTACCGGGGCAACCCGGCCATCGCCGAGGGCGTCCTGGACGACGTCATCGGCAAGCTCGATCGATGCTTTTCCGCGCTGAACAACCTTCCCGGCAAAGCCGGGCAATCACTGACAGAGAACGACTGGCTCATGAGCATCCGCAGCCGGGTCGGTATCCCCGGCGGCACATGCGAGTTCGACCTGCCCGCTTATTACGCCTGGCAACATCGCACAGCGAGCTCGCGCCAGGCCGACCTTGAGCGCTGGGCGTCCACGCTCGCGCCGCTGGCCGAATCCGTCCACATGCTGCTCAAGCTGCTGCGCGATTCAGGCACGCCCCAGAAGGTCATGGCCAGCCACGGCCAGCTGCAGCAAAACCTCCCGCAGGGCCGCACTTTCCAGCTGCTGCGCCTGCGGCTGGACCCGGCGCTCGGGCTCGTTCCGGAAATCAGCGGTAACAGGCTGATGGTCTCCGTGAGGCTGATGCGCCAGGAAAGCGCCGACCGGCTGCAGGCGAGCAACGACAGCGCCCAGTTCGAACTCACGCTCTGTTCGTAGGGAAGCCGCGATGGGACAGCCGGACATCCCCGCCAATGGCAAGCCGCGCGTGGTGCGCTGCCCGGCTTGCGGGGGCGATAGCATTTATGCCCCCTCCAACCCCTATCGGCCGTTCTGTTCGGAGCGCTGCAAGAACATGGACCTGGGGGCATGGGCCAGCGAGAGTTTCCGCGTGCCCGAAAAGCCGCCGCGGGAGGAAGACTAGGCCCCTGCGCGGCAGAAGGTTTTGTCATGCCGGACTTGATCCGGCATCCACTGTGGCGAGCCAATTTCTTTGCTCGAAGTGAGTATTGAGGTGTGTGGGGCGGGCGCCAGTAGCCGTGAGTGGCGTGGGGCGCCTCGTTTTATCTGTTCTTGTGCTTATCTGAGCTGCAGGACGCACATCCTGCGCAGATTCAGCGCCAGGCACACGAGCTTGAACTCCGCTTGCGCGCGGTGTAGCCCTCTCATGCTGAACTGGCGAAACCCCAGCACGTTCTTGATCCAGCCGTTGGGCGGCTCGGCGATCCACTTGCGCTTGCGATAGGCGCGCCGGCCTTCTTCGGTTTGCATCTTCGCGGCCATGGCCACTGTGCACGGGTACTGGCTGGGATCGATTTCGACTTGCTCCTTGCCCTCGCGCCCCAGTGCCACCACCAACTCGCTAGGATGATCTTTGAGGTGCTCGAACACCGCCTGCAACTCGCCGCTATCGGGCGTCCCGCTGGCGGCTCTCAAGGCGTGCCTTGGCCTGCGCGATTTGATCGAGCCGGTCTTGGCGTCGGGCCAGCTCGGCCGGGATGTCCAGCTCCGGCTCGTTCTTCTCGGCCTCGTCGGCGGCCTTTGCTCTGTCCAGTAGTGCCTTGATCTGCGCCTTCAGCTCGACCTCGGCCTTGAGCATGCGCTCGTAGCTCATGGCCTTGTGGCGACTCGCGTTGGCCTTCACCTTGGTGCCGTCCACCGCGATGGTGCCCAGCTTCACCAGCCCCATTTCGCGAGCCAGGCGCACCACCTGCACGAACAGCTCGCTCAGCTCCTTCAGGTGAAACGCGCGGAAGTCGCTCAAAGTGCGATGGGCCGGGAAGTTGCCCGCCGAGAGCACTCGAAACGCTACGTCCTCGTGCAGCTTCCTGGCCAGCTTGCGCGAGCTGAACACGCCTGTGGCGTAGCCGTAGATCAGCACCTTGACCATCATCGCCGGATGGAACGGCTGATTGGGCGGGCCATCCTTGGCATACCGTGCATGGAAGGTCCTGTAACGCCCCTGCATCACTCAACGATGACGTCGCGCACCGATGGATGCCGGATCAAGTCCGGCATGACAACTTGCTCTCTGCCGCGCAGACTTTTAGGCCCCTTGCGTGTGGGTCGGGCCTTCGAAGCTCCGTTCCTGCGCGAACCAATCGAGCACGGGCACGGTGCCCGGCAACACGGGGCGCACCTGCACCGGCAACATCTCCCACGCGAACGACTGGCCCTCGTGCATGTGCAGCTCGCCGCTCCATTCGAACACCTTGCAGAAATTCAGCCGGACGAGCGCGTGCGGGTAGTCCACGCGTTCGACGCGCCACGGATGCACGGCGCCAATCACGACCCCGATCTCCTCGACCAGTTCGCGCCGCAGCGCCTGCTCCACGGATTCACCCGGCTCCACCTTGCCGCCGGGGAATTCCCAATAGCCCTCGTACACCTTGCCGGGCGGACGGGAGGTGAGCAGGAAGGCGCCGTCGGGGCGGATCAGCACGCCAACCGCGACTTCGACTTCAGATCGGTCGGGACCACCCTGCCGGGGGCGGTCAGGGTGCGCCACCAGCGGCTTCGCCGACCGCGCACTCATGCCGGGTGACGGCCTGCGTAGTCGCGCGCGAACTGGTAGGCCACGCGGCCGCTGCGCGAGCCGCGCTCCAGCGCCCACACGAGCGCCTCGGGGCGCGCGGCGGAAATCACCTCTGCCTTCACGCCGAACCAGGCGAGCCACTGGGCCGTGATCGCGAGGTATTCGTCCTGCGTGAACGGATAGAAACTCACCCACAGCCCGAAGCGCTCGGACAGCGAAATCTTCTCCTCGACCACCTCACCCGGGTGTACCTCTCCGTCCTCCGTGTGGGTATAGCTGAGGTTCTCCTTCATGTACTCGGG
The DNA here is from genome assembly GCA_029237735.1 of Ramlibacter sp. Taxonomy (GTDB): domain Bacteria; phylum Pseudomonadota; class Gammaproteobacteria; order Burkholderiales; family Burkholderiaceae_C; genus Ramlibacter. The sequence continues at coordinate 6,354 of JAQZBU010000007.1, read as the reverse complement.
CAGCAGGTGGCGGCGGTTGCTGGTCGCGTAGATCAGCACGTTGGGCGTGGCGGCCGCGACGGAACCGTCCAGGATCGACTTGAGCGCCTTGTACCCCGGCTCGCCCTCCTCGAAACTCAGGTCGTCGCAATAGACGATGAACTTTTCATTCTGCGGTGCGACCACGTCGACGATATCCGGCAAGTCGACCAGGTCGGCCTTGTCCACCTCGATCAGGCGCAGGCCCTGGGAGGCGTATTCGTTGAGGCAGGCTTTGATAAGCGACGACTTCCCGGTGCCGCGCGCACCCGTCAGCAGAACGTTGTTGGCGGGATGCCCCTCCACGAACTGAAGCGTGTTGCGCTGGATCTTTTCCTTCTGCGCGTCGATCTCCTTCAGGTCGGCAAGGCGGATCGCCGCGACATGCCGCACCGGCTCCAGCGAGCCGTGCCCTGTCGAGCGCTTGCGGTATCGCCAGGCGGTGGAGGCGCTCCAGTCCGGCGCGGACAAAGGTTGCGGCAAGATCGCCTCGATGCGGGCGATCAGTTGCCCCGCGCGCTCGATCAGCTTCTCCAGTTTGTCGCTCATGAACGGTAGTCGGCGTTGATGCTGACGTATTCGTGGCTGAAGTCGCACGTCCACACCGTGTCGGCCGCGTCTCCGCGACCCAGGCCGACCTGCACCGTGATCTCGCTTTGCTTCATCACGCGCTGGCCATCCTCTTCGCGGTAGGCGGGGTTGCGCCCGCCGTTGACTGCGACATGAACGTCATCGAGGTACAGGTCGATCTTCGTCTGGTCGAGGTCGTCGATACCCGCATATCCCACGGCCGCCAGGATGCGGCCCAGGTTGGGGTCGCTGGCGAAGAACGCGGTCTTGACGAGTGGCGAGTGCGCGATCGCGTATGCCACTTTGCGGCACTCCTCGCCGGTCTTGCCGCCCTCCACCCGCACGGTGATGAACTTGGTGGCGCCCTCGCCATCGCGCACGATGGCCTGGGCCAGCAGCCGCGCTACATCGAGCATCGCGGCCTTGAGCGACTGGCCGGCGGCGCTCGCAAGCGAAGTGATGGGCGCGTGCGCGGCCTTGTTGGTGGCAATGACCACGAAGGAATCGTTGGTGGACGTGTCGCCGTCCACCGTGACGCGGTTGAAGGAGCCTTCCGCCAGCTCGAGCGCAAGTTGTCGCATCACGCCGGCATCCACCTTCGCGTCGGTGGCCATGAAGCCCAGCATCGTCGCCATGTTGGGCCGGATCATGCCCGCGCCCTTGCTGATGCCAGTGATGCTGACCGTCACGCCGTCGATGGTCACCTGGCGGCTGAAGGCCTTGGGCACGGTGTCGGTCGTCATGATGCCTTCCGCCGCACGCAGCCAGTTGGAATCGGATGCGTCAGCCAGCGCCGCGGGCATGCCCGCCTCGATGCGGTCCACCGGCAGGGGCTCCATGATCACGCCCGTTGAGAACGGCAGCACCTGCTCCGGCGCGATTTCCAGCTTGCGGGCGAGCGCGATGCAGGTTCTTCGTGCCCGCACCAGGCCATCCTCGCCCGTTCCAGCGTTGGCGTTGCCGGTGTTGATGACCATGGCGCGGATGCCTCCGCGAGCGAGGTTTTCGCGGCACACCTGCACGGGCGCCGCGCAAAAGCGATTCTGCGTGAAGACGCCCGCGACCGAGGCACCTTCGTCGATGAGGACGATCGTGAGGTCCTTGCGGTTGGCCTTGCGGATGCCCGCCTCGGCGACGCCGATGCGCACGCCCGGAACGGGATGGAGATCGCCGGCACGCGGCGCGGCAAGATTCACAGCCATGAGTTGCTCTTCTTTTGAATATGGGAGTAAAGGCGCGGCGCTCAGCGCTGCCGCCACGGCAGGCCCCTGTAGCGCCAGCCGCCGCGCTTGCCCCGCTGCGCATTCTCGTCGGGGTCGCCCTCGAAACCTTCCAGCACGTTGTACGCCTCGATGCCGAGCTCGGTCGCCCGCCGGGCCGCGGCGATGGACCGCACGCCGCTGCGGCACAGCAACAACGCCTTCTTGCCCGGCGGCACGGCCGCCTTCAGTTCGTCGTCGTAAGACGCATTCAGCGCCATGCCCGGCCATTGCTTCCAGGCCAGCGGCACCGCGCCGGGAATGAAACCCACCCACTCGCGCTCGGCGTCGCTTCGCACATCCACCAGCACCGCCTCCCCGCTCTTCCACCAGTTATAGGCCAGCTGCGGCGGGATGTCGCCGGCATAACCCTGCGCGGGCCGCGGCTGGTCGGGCCCGCGGGCCGGTTCGGCCGCCGCCGCCCCGGCGTCGTGCCGCAGGCCGGAGCTCAGGTTCGCGGGCACGGCCTCATCCAGCCGGCGGGGTTTGGGCAGGTTCAATTCATCCATGATCGCCTTGAATTCTGCCAGCGTCTTTCCAGCCACACGGGCGTTGCCGGTTTTCTCGGCGCCGATGGTGGTGTGCGTACGCCCCTGGTAATCGTGGCCCGGCCATACCACGGTGTCATCGGGCAACGCGAACAGCACTTCGGTGAGGCTGCGGTACAGCGCCGCCGCGCTGCCCGACTGGAAGTCAGTGCGGCCGCAGCCGTTGACCAGCAAGGTGTCGCCCGTGAACACATGGCCGCGCCACAAGTAGCTCATGCTGCCCGCCGTGTGGCCTGGGGTGTGCAGGGCCTTCAGCTGCTCGGGGCCGAAGCGCAGCACGTCGCCATCCTTCAACTGCACGGCGGCCGTCCCGATGCCGCAGCCTTCGGGCGCGGCCGTGCGCGCGCCGGTGTGCTCCGCCAGCAGGCCGGCGCTAGTGATGTGGTCCGCATGGGCGTGGGTTTCCAGGGCCCAGGCCAGGCGCAGGCCGTGCTCGCGCAGCACCGCGAGGTCTCGCGCGAGCTGGTCGTCGACAGGGTCGATGATGACGGCCTCTCGTGAGCCTTCGTCGAAGAGGACGTACGTATAAGTGCTGGAGGCCGGGTCGAAAAGTTGTAGGGGCTGGTTCATGCGATGCACCTTCAGCCCAGAGTTTAGGCCCGTCGGAGGTCCGGTGGTAGCGCGCCTATTCGCGTTCCCGGATCGATTGCCAGAGGTCGGCCAGCATCATCGCAATCCCCACGGCAATCACGATAGCCAGCGCCGCCTCCTTGAGCTTCAGGACGACGGGGGTAAGGTACCCGATGACCAGCACGACGGAAACGACGGCGGCGAAGATCTTGACGGGCATGATGCCTCCTTGCTTCGATTCGATCTGTTCAGTCGGCGAGGGCACGGCCGACCAGCCACCGTGCGGTCCTCAGCAGGCGGGCATCGTCGCCCCTTCGGCCGACCAGCTGAACGCCCAGCGGCAGCCCGTCGACGCCGGTCATCACGGGCAGGTTGCAGGCTGGCATGCCGCACAGCGACCAGAGCGTGCAGAAGGCCGGGTCGCCGGTCGTCGCCGCCTCGGGCGCGGTGCCCGGGGCCGAAGGCGTGAGGATGGCGTCGAAGCGCGAGAACGTCTCGTCGAAGCCCTCGTTGAGCTGGCCGATCTTCGCCAGTGCGTTCTGGTAGTCCAGGGCCCTCACTTCGCGGCCCCGTTCCAGTTGCGCGCGCAGCGGCTCGGACAGGCGGTCGCGGCCGCGCTCCCACTCGGCCTGCAGGTTGAATGCCATTTCGGATTCCATGATCGTGCGCAGCCAATCCCAAGCGCCCACTAGCGACCCCGGTAGCTCGATCTCCTCGCATTGCGCGCCCAGCACGTCCGCGAGCTCGGCGAACGCCTCCCGGGTCGTTTGATCGGCACGATCCCAGATCGGCGTCTTCACGAAAGCCAGCCGCGGCTCCAGCGGGGGATCTTGCGCGAGTGTCGACAGGAACGGAACACGTGCGCGGGGGCGCGTGTCGGGGTCGTTCTCGTCATGACCCACCAGCTGCTCCGCCACCAAGGCGACATCCTCGAGCGACCGTGCGAACACCCCCACGCAGTCCAGCGTTCGCGACAGCTTGAGGATGCCGTGACGCGGCACCAGGCCGTGGGTGGGTTTGAAGCCGTACACCCCACAAAACGCCGCTGGCCGGATCATCGACCCGTTCGTCTGCGTGCCCAGCGCGAGCGGCACCATGCCGGCGGCAACAGCCGCGGCCGAACCCGAGGACGAACCCCCGGGTGTGCGCTCGAAGTTGTGCGGGTTGCGCGTCTTGCCAGGCGAGTACGTCGCGAGCTCCGTCGTGACCGTCTTGCCCATGATCACGGCGCCGGCTGCCCGCAGCAACGAGACGACTGTGGCGTCGCGGTCGGGTGTGCGTCCGGCATGCAGCACGGTGCCGTCCTCGGTGGGAAGGTCGGACGTGTCGATGATGTCCTTGATGCCGATCGGTACGCCGTGCAGCGGGCCGCAGGGGCGACCCTCCCGCCGGTCCATGTCGCGAGCCCGGGCCTGGGTCAACGCGTGGGTCTCGTCGAGCGCCTGCCACGCCTGCACCTGCGGCTCGGTGGCGCGGATGCGCGCCAGGCAGGCTTCCACCAGCTGTTCCGAGCTGATGGCACCGGCCTGGATCGCGCGAGCCGCGTCCGTGGCCGACCATCTTTCGAGTTGTGTCACATCCATCTCTTACCGTCCATAAAGGGCATCGGGCAGCCACATCGCGATGCCCGGGAACACGTACACCAGCAGCATCGTCACCAGCACCACGTAGACGAATGGCATGCAGCCGCTGAAGATCTGCGTCAACAGCACCGAGGGGGGACTCACTCCCTTGAGGTAGTACGCCGACATCGCCATCGGCGGCGACAGGAACGCAGTCTGCAGGTTCAGGGCGATCAGCACGCCGAACAGGATTGGGTCGATGCCGAAGTGCGGCAGCATGGGCAGAAAGATGGGGACGAAGATGATGATGATCTCGGTCCACTCCAGCGGCCAGCCGAGAACGAAGATGATCACTTGGGACAGCAGCAGGAAGGTGACGGCGTTGAGGTCCATCGCCAGAACCGCCGTCTTGATGATTTCGTTGCCCCCGAGGTAGGCGAAGATGGACGCGAACGTCGCCGAACCCACGAAGAGCCAGCACACCATTGCGGAGGTGCGCGCCGTGAGGAACACCGACTCGCGCAGCCCCTTCCACGTGAGCGCGCGATACGCCGCCGCGAGCAGCATCGCACCGAGGGCGCCCACCGCGGCCGCCTCGGTTGGCGTCGCGATGCCGAACATGATCGCCCCCAGCACGGCCAGGATCAGCAGGGCCAGCGGGAAGAAGGACTTCAGGAGCATCACGCTCAGCTCGCCGAAGCTTACGTTGCCCTCTTCCTTCGGCAGGCGCGGAGCGCGCTCGGGCTTGAGAATCGCGACGCCGATGACGTACACGATATACATGCCCGCCAGGAAGAACCCGGGAATGAACGCCGCCGCGTAAAGCTTCACGACCGACAGGCCCGCGACTGCGCCGTACACGATCAGCATGATCGATGGCGGGATCAGGATGCCGAGGCACCCTCCTGCGCAGATCACGCCCGCCGCGAGCCGGGTGTCGTAGCCGGCCTTCATCATCTGCGGGAAGGCCAGCAGCCCCATCAGCGTGACCACGGCACCGACGATGCCGGTGGCGGTCGCGAACAGCGCGCAGGTCGCGAGAGTCGCGACGGCAAGCGAACCGGGAACGCCCTTCAGCGCGATCTGCAGGCTCTTGAAGAGGTTGTCCAGGATGTTGGCTCGCTCGACGAGGTACCCCATCAGGAGAAACAGTGGGATGGAGACCAGCGCGTCGTTGTTGAGCACCGTAAAGGTGTTTTGCGTCAGCAGGTAGAAAACGCGGCTGTCGAAGAAGGCCTGCCCCGCCTGGAAATAAGCGTAGAAGCCGAAGCCCACGCCCAGCGCCATGAGCGTGAATGCGACAGGGAAACCGATGCAGATCGTGAAGACCAGGATGCCGAGCATCAGCAGGGCGACTGCCGGATCGCTCATCGCGGCACCCCCTGCCCCGCCTGGGCCGCCGTCTTTTCCGCGTGCTGGCGCAGGATCTGCTGCTCGAGTTCCTCCACGTCGTGCAGGCGGGCCGGCCACTGCCCTTCACGCAGGCAAACGATGCACCGCAGCACCTCTGCGAAGCCTTGCAGCGCGATCAACGCGGCGCCGACACAGATCATCATCTTGAGCGGCCAGATCGGCACGCCGGCGGGGCTGTTGACGCTCACCTCGCGGATGCGCATCGACTCCAGCCCGTACGCGGAGCCCGCGATGACCAGCGCGAGGATGCCGGGAAAGAAAAAGACGACGTAGAGCACCAGCTCGACGACGGCCTGGGTACGTTCGCTCCACAGCCGGTAGAACATGTCGGCGCGCACATGGCCCCCCCGCGACAGCGTGTAGGCGCCGGCCATGTAGAACACGGCGCCGTACATGAGGTAGCTCAGGTCGAAG
>JAQZBU010000221.1 GCA_029237735.1 Ramlibacter sp. | reverse complement strand
TTTCTCGCCCAGGTCGAGCCCGGCGCAGGTGAGGCGGCGCGCCGCCTCCAGCGTGTAGGCGTGGCCGCCGAGGCGGGCCAGCTCGTCCTCGACGCCCTCGAGCTTACCGATGGGCAGGCCGAACTGCCGGCGCACGCGCGCGTACTCGCCGGTGAGGCGGGCCAGCAGCTTGGCGATGGTGGTGCCGCCGGAGGGCAGCGAGATGCCGCGGCCCGCGGCGAGCGAGTTCATCAGCATGAACCAGCCGCGCCCCGCGTACTCGCGCCCGCCGATCACCCAGGACAGCGGGATGAAGACGTCGCGGCCGCGCGTCGGCCCGTTCATGAAGGCCATGCCGGCCGGCGAATGGCGGCGGCCGATCTCGACGCCGGGATGGTTCGCCGGAATCAGCGCGAGCGTGATGCCCGGCGCTTCCGCGCTGCCGAGCAGGTGTTCCGGGTCGCGCAGCTGGAAGGCGAGGCCGAGCACGGTGGCCACCGGCGCCAGCGTGATGTAGCGCTTGTCCCAGTTGAGGCGGATGCCAAGCACTTCCTGACCCTCGAACAGGCCGCGGCAGACGACGCCGGTGTCGGGGATGGCGCCGGCGTCCGAGCCCGCGGTGGGGCCGGTGAGCGCGAAGCAGGGAATCTCTTCGCCGCGGGCGAGGCGCGGCAGGTAGTGGTTCTTCTGTTCCTCGGTGCCGTAGTGCAGGAGCAGCTCGGCCGGGCCCAACGAGTTCGGCACCATTGCGGTGATGCCGGCGGACATGGAGCGCGAGGCGATCTTGCCGACGATCTGCGAATGCGCCTCGTGCGAGAAACCGTGGCCGCCGTATTCCTTGGGCACGACGAGGCCGAAGAAACCCTGTTCGCGCAGGAACTGCCAAGCGTCGGGTGGCAGGTCGCGGTCGCGCATGATGCTGTAGTCGTCGAGCATCCGGCAGAGCTGCTCGACGGGGCCGTCGAGGAAGGCCTGCTCTTCCAGCGTGAGTTTGGCGGGAGGGATGGCGAGCAGCTTGCGCCAGTCGGGCGTGCCGCGGAAGAGCTCGGCCTCCCACCAGGTGGTGCCGGCGGCGATGGTCTCGCGCTCGGTATCGGAAATCGGGGGCAGCTTGCGCCGGATGAGCTGCATCACGGGCAGCGTGACCAGCAGCATGCGCACCGGCTTCAGGCTCCACAGGAAGAGCAGCAGCCAGGGGAGCCACAGTACGGACCATACCGGCATCTGGCCCCGCCAGAGCAGCAGCATGACGACGCCCGTGGCCAGCGTGGCGGCGAGCCCGTGGCGGGGATTGTGCAGCGCCAGCGCCGCGGCGCCGACGATCATTGCAAGAACAAGCAGGCTCATGCGCGACTCCTGTCAGCCATCTCCATAGGCGGCGGCCGGACAGCCGGCGCCGCGTTCATTGTGCGGCGCGCCTGCGCTGGTCCTGTTCAATTTCCGCTATCGAATGTCGTGCGAGTGTAGAAGGCAGAGCAACAGGACTAGCGGTCTTGTCTCATCGCGCGCGCCGGCCTATAAGGAGATTCAAGTCAGCCAGGGCCCTCCCGCATGAAGTTCAGACTACTGCTGTGGTACATGGCGAGACGTATGGAAATGCTCGCCCGTACCAATGCCGAATTCATCGCCAAGCTGCACGGACGCGACTTCGTCATCCAGATCTCGACCGACGAGAAGATCCACCGTTATTTCCACATTCATCACAACCGCGTCGTCTCGCACGCGGTACAGCACGAGAAGCCCGACGTCACGTTGCACTTCGCCAGCAACGCCATCGGGATGCGCCTGATCAGCAAGGGCAATGCCCAGGGCTTCATGGAGGCCGTGCAGAAGCACGAAGTGAAGATCAGCGGCGACATGACGCTGCTCATGTGGTTCATGGGGGTCGGCAAGTACCTGCGACCCGGCCGCCGTCGCGGCGCGGCGCACGGCGCCGCGCATTCCGCGCACTGAGTCCGCACCGCACGGGGGCAGGCTGTGCCGCACGGCGGCGGAGCCTGCCCCTTTTCATTTCTCTTCCGCGCGCAACACCGCGCCAGGCGCCCTGCGCGAACCCGGCCTATGGCCGGCTCTGCGCTTTTTTCTGTCCGCCTGAAAAATAGTTGAGCTGCGAAATAGATGATTTGGTGATAACAACGACACTAAGCCACGACAATGTAATCTTTCGTACCCAGTAAGTTTCTCCCCAGCGCAAACTGTTGTGCTGACTAACGACAGCGCCGGCCCTACCGGCGTGACCATGAAGCCCCGAAAGGGATTCGCGCACGATTCGTGATTCGTCTTCGCCGACGTTGCACAGGGATTTCCCCAGAGAGCTCCGGGCCTGCCGCTCCCCATCCGGGAGGGCTGTGGCTTGCCGTTTCACGCCCCGCACGGTGGCGACGGCAGTGGAGTGGCGGGAAAGATCAGCCGGCTGTGCCGGCCGCGCATACGAACGATTACGCGGAGAATACGAATGCGGTTGTTACTGGCAGTGCCCCTGGCGGCCTTTTCCCTGAATGCGAGCGCCGACTGGTCCACCCTGAAGTCCCTGCTCTACAAGTACAGCACCTCGTCCACATCCACGACGACGTCCGGCACCACGAGCGGCTCGACGACCACCAGCGGTTCCACCACTACCTCGGGCAGCACCACCACGTCCGGCAGCACCACGACCACGAGCGGTACCACGTCCGGGACCACGAGCGGCACGACGTCGGGCACCACCACCGGCACGACGTCCGGGACCACCACAGGCACGACTACCGGCACCACGAGCGGCACTACCACCGGCACGACATCGGGCACCACGACCGCGGCCACCTGGTGGAAGCCGTCGTCCTTCGTGCGCTGGCAGATCCAGTACGAAGGCGCGCTCAACACCTCGTACAACGTCGACGTCTACAACGTTGACCTGGTGGAAACCTCGACGTCCGACATTTCCATGCTGCACGCCCAGGGCAAGAAGGTGATCTGTTACTTCAGCGCGGGCTCTTACGAGAACTGGCGTCCGGACGCCTCCAAGTTCCCGAGCGCCGTGCTCGGCAAGAACATGGACGGCTGGGCCGGCGAGCGCTGGCTGGACGTGCGCAACCTGACCGCGCTCGGCCCCATCATGACGGCGCGCCTGGACCTCGCGAAGAGCAAGGGCTGTGATGCCGTGGACCCGGACAACGTCGACGGCTACACCAACGACACCGGCTTCGCGATCGCGGGCTCGCAGCAGATCACCTACAACAAGTTCCTGGCCACCGAGGCGCACAAGCGCGGCCTCGCCATCGGCCTGAAGAACGACGTGGACCAGATCGTGGCGCTGCAGCCCTACTTCGACTTCGCGACCAACGAGGAGTGCTACAAGTACAACGAGTGCTCGCTGATGAAGCCCTTCATCGCGGCCGGCAAGCCGGTGATGCACATCGAGTACGACAAGGCCACCACGACCTTCTGTCCGTCGGTGAACAGCCTGGGGTTCAGCTCCATCCGCAAGAACCTCAACCTCGACGCCTACGTGCAGTTCTGTCGCTGAGCGTGACGTCGTGAGAAAAAGCCCGCCCTGTGCGGGCTTTTTCATGGGCGCGGGCTGGTACGTTTACAGTTCGGCATGCGCCTTCGCAAACGCTGACGCCGCACCAACAAATCCCTAGCACGGATGCGAAGTTGGTGGAGTGTCTTGGCGGTCAGGTGACGGGAATAATGCGCCCTGTGACGGCATGCGAATGCCGGCATGACAGCGGCCCGGCTCCGTCTCCGCAATCGCCCCGGCCGCTGTCCCTGAACGAAAGGATGCGTATCGTGCAGTGGCGTACCTGGCTTCTTCTCCTGTTCGCGTTCTGCATGCCGGCCCGGGCCGAACCGCCGGCGGTTGCGCTCCACTACGGCGCGACGCCGCCCTGGGACGAGCTGCGCGCCTTCGACGTGGTCGTGGTCGAGCCCGACCACCCCGGCATCGATCCGCAGCGCTACCGCCACCCCGACAGCCGGCTCTTCGCCTA
>JAQZBU010000102.1 GCA_029237735.1 Ramlibacter sp. | reverse complement strand
GCGCAGTCGTCGCCGATGCCCAGCGCGTTGCGCCTGACGGGCCGCTTGAAATACTTGTCGATCAGGTCGAATTCACCCATGGAGTGAATTGTCGCCGTTGTCAGGAGACGCCCCGGAATCGCAGTGCGCCTTGTCTCACCACCTCCGCCAGCAGCCGCTCGCGCAACTGCCGCTCGCGCAGCCAGCGCGCGTCGTTGGTGCCCAGCTCCGCGTCCTCGCCCAGCAGCTGCACGCCGTGGCTGGCGCCCACGCGGCGGGCGTGGTCGCCGATCTGCCTCAAGGTGTGCATGATGTGGTCGCGCAGCGGCATGTGCTGGCCCGTCACCGGGTCTACGTACACGGCTTCCAGCCCGAAGCGGCAGGCCTGGAAACGGTTGTAGGTGTAGACCATGTAATCGTCTTCCTGCGGCATGAATGGCTGCTCGTGAAGGAACCACGAGGCAAGCGACTGCACGAAGCCGGCCAGCGCCGCCGCGCGTGCGACGGTGAGCGGCGTGTCGAACACCCGGATTTCGATGGTGCCGTACTCGGGCTTGGGCCGGATATCCCAATAGAAGTCCTTCATGCTCTTCACGACTCCGGTGCGCGTGGTTTTCTCGAAGAACTTCGCGAACTCGTCCCAGCTCAGCGTAAAGGGCGCGCGGCCCGACATCGGAAACGCGAACACCGAGTTCAGCCGCGCGGAGTCGAACTGCGTGTCCTGGCCCTGCACGAAGGGTGACGACGCGGACAGCGCGATGAAGTGCGGGATGTAGCGCGACATGCGGTGCAGCATGAGGAGTGCGGCGTCCGGATCGGGGCAGCCGATATGCACGTGCTGGCCGAAAATCGTGAACTGCTTGGAGAGGTAGCCGTACAGTTCCGACAGCTCGCGAAAGCGGGGCTTGTCGTAGATGCGGCGCTCATGCCATTGCTGGAACGGGTGGGTGCCGCCGCCGACGATCGCGATGTTCAGCTTGTCGGCGCACTTCACCAGCGCGTTGCGGATCTCCGACAGCTCGGACAGCACCTGCGCGGACGACTGGCACACGCCCGTGGAAATCTCGATCATGCTGGAGGTCATCTCCGGCACCACGGAGCCAGGCAGCTTGTAGCGGGCCATGAGGCGAAGCATCTCGTCGGAGTACGGCGCGAGGTCGTAATCGTGCGTGTTCACCAGCTGCAGCTCCAACTCAACCCCCAGCGACAGCGCGGCGGATTTCTGAAACGGCTCGAGGCTGTGCGGCGCCGGTGGCGGGCTTGCGGTTTCGATGGCCTTATCCACGCAACTCTCCTGGCGCCGTGTTGGGCAAGCCCTCGGAGGGCGAAGGCCGCGAGCTTTCGCCTGCCCGGTAGATGGCGAAGGTGGCGATGATCGCGCCCACCACCTCCATCAGCAGGATGGCCGGCAATGCGATGCCCGCGATCTTCGGCCCGAGCGTGATCGACGAGGCCACGAACTGCTGCACCAGCAGCAGCGCGACCGACGACATCGGCGACATGGCGCAGCCGGTCCAGAAGGCCTGGCGCCAGCTGGTGCCGCTGCGCCAGTTGGCGGCCCCCACGCCAACCACCTTGGCTGCGCCGCGTGCGAACACCAGGGCCACGACCAGCGTGGCCACGGCGGGATTCCAGTCGGCCTTGGCTGCCACCACCGACACCAGCACGAACGTCAACATCAACAGCAGCGACGCTGCCGTACCGAGCTGGCGGGGCCAGGCCCAGGGCCGCGGGTTGAGCTGCTTGAGCAGAATGCCGCCCAGCAGCGCGGCGAGTGGGGCCGAGCCGCCGAAATGCGCGGCCAAGGCGGTGGCCGCGGCGATGAGCGTGATGAGCAGCATGGACGTGTTCTCGCTGGTCGGGCTCATCACGCGCAGCGCCATGCGCAGGGCCAGCGCTAGCGCGGCGCCGACCACGAACGAGACGCCCAGCACCACGGCGACGGGATACAGAGTCTCGCCGAGCTCGGAGTGAGGGCGGTGCATCACGCCCGCGCGCGCGCTTACCAGCGTCAACGCATAGAGCGCACTGAGCGTGGACAGCACCATCGCGCGTTCCGTGACGGGCCCGGATGCGCGCGTGTCCATCGCAACACGGCTGAACACGGCGGGAGAGGCGACCATCGCGATCAACCCAATCGCCGCCGCGACGGTGGATTGCACGCCCATCCAGCGCATGGCGTAGTACACGGCCAGCGCCGTGAGCGTGGATTCGAGCAGGCTTTGCAGCAGCACCATCGGGTTGTGCCGGAACCAGCGCAGGGCGATGCGCCCGCCCGATTCGAACAGCACGACCGACACGCCCAGCTCCAGCAGAAAGAGCGCCGTGCCCTGCAAGGGCCAGGCCGCGCCGGAAAAACCCGCCAGGCCGGCCACCGCGCCGGTCAAGGAATAGCCGACGACCTTGGGCAGCCCGGTATAGCGTTGCAGCAGGTGGCCCGCGGCCGCCGCGGCGGCCAGCAGGATGGACCACTGCACCGTCGGCAGGCCGGCGGAGGGCCTGAGCCATTCGGCCCAGATGGCCATGATTTCGTTCATGTGCGGGTCAACGGTTCAGTGCAGGACGCGGCTTGCTCCATCGTCGAGCGCGAATTCAGGAATCTCGACCTCGAAGCGCTCACCGTCCTCGGCCACGCAGAAGTAGCTGCCGTGCATCGTGCCCGATGGCGTGCGCAGGCGGCAGCCGCTCGTGTACTGGAAGGCCTCGCCGGGCTTGAGCAGCGGCTGGTGGCCGACCACGCCCAGGCCCTTGACCTCCTCGAGCTCGCCGGCGGCGTTCGCAATGATCCAATGGCGCGAGATCAGTTGCGCCGGCACTTCGCCGGTGTTGGTGATGGTGATCGTGTAGGAGAAGCTGTAGACGTTCTGCCCCGGCGCGGATTGCTCGGGCAGGAACTGCGGCTCGACTTCGATGCGGAACTGGTACTTGGCCATGGCGGCCATCGTAACCCGTCCGGCGATTTGCGAGAATCATGGGATGAGCACCACCTACCGCATCGCCCCCTCCATCCTCTCGGCTGACTTCACCCGCCTGGGCGAGGAGGTGAAAAACGTCATCGCCGCCGGGGCGGACTGGATTCACTTCGACGTGATGGACAACCACTACGTGCCCAACCTGACCTTCGGCCCGATGATCTGCTCGGCGCTCAAGCCCCATGCGGTGACCGCGGCCGGGGCGGCCGTACCGGTGGACGTGCACCTGATGGTGCAGCCCGTCGATGCGCTGGCACAGGCTTTCGCCCAGGCCGGGGCCAACTACATCAGTTTCCACCCCGACGCCACCGCGCACGTTCACCGCAGTGTCCAGGCCATCAAGGCCGCTGGCTGCAAGGCCGGGCTGGTGTTCAACCCGGCCGCTCCGCTGGATGTGTTGGACTGGATGATCGATGACATCGACCTCGTGCTCATCATGAGCGTGAACCCCGGCTTCGGCGGGCAGGGCTTCATCGACTCGGCATTGCGCAAGATCGAGGATGCCCGCCGGCGCATCGACGCCTGTGGCAAGGACATCCGGCTCGAAGTCGACGGCGGCATCAAGGCCGACAACATCGCGCGCGTCGCCGCAGCGGGCGCGGATACCTTCGTGGCCGGCAGCGCGATTTTCGGCAAGCCCGACTACAAGGGCGTGATCGACGCGATGCGCAGCGCCCTCAGGGGCTGAGCTTCTTCAGCGGGTCGTCAGCGCCTTCGCGCACGCGGTCGTAGGTCTCGTCCATCACCGGTCCTTTGTCGGTGTCGACCACGCCCCGTTCGATGTCTTCGCGGGCCGCCTCCCCCACGCCGCGGGCCGACGGATCCGAGGTTCCCTGACTGTCGGCCGACTCGTCGCGTTCGTGCGGCGCGCGCGGCACCCGCCGCTGTTTGTCGCCCTGGGCGGGCAAGGTATTGCCCTGGCGATCCGATCCCTTGGCCGTGTCGTCGCGGGGGCGGTTGGGCGTCTGGTTCTGCATGAGGTGCCTTTCGTCGCTGGTTGACCGATTGTTGCCTCGCACGCGGTAACGCGGCGGTAGGACGCGCCGGGGCGTGCCTGTAGGAAAGACAGCGCGGCTGCCGGGGGGCTGTGGGAGCCGTCCTACCGCAATTACAAAGGTTGGCCGACAACCGCTCCTGCCGACCAACTACGAACGGTTGCGCATGAGCTTCTTAAGCTGAGGCTTGTCTGGACAAAGCCCGCCTGACTAGGAGAAAGCCCATGGACCTGTTCGCCGAATTGCCCGAATGGCTGGTGTGGTGCGCCGCCGGCGCCGCCGGCATTTTTGCGCTGGCCACGGTGGCCGGCATTCTCGACGCCGCGCTCGACCTCGACGCGGGCTGAACGACCGCAGCACATACAAGGCGCCCCGTGGCGGGCGCCTTTCGCGTTCTTGAACAACAACAACCAAACCGCCACAGGAGTGTTTTGAATGGCCCAGTCCAAGCAGGAGGCGCAGCGCAAGTCCAAGGTGGGCGAAGGCGCCGCCGCGAAGAGCAAGCAGCTGGAGACGTTCAGCCAGGGGCCCGAAAGCCTGCTCACCACCAACCAGGGCGTGGTGATACCGGACAACCACAACTCGCTCAAGGCCGGCGTGCGCGGCCCCTCGCTGCTGGAAGACTTCATCCTGCGCGAGAAGATCACGCACTTCGACCACGAGCGCATCCCCGAGCGCGTCGTGCATGCGCGCGGGGCTGGCGCGCATGGCTATTTCGAGCTGACGAAGTCGCTGGTCGAATACACACGCGCCGACTTCCTGCAGGAGGCGGGCTCGCGCACCCCCGTGTTCGTACGCTTTTCCACCGTTGCCGGCTCGCGCGGCTCGTCCGACACGGTGCGTGACGTGCGCGGCTTCGCGGTGAAGTTCTACACGCGCGAGGGCAACTACGACCTCGTGGGCAACAACATCCCCGTCTTCTTTGTACAGGACGCGATGAAATTCCCGGACCTCGTGCATGCCGTCAAGCCCGAGCCGCACCACGAGATGCCGCAGGCCGCCAGTGCGCACGACACCTTCTGGGATTTCACCTCGCTCATGCCCGAGACCACGCACATGCTGATGTGGATCATGTCCGACCGCGCCATCCCGCGCAGCTTCCGGATGATGGAAGGTTTCGGCGTGCACACCTTCCGCCTGATCAACGCCAAGGGCGTGTCGCACTTCGTCAAGTTCCACTGGAAGCCGCGGCTGGGAAAGCATGCGCTGGTCTGGGACGAGGCGCAGAAGATCGCCGGCAAGGACCCGGATTTTCACCGGCGCGACCTTTGGGAATCGATCGCGCAGGGCAACTTCCCGGAGTGGGAACTGGGCGTGCAGCTCGTCTCCGAAGAGAAAGCAGCGGCCCTGGGTTTCGACTTGCTGGATGCGACCAAGCTGATCCCCGAGGAAATGGTGCCGGTACTCACCGTGGGCAAGCTGGTGCTGAACCGCAACCCCGAGAACTTTTTTGCCGAAACCGAGCAGGTGGCCTTCCACCCCGGCCATGTCGTGCCGGGCATCGACTTCAGCAACGACCCGCTGCTGCAGGGGCGCCTCTTCTCATACACCGACACGCAGCTGTCGCGCCTGGGCGGGCCCAACTTCCACGAGCTGCCGATCAACAAGGGCGTGTGCCCGTTCCACAACTTCCAGCGTGACGGCATGCACCGGATGCTGGTGAACAAGGGGCAGGTGGCCTACGAGCCCAACTCGCTGGCCACCGGCGCTGAGTTTCGCGTGGACGGGGGCCAGCAGGGTTTCCAGAGCTTCACCGAGGCGACCGAGCCGCCGAAGATCCGGCGGCGCAGCCCGAGCTTCGACGACCACTTCAGCCATGCGACGCTGTTCTGGAACAGCCAGAGCCCGGCCGAGAAGGAGCACATCATCTCGGCCTTCCAGTTCGAACTGTCCAAGGTGGAAGTGCCTGCGATCCGGCAGCGCGTGGTGGACAACCTGGCCCACGTCGATCCGAAACTGGCTCGCAAGGTGGCCGAGCCGCTGGGCATCGCCGTGCCGGATGCCAAGGCGGCGGCCGGGCGCGCGGGCTTTCGCGATGTGCGCGGCAAGCTGCCGATCGAGGCGGCGCCTTCGCTCAGCATGGAGAGCAATCCGCCGGCCAACGGCGCGGCCATCGCCACCCGCAAGGTCGCCGTGCTCGTCGCCAACGGCGTCGAGATGGGCGCGTTGCGGGCGATCCAGTCCGCCCTGCACGATATGGGCGCCACTACGCGGATTGTTGCGGCCCACCTTGGCACCGTCGCCACGTCGTCCGGCCAGCAGCTTCCGGTGAACCACACCTTCACGAACATGCCTTCCGTCATGTTCGACGCCGTGCTGGTGCCCGGCGGCGCCGCGAGCGCGCAGGCGCTCCTGTTGAACGGCGATGCGGTGCATTTCGTGCTGGAGGCATACAAGCACTGCAAGAGCCTGTGCATGATCGGCGAGGGCGCGCAACTGCTGCGCACGCTCGGCATCGCCGAGGGCGAGGGCGGGCCGGCGGTAGCCGGTGTCGTCATCGGCAAGAACGATCCGCCCGGGCGCGCGCAGCTGGCGCAGGATTTCCTGGCCGCCATCGCGAAGCATCGTCACTGGATGCGGGCCAATGTCGACGCCGTGCCGGCGTGAAAAAGGGCGCCGCGGCGCCCTTTATTTCGTGTAACGGCCGCATGCGGCCGCTCGCCGTAAGTCCGGCAGCGGACAAAGCGGGCACAATCCAAATACGCATGGCCGACCACCGAACCACCCAGAACCACCTGCTGGCCGCCTTTCCGGCAGCAGAATACGAACGCCTCGCGCCTGACCTGGAGCTGGTGCCCATGAAGCTCGGTGAGGTGCTGAGCGAGTCGGGCGGGCGGCTGCAGCACGTCTACTTCCCGACCACCTGCATCATCTCCCTGCTTTATGTGCTGGAGGACGGCGCGTCCGCGGAAATCGCCGTGGTGGGCAATGAAGGCATCCTGGGTATCTCGC
Source organism: Ramlibacter sp. (assembly GCA_029237735.1). Classification (GTDB taxonomy): domain Bacteria; phylum Pseudomonadota; class Gammaproteobacteria; order Burkholderiales; family Burkholderiaceae_C; genus Ramlibacter. The sequence goes on along the minus strand of JAQZBU010000102.1, from coordinate 29,569 downwards.
TGTTCATGGGCGGCGACACGACGCCCAGCCGCGCCGTCGTGCGCAGCGCCGGTCATGCCTACCGCCTGAAGGCCCACCTGCTGCAGCAGGAGTTCAGCCGCGCCGGACCGGTGCTGCGCCTGCTGCTGCGCTACACGCAGGCGCTCATCACCCAGATGACCCAGACGGCCGTATGCAACCGGCACCATTCGGTCGAACAGCAGCTGTGCCGCGCGCTGCTCCTGAGCCTCGACCGGCTGTCCGGCAATTCGCTCACGATGACTCAGGAGCTGATCGCCAACATGCTGGGCGTGCGCCGCGAAGGCGTGACCGAGGCGGCCGGCAACCTGCAGCGGGCAGGGCTTATCCGCTACAGCCGCGGCCACATCGACGTGATCGACAGGCCCGGCCTTGAGAAGGCTGTGTGCGAGTGCTATCGGGTCGTGAAGGTGGAATTCGACCGCCTGCTGTCGGATATCCCGCGCGGCGATCCGTACCTGCCCGTGGGTTCGCCCTGTCGCTAGCTGGCAGGGTGGTGCGCGGGGCGATGGCCCGCCGCTATGTTTGCTGGCGCACAGACGTGCCGTGACACTGGCCCTACTGGGCCCTACTGTCGGCTGATCTTTACGGGAATCAGCATGCCAGAAGCACGAAACGAGACAATCCTCGCCGAAGACGAGGTCGCGAGGGCGGCGCGGGGCAGCGCCGACGCGCATCGCCTGCTCAAGGCCGGCGCCTTGCAGAACGCCATTCTCAACAGCGCCAATTTCTCGATCATCGCAACCGACGAGAAGGGCATCATCCAGCTGTTCAACGTGGGCGCCGAGCGCATGCTGGGCTACCAGGCGCTAGAAGTCGTCAACAAGATCAGCCCCAGCGACATCCACGATCCGCAGGAAGTGCGGGCCAGGGCACAGGCCCTGACCGAGGAGCTCGGCACCGTCATCACGCCGGGCTTCGAGGCCCTGGCGTACAAGGCCTCTCGCGAAATCGAAGACATCTACGAGCTGACCTACATGCGCAAGGACGGCAGCCGCTTCCCGGCGATCGTCTCCATCACCGCGTTGCGCGACGAGTACGACGCCCTCATTGGCTACCTCCTGATCGGCACCGACAACTCGGTGCGCAAGCGCGTCGAGTCGGAGCTGAAAGAGGCCATGGCCGCCGCCGAAAAGGCCAATCACGCCAAATCGGATTTCCTCTCCAGCATGAGCCACGAGCTGCGCACGCCGCTCAACGCCATCCTGGGGTTCGCCCAGCTGCTCGAGTCGGGCGCCCCGTCGCCGACGCCGACGCAGAAGCGCAACATCGAACAGATCCTCAAGGCCGGGTGGTACCTGCTGGAGCTGATCAACGAGGTGCTGGACCTGGCGCTCATCGAGTCGGGCAAGCTGACGCTGTCCAACGAGCCGGTGTCGCTGGCCGAGGTGATGATTGAATGCCGGGCGATGATCGAGCCACAGGCGCGGCAGCGCGGCATCGGCATGACTTTCAGCCGCTTCGACATCCCCCGCTTCATCAATGCCGACCGCACACGCGTGAAGCAGGTGCTGATCAACCTCCTGTTCAACGCCGTCAAGTACAACCGCCCGCAAGGCGCGGTGGCGGTGGAATGCTCGCTGGTCGCGCCGAACTCGATCCGCCTCTCCGTACGCGACACCGGGATCGGTCTTTCGCCGGAACAGCTGGCGCAGTTATTCCAGCCGTTCAACCGACTCGGCAAGGAAGCGACGGCGGAAGAAGGCACCGGCATCGGCCTGGTCGTCACCAAGCGGCTGGTGGAGCTGATGGACGGCAAGATCGGCGCGACGAGTACCGTCGGCGAAGGCAGCGTTTTCTGGGTGGAGTTCGAACTGTCTGCGCCGCCGCAGTCGCTGGCCCTGCAGGAAGACCATGTCAGCGCGAGCCGGCCGCTAAACGAAGAAGGCGACACGAAGCGCACATTGCTCTACGTGGAGGACAACCCGGCGAACCTGGAGTTGGTGGAACAGCTGGTGGCGCGCCGCCCCGACTTGCGTTTGCTGAGCGCGGCCGACGGCAGCCTGGGCATCGAGTACGCGCGGGCCTGCCTGCCGGAGGTGATCCTCATGGACATCAACCTGCCGGGCCTGTCCGGCATCGAGGCCATGAAGATCCTGCGCGCCGACCCGGTCACGGCACACATCCCGATCATCGCGCTCAGCGCCAACGCCGTGCCGCGCGACATCCAGAAGGCGCTGGAGGCGGGCTTCTTCAACTACATCACCAAGCCCATCGTTGTCGGCCAGTTCATGGAGGCGCTGGATGCGGCGCTCGCCGTCGCGAAGAAGGCGAGCGGGGAACTCGTGCTGTCATGATGATCGATGGTTCCGCGATCCTCGCCGCTCGCATCCTCATTGTCGACGACCAGCCGGCCAATGTGGCGCTGCTGGAGCAGGCGCTTGGCGAGGCGGGTTACACAGGCGTCTGCGCGACCATGGACCCGCGCGAGGTGTGCGAGTTGCACCGCGAGCACGACTACGACCTGATCCTGCTCGACCTGCAGATGCCCGGGATGGACGGCTTCGAGGTGATGAAGCACCTCAAGGGCGATGCGCCCGACGGCTGGCTGCCCGTGTTGGTCATCACGGCGGAGCCCGGGCACAAGGTGCGCGCGCTGAAGGCCGGCGCGCGGGACTTCATCAGCAAGCCCTTCGAAGGAAGTGCGAAATCGAACCGCAGAGCTGCGCGAGAGCGAGGAGCGCTACCGCAGCCTGACCGAGCTCGCCTGCGACTGGTACTGGGAACAAGACGAGAGCGGCAACTTCACGCGGATGTCGGGTCCAGTGCTCGAGATGCTGGGGTTCTGGAACGACACCCTCGCTGCGCAGGAAGACACGGCGCGGCTCACCGGATGGAACGAAAGCGAGCGTGCGGTGCTGCGCGCCGCCATCGCCGCGCGCGAACCGTTCCTGGACTTCGTCTTCAGCCGCGTCAACCCCGACGGCTCGGTGCAGAAGTACCAGGTGAGCGGCGAACCAATGTTCGGCCCGGCTTGCCGCTTCCTTGGTTACCGCGGCATCGGGCAGGAAATCATCGCGCGCGAGCTTGTAGTCCCCGGCTTACGTAATGATGGGGCGCCCTAAGCGCGCCAGCGAACAGACCAGCGGGCGCGGAAGCGCTATCTTCATTCGGTCTCGCTGTGTCCACATGTCTGTCCAGGTGAGCGTTCCTCTTTTTCAAACAATCAACTGGATTTCCAATGAAACTCGCAATCGTCATTTCCATGGTCGCCATGGCCGTCTCCCTCGCCGCCTGCCAGCGTGAAGTTACCCCGGCGCCGACCGTCGTCAACGTTCCGGTGCCCGTCGCCGTCCCCGGCCCCGCGGGTGCCACCGGCGCCACCGGCGCGACGGGCACAGCGGGCGACACCGGCGCGACTGGCAGCACCGGCAGCACCGGCAGCACCGGCAGCACCGGCAGCGCGGGCGCCATGGGCAATACCGGCAGCACCGGCGATACCGGTGCCACCGGCCAGCGCGGCAAAACCGGTGACACCTGCCCATGTCCGACGCCCCCTTTCTTCACGAGAGTTCCGGCACCGTCCGGTTCTGGGTGGCGGTGGACGGCAAGCTGCTCGGCGCCAGCGTGGGCCGCGAGGCCTTGCATCATCGTTACCGGCCCACCGCCCAGGGCGAGGACCCGGTCGAAACCTTCCTGGCGAACGCGGCCGACATCGAAGCCGCGGTGCGCAGGCGGCTCGCGCAAGGCTCGCGCGAGCCGGTGATGTTGCGCGAGTACGACCTGCGCGTCCTGGGCGCGCAAGGCCCCGCCTGAGTCCGCTCGCGCCGAGGCGCCGACACCCGGCCGCGCCCTGGAACGATTCCGCGCCCGTGCGCCAGGAGTTGTTCGGGGCCGAACGACTGGAGCTGCACGCGCAATCGCTGGCCGCGGCCCAGCCCGTCACACACACTCCGCCAGCCGTTCTTTCGTTGCACCGGCGCCTCGATGACAACGCTCGCGTGCTCCTCGCGGCCTATCGGGCCAGCGCGGCCGAACTGGAAGGCGGACGAGGCGTCGTGCCCGCCGCCGAATGGCTGCTGGACAACTACCACCTCGTCGAGGCGCAGATCCGCGAAATCCGCGACGACCTGCCACCGGGCTACTACCGCCAGCTGCCCAAACTGGCCGAAGGTCCGTTTGCGGGCTATCCGCGCGTGTTCGGCCTGGCGTGGGCTTTCGTCGCCCACACGGACAGCCATTTCGACCCCGTCGTGCTCCAGCGCTTCGTGGCCGCGTACCAGCGCGTGCAGCCGCTCACGATCGGCGAGCTGTGGGCCGTCGCCATCACCTTGCGCATCGTCCTCATCGAGAACCTGCGGCGCCTGGCCGACCAGATCAGTGCCGGGCGCAGCGCCCGCACCGACGCGCAATCGCTCGCAAACCGCCTGCTCGCTTCGGGCAACGCGCACTCGGCGCTGGAGGCCGACATCGCCTCGCGGGCGCCGGGTCCGCTGTCCGAACTCTTTGCCGCGCAACTGGCCAAGCGGCTGAGGGACCAGGACCCGCGCACCACACCGGCGCTCGGCTGGCTGGCCGAGCGGCTGGCGATGCAGGGCACGACCGTGGACGAGGTGGTGGAGCACGCGCACCAGCGACAGGGCGCGTCCAACGTCACGGTGCGCAACGTCATCACCAGCATGCGCCTGATTTCCGATATCGACTGGGCGCAGCTGTTCGAAAGCGTGAGCCTGGTGGATGCGCGCCTGCGCGCGGGCACCGAGTTCGCGAGCATGGACTTTCCCACGCGCAACCTCTATCGCAGCGCCATCGAACAGCTCGCCCGCGGCTCGCCGCTGTCGGAGCTGGCGATCGCGGCCTTCGTGGTCGATACCTGCCGCCATGCCGAACCGGGACGCATCGCAGACCCGGGCTATCACCTGATCGCCGACGGACGCCCAGCGCTGGAGCGCGCGATCGAGTTCAAGCCGCCGCTGCGGCTGGCCATCACGCGTTTCAACATCCGCCTCGGAATGGCAGGCTACGTCGCCGCCATCCTTTTGCTCGCCACGCTCCTCATGGCGGTGTCGCTGTGGACTGTGTGGACGCCCGCGGCCGCCGGGCTGATGACTTTGCTTGCGCTGGCCGCGTTCATTCCGGCTACCGAGGCGGCGACGGCGCTCGTGAACCGGGCGGTCGCCTGGGGTTTCGGCGCCGTGGCCTTGCCAGGGCTCGCCCTGCAGGACGGTGTGCCGGCCGAGCTGCGCACGCTGGTCGCGGTGCCGACCTTGCTGACCAGCGAGGCCGACCTGCTGGAGCAGATCGAGCGGCTGGAAGTGCACCACCTCTCGGGCACCGGCGGCGAACTGTTGTTCGCGCTGCTGGCCGACGGCGTCGATGCGGAGCAGAAATCCCGCGAGGGCGATGCGCATCTCGTGGCCGTCGCGACCGAGGCCATCGCCCAGCTCAATCGCCGCCATGGCCCGGGCCCCGCGGGCGGGCCGCGATTTTTCTTCCTGCATCGCCGGCGCCTGTTCAACGCCGGCGAGGCCAAGTGGATGGGCTGGGAGCGCAAGCGCGGCAAGCTGCACGAGCTAAACCGCCTGCTGCGCGGCGCGACGGACACGTCGTTCGAGCCGGCAGCGCGTGGCGAGGCGCAGCTTCCGCCCCATGTCCGCTACGTCATTACGTTGGATGCCGATACGAGGCTGCCCCGCGATGCTGCATCGCGCCTCATCGGCAAGATGGCGCATCCGCTGAACCGCCCCCGGTATTGCGACAAGCTGCAGCGCGTGGTGGGCGGCTACGGGATCCTCCAGCCGCGCGTGACGCCTTCGCTGCCGGTCGGGCGGGAAGGCTCGTTCTACCAGCGTCTGTTCTCCGCGCCGGGCGGCATCGACCCGTACGCAGCGGCCGCGTCAGACGTGTACCAGGACATGTTCGGCGAAGGTTCGTACACAGGCAAGGGCATCTACGACGTTGATGCCTTCGAGGCTGCGCTGGCCGGCCGCGTGCCGCCCAACACGCTCCTCTCGCACGACTTGTTCGAAGGCATCTTCGCGCGCGCGGGCCTGGCTACTGACGTCGAGGTCGTCGAGGAATTCCCGGCCCGGTACGACGTGGCGGCAAAGCGCCAGCACCGCTGGACGCGCGGCGACTGGCAGCTGCTGCCGTGGATCGTGCGGCACGCCACCGTGAGCCAGGCCGTGGGCTCCGTGGGGCTGGGCAAGATGCTGGACAACCTCCGGCGCTCGCTGCAGGCGCCTGCGCTGCTCGCGACGCTGGGCCTCTCGTGGCTGCTGCCTATGCCCTCGGCGCTGGCGGCGGTGCTGCTGGTCGTGGCGGCGCTGGCCATCCCGGCGTTCCTGCCGGCGCTGTTCGCGCTCGTGCCGCGCCGCCGCGGCATCCATATGGCCCGGCATGCGCGCGTGGTGGGGGCGGACCTGCGCACGGCCGTGCTCCAGACTTTCTTTGGTGTCGCCTTCCTGCCCGACCAGGCGTGGCGCATGCTGGACGCGATCGCCCGCACCCTGGCCCGCCTGGGCATCACGCGCCGCCACCTGCTTGAATGGACCACCGCCGCGCAATCCGCCCGCGCGCCGCGCCTGGACTTGCAGGGCTTCTACCGGCAGATGGCCGGCGGCGTGGCACTGGGGCTGGCGATGGCCGCCGCGGCGCTCCTGTTCTCGCCCGTGTCGTGGCCGCTGGTCCTGCCGTTCGTGCTGTTGTGGCTGGCGGCGCCCGCGCTGGCGCTCTGGGCCAGCCGCTCCCCGCTGGTCGCGCAGCGCCGTGCGCTGTCCGCGCCCGAGGAGGGCGAGTTGCGCCTAATCGCACGGCGCACCTGGCGCTTCTTCGAGACCTTCGTCACGCCGGCCGACAACATGCTGCCGCCCGACAATTTCCAGGAGAGTCCCAGGCCGGCCGTCGCGCACCGCACTTCGCCCACCAACATCGGGCTCTACCTGCTCTCGGCGATCGCGGCGCGCGACTTCGGCTGGGCCGGCACGCTGGAAACGGCGGAGCGGCTGGAGGCAACCTTCGCGTCCCTGCAGAAGCTGGCGCGCTTCAAGGGGCACTTCTATAACTGGTACGGCACGCTCGACCTGCAGCCGCTTGCGCCGGCCTATGTGTCGTCGGTGGACAGCGGCAACCTCGCCGGCCACCTCATCGCCGTGGCCAATGCCTGCGAAGAGTGGATCGGCGCGCCCCAGGCCGAACATGCGCGCACCGGTGTCCTGGACCACCTCCAACTGGCGCGCCAGGCGATGGCCGCGCTGCCCGCCGCCAGCGGCGAGGAGGGGCGCCAGGTCAAGGTGCTCCTGGACGAGATCGATGCCGGAATGCACAGCCACGCCGGCAGGGCGATCCCCGCAGTCCTGAAACGTCTGGCCGACAAGGCCGCGAAGTCCGCGAGCGCCCTGTTGCCGGCCGCCGGGGATGAGGCCGGCGCCGACGTGGTGTTCTGGCTCGAGGGCGCGAGCCGCACCATTTACGAACACGGCCGCGACCGCGCGCAGCTGGCCGATGCGCCGCTGCTGCTTGGCGCGCGCCTGAAGCTCATCGCGCATGAAGCGCGCGAGATGGCGCTGGCGATGGACTTCGCGTTCCTCATGGATGCCGAACGCAAGCTGCTGTCGATCGGCTATTCGCTCGCCGACAACCGCCTGGACACGAGCTGTTATGACTTGCTCGCCTCCGAGGCGCGGCTGGCCAGCCTCTTCGCCATCGCCAAGGGCGACACGACGACCAAGCACTGGTTCCGGCTGGGCCGCACCGCCACGCCGATGGGTAATTCCTCCGCGCTGATCTCCTGGTCGGGCTCGATGTTCGAGTACCTCATGCCGTCGCTCGTGATGCGCGCGCCCGCGGGCAGCCTGCTGGAGCAGACCAACCGGGTAGTGGTGCAGCGGCAGCAATCGTATGGCGACGCGATGGACATCCCCTGGGGCGTGTCCGAGTCGGCCTACAACGCGCGCGACATGGAATTCACCTACCAGTACTCGAACTTCGGTGTGCCGGGCCTGGGCCTCAAGCGCGGGCTGGCCGACAACGTGGTGATCGCGCCCTACGCCACGGGCCTCGCCGCAATGGTCGATCCGGCCGGTGCGCTGCGCAATTTCGCGCACCTGGCCGGCATGGGCGCGGCGGGCCGCTACGGCTTCTACGAGGCGCCACCGCGAGCCGATGATCCAGGCCTGCGAGCTGCTGCTGCAGGAGCGCATGCCGCGCGACGTGGCGCTGGCCCATCCGCGCGCCGAGGAAGTGAAGGCCTCGCCGGCGCGGCCGGCGGCACCGTCCTCCGCGGTGCGGCGCCTTCATGGGCCGGGCCGCGGCGCGCCGGTCACGCACCTCCTGTCCAACGGTCGCTACGCCGTGATGCTCACCGCGTCGGGCGCGGGTTACAGCCGCTGGCGCGACATCGCGGTAACCCGCTGGCGCGAGGACGCGACCTGCGACGACTGGGGCTCGTTCGTCTACCTGCGCGATACCGCCAGCGGCGCCGTATGGTCGCCCAGCGCGCAGCCACTGGCGGGCGGCGCCGGCGGCTGCGACGTGGTGTTCGGCGAGGATCATGCCGAATTCATCCGCACCGGCGGCACGCTTGCCACCGGTATGGAAGTGCTGGTGTCGGGCGAGGACGACGGCGAGGTGCGGCGCGTGTCGCTCGTCAACAGCGGCAGGAGCGCGCGCGAAATCGAGCTCACCTCCTATGCCGAGCTGGTGCTCGCGACGGCCGCCGCGGACAACGCGCACCCGGCATTTTCCAAGCTGTTTGTCCAGACGGAGTTCCTGCCGGAGTTTGGTGCGCTGCTTGCGAGCCGACGGCCGCGCTCGCACGGCGAGTCGCCGTTGTGGGCCGCGCACTTCGCGGTGGTGGAAGGTGAGGTCACGGCGGACATCCAGTATGAATCGCGCCGGGCAAGTCGGCACGCGTGGCCTTCTGGACCCTGGTCGCGCCGACTCGCGCCGAGCTGCTGCGCCTGGTCGACAAGCACCATGATCGCAATGCCTTCGACCGTGCCAAGACGCTGGCGTGGACGCAGGCCCAGGTGCAGCTGCGCCACATCGGCGTGAAGGCCGAGGAGGCTGCGGATTTCCAGCGGCTGGCCGCGCCCATCCTCTATGCCGACCCGGGCTTCCGGGCATCCTCGGAAGCCATCGTGCGCGGCGGCGGTCCGCAGTCGGGCCTCTGGGTCCATTCGATCTCGGGCGACCTGCCGATCGTGCTGCTGCGCATCGATGAGGTCGAGGACATCGCGCAGGTGCGCCAGCTGCTGCGCGCGCACGAGTACTGGCGGATGAAACAGCTCGCGGTGGACCTCGTGATCGTGAACGAGCGCGCCGCGTCGTATGTGCAGGACCTGCAGATTGCCATCGACACAGCTGTGCGCAGCAGCCAGGCCATGCCGCACCTCGGCGCCGAGCTGGCGCAAGGCTCGGTGTACGCGCTGCGCGCCGACCTCATGACCGTGGAAGCGCGTGCATTGCTCCAGTCCGTGGCGCGGGTCGCGCTCATCGCGCGGCGAGGGACGATCGCTGACCAGCTTGCGTTGGTGCAGCGAGAGGATGTGCCCCTGCCGGCGCCGCGCAGCGCAACCGCGATGTACGACCTCGGCGAAGACCTGCCCATGCCCCGCGACCTGGAGTTCTTCAACGGCCGGGGCGGCTTCGCCCATGACGGTTGCGAATACGTCACCGTGCTGGATGCCGGCATGACGACGCCCGCGCCATGGATCAACGTCGTCGCCAATGCGGGCTTCGGCTTCCAGGTGTCGGCCGAGGGCAGCGGCTACACCTGGGCGGGCAACAGCCGCGAGAACCAGCTCACGCCTTGGTCGAACGACCCCGTGCGCGACCCGGCGGGTGAGGCGCTGTACGTTCGAGACGAGGAAAGCGGCGACGTGTGGACGGCCACGGCGCAGCCGATGCGCGACGCCGGCAACTATATCGCGCGCCATGGCCACGGCTACAGCCGGTTCGAGCACGAGGCCCACGGCATCGGGCTCGAGCTGCTGCAGTACGTTCCCATCGCCGACCCTGTGAAGATCTCACGCCTAACGCTGCGCAACCGCTCGATCCTGCCGCGTCGACTGTCTGTTACCGCGTACACCGAGTGGGTGCTGGGCGCCTCGCGCGGCGCCTGCGGGCCGTTCGTGTGTACGGAAATGGATGCGGCCACCGGGGCGTTGCTGGCCAGCAATGCGTGGAGCACCGCGTTCCCGGGGCGCGTTGCCTTCGCGGACATGGCCGGTATGCACACCTCGTTCACCGCCGATCGCCGCGAATTCCTGGGGCGCCAGGGCGGAGTGGGCAACCCGGCGGCGCTGGCCCGCTGGTCTGCGCTGTCCGGCGCCTGCGGCGCGGGGCTGGACCCGTGCGCGGCCTTGCAGCGGGTGGTGGAACTCGCGCCGGGTCAAAGCATCGAGGTGGTTTTCTTCCTCGGGCAGTGCGAGTCCGCTCAGAGTGCTCGCGAGGTGGTGGCGCGGTATCGCAGTGCCGACCTCGACGCAGTCCTCGATGAGGTGGGCGCCCACTGGCAAGGCTTGCTCGGCGCGGTGCAAGTGAAGACGCCCGACCGCGCGATGGACATCATGCTCAACGGCTGGCTCCTCTATCAAACGATCGCCTGCCGCATCCGAGCACGCTCGGCGTTCTACCAGGCGAGCGGCGCGTACGGCTTTCGCGACCAGCTGCAGGATGGCATGGCGCTCTCGCTGGCGTTGCCGCAGGAAACGCGCACCCACCTCCTGCGTGCGGCGGGCCGTCAATTCGAGGCGGGGGATGTCCAGCATTGGTGGCTGCCGCATTCGGGGCAGGGCGTGCGCACCCGGATTTCCGATGATCGTGTGTGGCTGGCCTATGCGGCCGCGACCTATGTGGCGCGCTCCGGCGACGTGGGCGTGCTCGATGAAATCGTGCCCTTCCTCGATGGCCCGCCGCTTGCCGCGGGCGAGCACGACGCGTTCTTCCAGCCGATGGCGGCGGACCGGCCCGCAACGCTCTTCGAGCACTGCGCGCGCGGTCTGGACCAGTGCCTCACACTCACTGGCCGCCTGGGCTTGCCGCTGATGGGCACCGGCGACTGGAACGACGGCATGAACCGCGTGGGCGAGGGTGGGCAGGGCGAAAGCGTATGGCTGGGCTGGCTGCTGCTGGCCGCCATCGACCTGTTCGCGCCTTTGGCCGACAGCCGCGACCCCGAGCGCGCCGCGCGCTGGCGCGCCCATGCGGCGTCGCTGCGCGAGGCGCTGGAACGCGAAGCCTGGGATGGCGCGTGGTACCGGCGCGCAACCTACGACGACGGCAGCTGGCTGGGCTCGAAGGACAGCGGCGAATGCGCTATCGATTCCATCGCGCAGTCGTGGGCCGTGTTGTCCGGGGCGGCCGATCCGGCAAGGGCGGCCACTGCGATGGCATCGCTGCACGAACAACTGGTGCGCGCCGATGACGGCCTGGCGCTGCTTTTCACGCCGCCGTTCGACAAGACGGCGCGCGACCCGGGCTACATCAAGGGCTACCCGCCCGGCATCCGCGAGAACGGCGGCCAGTACAGCCATGCAGCGATGTGGGCCGTGCTGGCCCTTGCGAGGATGGGCGAAGGCGGCAAGGCTGTCGAACTGTTCTCGCTGCTCAACCCGGTCAATCACGCCCGCACGCCGGCTGACGCCGAGCGCTACCGGGTCGAACCTTATGTCGTGGCCGCCGACGTGTATTCGGTGGCGCCGCATGTGGGTCGCGGAGGCTGGTCCTGGTACACCGGGGCCGCCGGCTGGATGTATCAGTCGGGCATCGAAGGCATACTGGGCATCCGGCGCGAAGGCGCGTTTGTGGTCGTGAAACCCTGTATTCCGGCGGATTGGCCCGGCTTCGAGGCGACGCTGAACCTGCAGGGGTCCCGGTTCGAGATCAAGGTCGTTGCAGGCGCCGCCACTCATCGCGCGGCTCTCGATGGGGCCGATTTGATCGTGATGAATGGTTCGGTGCGGCTGGCCCTGGATGGTGGGGAGCACCTCGTTCACTTCTACTTGTAAGCAATGTGAATAAGTACGCTACCGAACAGACGCGCCCTCAACAGGGGCGCATTCTCGGGTCTGATCAAAAGAGGTGTTCCGTGCAAGATGGTTGGAAGGCAGAGGTTGCCGCAAAGTACCTGCACCGCCCGGTGGAATGGGGCGACGCGCCGTGAACCCGCTGAGGTCGATCAATGTTGACGGCGCTGGTGCGCAAGGCATTGCCGACGCCGCCGTGGCCGTGTGGGCCGCAATCGACGGAGCGCTCTCCCCGGTCATCGGGACGCGCGGCAACGCCGCGCTCTACAAACGCACCCTCCATTTGGCGCGCGCGCAATTCCCTTGGCTAGCCGCTGCCTACGAAGGTGCCGTGCAGCCCGGTGACTATAGCGCCCTGCGTGCGGCCCTGGCGCAGCAAACGGCGACGGACGCGTCGCAAGCCCACGACGCGCTCCTTCGCATATTCAATGACCTGCTGGCCGACCTGATCGGCCGATCCCTCACCAAGCGCCTGCTGCAAGCGGCCTGGTCACCTAATTCATACGGCAACGCCGTGCAGGACGATTCGCCATGACCACCATCGACAAAGCCACGATCAAACGGTTGCCCACGGGCGTCCCGGGGCTGGACGAGGTGCTGGGCGGCGGGCTGCCCGAGTTCTCGTTCAACGTCATCGCGGGCCCGCCCGGCTGCGGCAAGACCACGCTGTCGCACCAGATGATGTTCGCGCTGGCGACGCCCGAGCGGCCTGCGCTGTACTTCACCGTGCTGGGCGAGCCGCCGCTGAAGATGCTGCGCTACCAGCAGCAGTTCGAGTTCTTCGACGCTGCCAAGGTCAATGACTGCGTGCACTTCGTCAACCTGTCGGAAGAGACGGCGACCGGCAACCTGAAGACCGTCCTCGCCCGCATCGTCGCCGAAGTGGAGCGCCACAGCCCCGCCCTGGTGTTCGTCGATTCCTTCCGCTCGGTGGCGCTGGCGCAGGACAGCGCCAGTTCGTTCATCAGCCTGCAGGAGTTCGTTCAGCAGCTGGGCATGATGATGACGAGCTGGCAGGCCACCACCTTCCTGATCGGCGAATACTTCACCGACAACGACCCCAACCCCGTCTTCACCGTGGCCGATGGGCTGGTCTGGCTGCGCCAGAGCGTGCAGGGCAACTCCGTAGTGCGCAAGATGGAGATCATGAAGATGCGCGGCCAGGCGACGCTGCCGGGGCTGCACACGTTCCGCATCGACGGCGGCGGCATCCGCGTGTTCGCCCCGCCGCTCATGGCCGAAGCCGAGGCCGGCGCGATGGCACGGCCGGACGGGCGCAGGCTGAGGATGGGCGTGCCCGGGCTCGACGAGATGATGGGCGGCGGGCTGCCGCGCGGCTACTCGCTGCTGGTGGCCGGCCCCACGGGCGCGGGCAAGAGCATCCTGGCCTCGGCCTTCCTGGCCGAGGGCGCCCGCAACGGCGAGAGCGGCGTGATCGCGGCTTTCGAGCAGCGCCCCAACCGCTCGCGCGGCCCCTTCCTGGCCGAACTGATCGCCAGCGGCCGGGTGGGCGTGATCGACGCGCGCGCGCCGGGCCTCTCGGTGGACGAGATCGCGAACCTGCTGATCGCGGAGGTGCGGCGCCTTAACGCGAGCCGCGTGGTGATCGACTCCCTTTCGGGCTTCGAGCTCGCGCTGGCGCCGACGTTCCGCGACAATTTCCGCGAGTCGCTCTCGCGCATGGTGCTGGCGCTGGCCAGCACCGGCGCCACAGTGCTGATGACGTCGGAGCTGGAGGACCGCTACGACGACCTGCGCTTCTCGCCGTACGGCACCGCGTTCCTCACGGACGCGATCATCGTGCAGCGCTACATCGAGGTGGACAGCCGCTTGCTGCGCATCATGGCCGTGGCCAAGGTGCGCGACAGCGCCCATTCCAACGAACTGCGCCTGTTCAGCATCGACGACAAGGGCATTCGCATCGGCGAGATGCTGCCTGACTACGAGGGACTGCTGGGCGGCCGCCCCACCCAGCGGGTGGCGGCGCCCCGATCGCCATGAACCTATCGGACGACCAAAAGGTCGCGATTGCGACGCGCACGCTCGCCCTGCTCAACCAGCAGGCGGACGCGGTGCGGGCCGAGCTGACCGTGCTGCGGCAGGACCTGGCGCGGGTGCATCGCGAACTGTCCGGCGTCCCCTCGGCGCAGTTGCTGGAGGCCAACGAGCAGTTGGTGCTGGCGGCCCTGCGCGCCCAGAGCATCGCCGACTCGGCCCGCCATCGGCTGGGCGAGTTGACACGCGCCGGCCTCGGTGCGGCCTTGCCCGCGCTGTCCGCGTCGGGCGAGATGGCCCGCGCCGAGTACCATACCCGCGTCGCCGACCTGCGCGAAGCCAACGAGCAGCTGCTGGTGGCGGCGCTGAGCTCGCAGGAGATCGAGGCGGATGCCGAACGGGCGCACAGCAAGCAGATCAAGTTCCTCGCCATGGCCGCCCACGAGTTGCGCAACCCGCTGCTGCCGCTGCGGCTGGCCGCGCAGATGATGACCCGCGCGCACAGTGACGACCAGCTGCTCCTCAAGCTGCAGGCCACCATCAACGGGCAGGTCTCGCACATGGCCCGGCTGATCGGCGACCTGCTTGACGGCTCTCGCATCAGCACTGGCAAGTTCCGCATCGAGCGATCGAAGGTCGATCTCTCGGGCGTCCTCGAACTCGCGATCCAGACCGGCCAGCCCGCGATGGACGTGCGGCGCCATCGGTTCAGGCGCATCGGGGCGTCCGGGCCGCTTTATGTGCACGCCGACGCGGTACGGCTGGTTCAGGTGTTCAGCAACCTGCTGGAAAACGCCGCCAAATACACGCCCGAGGATGGTGTGATCACGCTGAAGTCGCTGGTGCTGAGCGAGACCGTGGAAATCAGCATCACGGATAACGGCATCGGCATCACGCCGCAAGCGCTGCCCCATATCTTCGACCTCTTCGTGCAGGACGAACACGCCGCGGCCCACAACCAGGGCGGTCTGGGCATCGGTCTCGCAGTCGTGCGCGAGCTCGTCGAGGCGCACGGCGGCACCGTCGTTGCGTCCAGCGCGGGGCGCGACCTGGGCAGCAAGTTCACGGTGACGCTGCGGCTCGCGCTTTAGGGTCATTGGGCGACGTCTTGCTGGCGTCGCATCAGGCTTCGCCGCGTCCAGTGTTGTCTCTTTAAGCCGAGACTTCAGTCTGAGGAGGATCTCGGCTCCGGCGCCTATCCTAGGAAGCACTGTTTCTAGTGCTATTACCTACGAAGGCCCTCAAATGCTCCCCGAACATATCAATTCGCCTGGCGCCAAGCCAGACGAGTACCCCACCGCGCTGCGATGGGCGGGCAAATGGCTGGTCCAGGCCATGGCGGTAGTCGCCGCTGCCGCGCCCCTCCTCGTTTGCGCACAGGCGGTCAACGGTCACAACGTTAAGTATGTGAAGGAAAACGGCATAAGCTGGGCCCAAACCAAGGTCGGCGAGTGGAGGGCCAGTGATAGCTGGATCACTTCGTCGTCGCATGTGTACAAGGAAGTGGAGCGCAATGACACCGTCGTTCGGCTGAAGCGAACGCTACCCACGGAAGCTAACGTCGAGTTGGACCTGGCAACAAGGCAAATCAGGACGTCTGCACCGGGAGCTACACCGGCAGCTATGTTCTCGCCGCGCTCGATGACAGGCGCCTGGACGGTCTCAGGCCTGAGCGCCAATCATGTCCATATAGGTTTCTTCAATCTCGCGTATGCCAATGGGACCCAGCCTTTTGCGTCCGCTGCGATGACGGAGGTGCTCGAGAACGGCACGTCAAAGGGGTGGACAACCTACAATTCACTGACAGGCGGAGAGTCGCCCCCCATCGCCGCGGCCATCCCGACGAGCTTGGTGACGCGCACCCCGGACACCATCAGTTTTCCCGAATCCACGCTGGCCGGGGCCAAGCGATTCACGATCAACGTCACGACGGGTACCTGCGAGTACGCGGGATACAGGTGTCAGATGCTCAGAGCCCTTGCGGTAACGGGCGAAAACGTCGGGCAGATTCACTACCGGGAAACCAATCCGCACGGCGCCCACCTCCCCCCGCTTCTGGCAAAGCTGGTGAAGACCAATAGCGCAGGCGAGTGGACCATGAACACGGGCAATGGGGGTCTCCTGAAATACACGGAAATCTCACGGAACGTCAATTGGGTCGATCTGACGTCGGGGGGCGGAAAAACGCGTTACAAGGTGGACGGCACCGTGCAGATGATGACTCCAGGGGCGAGTAGCTGGATGGATTTACCGGGCGTTAGCGCGACTTATGTGGACCCTGTCTGGAGAGGCCAGTTGGGTACCATATTCGCGCCAATCTCACCCGGGGTTTCACCTGGTTTCCAGATCCAGAACAAGACGGATTACCCGGTGCTGGTCACGCTCGAGCAGATCGGCTGCCTGTACTACGGCATCGTGCAACCCGGCCAAATTTTTCAGCGCAACACGGGGGCTGTGTGGTTCACGATCAAAGCCTCGATGGCGGCTGATCTCACCGAACCCACGGTGGAATCTTGCATCCGCAAGCCGGCCATGTACGCCGCCACCATCGCCTTCGCCGGTTTGACTTCGGGACTGGCGGTGCCCGCCATGCTCGCCGTAGCTGCCGGACAGGGCGCAGCCATTGCAACCCAATCCGCCCTGATTGCCAGTGGAGCGACGGCAACAGAGGGCATGGCCGGTAAGGTGGGCGTCTCCACGCTGGTGAAGGGTGCCACGGTTGTGGGGTTCGCAATGCTATCCGGCAGCGTAGGAACCCTTGTTTTGATTCCCACGCATCCCGTCGTGCTGAGCTCGATTGCCATCATTGGCGCTACCGACATCGTGACCCGATACACCCAACAAAGCGACATTGACGGACTGAACGGGCAATTGACTCAGGAGGCCTCCGTGGCCGGAGCCTATGCCGGTTACCCCTGGCCCTGGACAATGGCGGACCGCGTCATGCCTCGGTACGACATTACCGGGGGCCCTCGCATCAGGACATTGTCCGATGGCTCGACCATCGTGCTGAAGCAGGAAAACGCGTTGACGATCACGCGCGTGAACTGAGTCAAGCGTCGTCGCACCTCGGCGCGGTGAGGCCTCAGCCGTGGGGCCGCCAAGCCGGCAAGGCGCGTGCATCCGCCGCGTCGTGCGCATAGCACGAACACGACGCAGCCTCCAGGCCATCATGGTCGAGGATGGTGATGTGGCCGCGACTGTATTCAATGAGGTGCCGACGCTGGAACGACGAGGCCGCGTCGCTGATCCCCACGCGGCGCACGCCGAGCATGGTGGACAGGAACTCCTGCGTCATCATGAAGTCGGCCGATTCCACGCGGTCCCGCGTCATCAGCAGCCAGCGCGCCAGTCGAGCCTCCAGCAGGTGGTAACGGTTGCAGCCCGCGGTCCGCGCGATTTCCGCGATCAAGGTATTGGCATAGCGTTGCAGCACGTTCTGCAGCGGCGCATGGCCCTGCAACGCGGTGCGAAGGGCCGCTTTCGTCACCCGCAGTGCCGACCCTGCGCCTTGAACCACGGCGCGCACTGGCGACAAGTCCGCGCCGAGCACGAGCGACACGCCGACCACACCCTCGCGGCCCACCAATGCGACTTCGAGCGCGAGATGGTCCTCCACGACGACGATCAGCGACACAAGGCAGGTGAGTGGAAAGTACACGTGGCGCAGGGGCCGGCCTGGCTCGTGGAGCACTTCGCCCAACGCCAGTGTGATCGGGTCGAGAGCCGGGAGGATGTCGCGCAATGTCGCGCGCGGTAGCGCCGCCAGCAACTTGTTGGAAATGGGGAGCATGGTCCATGCTGCGCCCACGGCGACGCCGCGTATGTGCGGTAGCACACATGCGGCGTCCCCAATGGCAAAGCGGCCCGAGAGGGCCGCTTTTTTCAGTCCGCCGGGGCGGTCTTACTGGCGCGGGACGCCGTCACGGTTCACGGCAATCGTCGTTCCGGGAGGGGCTGTCATCTGGATCTGGTGGTCCTGGCCGCGGAAGTTGTAGGTCACGTCCCAGTAGGCGGGGGTGGCGTTGGTGGTGTTCTCGCAGCGGCGCACGTCCCGGCTGCCATATTGCGAGGTGTTGTCGCGGCCCACGTTGGAGCCGATCACGCCGCCGGCAACCGCGCCGCCGACGGTGGCGATGTCCTTGCCGGAGCCGCCGCCAACCTGGTGGCCCAGGACGCCGCCGATCAGGGCGCCCGCAATCGCGCCGCCCACGTTACGGTTGCCGCTAGGCTCGGACACCTGCTGGCGCTCGACCCAGCAGCGTTCCGTGGCCGCGCCCATGACCGCGCGCACCTGCGTGACGGGCGCTTCGAACACGCGTTCGTTGTAGCGGCGGCGGTATTGGTAATCAGCCGCCGCAACCGGCTCGGGCTGGTTCTCATACTGGCGGCGGTTGTCCGCCGGGCGAACCGACGAGATGCTGTTTTCCATGCCCAGTGCTTGCAGCGACTCGTAGCTGCCGCGGCGCAGGACGACGCAACGGCCCTCGAAGCGCGCGTGCTCGCAGACTTCCCAGCGGCCGCGATCGACGACTACCGATGACGCGCGATCATTGAAACCGGCGCGGCTGAAGTCGCCCACACGCTGGCTGGTAGAGAAGGCGCGGCCGCGATAGCCCTCGCCTTCATAGAACGTGACTTGCGCCATGGCTTGCGAGGCGAGTACGAGCGCAGACACAGCCAGCGCGGATTTCAGATGTCGATTCATGGAGTCTCCAGAGAGTATTGAGACTGCACGGTGCGCGCTTATCGATGAGCCGTCTGTTCGATCGCGCACATAGCTGATGAGGCGACTTTGTCCTACATGCGCGCCATCTCATGCGTTCGGCAACGCACAGACCCTGCGACAAGCCGCGAGCACTCTTCATGGGTTGACGCCGTCATCCCGCCCAGTGAGTTTTTTCGCCGGGCTGTCCCCGAGATACCTGGAGATCCCACATGAACAAATTCACCCGCGTTTCAGTGCTGTTCGCAGCCGTGGCGCTGACGGCGCTTGCCGGCTGCTCCTCGACCGCCCGCCACGAAAGCACCGGCCAGTACATCGACGACACTGCCATCACCACTTCGGTGAAGGCCGCGATTTTCAATGAGCCGACGCTCAAGTCCGCCGAGATCAACGTTGAAACCTTCAAGGGCCGCGTGCAGCTGAGTGGCTTCGTCAGCAGCCGCGCGAACATCGATCGCGCCGTGCAGGTCGCGCAAGGCGTCAAGGGCGTCAGCTCCGTCGGCAACGACATGAGGCTCAAGTGAGCGCCGCCTTCAAGGCCGGCGCCGTCATTGCCGCAATGCTGATGCTGGGCGGATGCGCCGGCATGTCGAACCGTGACCAGAACATCGTCGGGGGCGCTGCGATCGGTGGCGTCGCCGGTGCAGTGCTGACGGGCGGCAGCCCCATTGGAACCGTCGGTGGCGCCGCCGTGGGTGGTGTGATCGGCAACGAGGTGAGCAAAGACCGTCGCTAACGCGATCGCGGCGCCCGTAGTCCGCAAGGCCCGGGCGTCGCAATTCAACGAGAGAACATGATGAAGATCCATTCACTGTCCATGACGATCGGCGCAACGGCTCTCCTGCTGTTGGCCGGCGCCGCGTCCGCCGCATCGCCGATGTCCGAAGCGCAAGCGCGTTACAAGCAGGAGCGTGCCGCCTGCATGAACGGCACGTCCAACCAGGACCGAGCCACCTGCCTGAAGGAAGCCGGCGCCGCGTTGGGTGAAGCCAAACGGGGCGCATTGGGTGCTTCGGCCGACGGCAGCCTCGCCAACAACCGCATGATGCGTTGCGAAGGACTGCCCGCGCAGGACCGCGAAGACTGCGCGATGCGCATGAAGCACGGCTCGATGAGCGGCAGCGCCCAGCAAGGCGGCATCCTGCGCGAAATCGAGCGCCCGGTTCCCACTCGCTAGCCATCACTCCACGACACACGCCATGAACTTCACTTTCGTCGCTGCCGCGCTTGTCTTCTGCTCCGTCGCAACGGCCAGCGTGCCCGATACCTGGCTGCGCGGCACGCAGGAGACGCCGCTAGAGTCGGCCATGCTGCCGCAGGCGGCGGACGATGCGGTCGCGCCCCGGGCAAGGGCTCGGTGCAGCACCTGCGGCGTGGTGGAGGCCATACGGCGCATAGAACACGGCGGCAGCACGCCCGCCAGTTTCGAATTCACAGTCCGTCTGCGTGACGGATCCACCCGAACCAGCACCTCCGACAGCGCCGACAACTGGCGCAGCGGCGACCGCATCATGCTCATCGGCGGCGCAAGCGTCTCCAAACTCTAGGAAACAACATGCTCTATACCATCGCCCTCATTCTTGTGATCCTGTGGCTGCTCGGAATGGTCACGTCGGTCAGCGCCGGCGGCCTGATCCACATCCTGCTGGTGATCGCCATCGTGGTTGTCCTGCTGCGCGTCATCAGCGGCCGCAAGGTACTCTAGCCAGCGCCGCGCGCTGGGGGGGGATGCGAGAATTTGCCTCCATGGCAAATTCGATGCATTCGTTCCCACGGCAAGAAGCGTTTCAGGCCGCCATCATCGATCTCGACGGCACGATGGTGGACACGCTAGGCGATTTCGCCGTCGCCCTCAATCGCATGCTCGAGGAACTCGCGCTGCCGCTCATCGAGCCGTCAGCCATCGAGCTCATGGTGGGCAAGGGCTCGGAGCACCTGATCCGCTCCGTCCTGGAGCACGTGGGCGCGCCGCCCTCGAGGTACGACTCGGCCTGGGCCTCGTACCAGAAGCATTACATGGCCATCAACGGCCACTATTCGACCGTCTATCCAGGTGTCACCGAAGGTTTGTGCGCGCTGCGCGACACGGGTTTGAAGCTTGCCTGCCTCACCAACAAGCCGACGAACTTTGCGAAGCCCCTGCTGGAGGCCAAAGGCCTGCTCGGGTATTTCGACGTGGTGTTCGGCGGCGACCTGTTCGAGCGCAAGAAGCCCGATCCGCTGCCGATCGTCAAGACCTGCGAGGCGCTGGGTTCAGAGCCAGGGCGCACGCTGGTGGTCGGCGACTCCAGCAACGATGCGCGGGCCGCGCGCGCCGCGGGCTGCCCGGTGATCCTCGTGACGTATGGGTACAACCACGGCCAGCCGGTGCGCGGCGTCGATGCGGATGGCTATGCCGATTCGCTTGCAGTAGCCGCCGCGATGCTCAGGCCGCCTTCCCCAGCAGCGCATCCTTGAGTTTCCAGTCGGCGGGGTTCGGCCCCAGCCAGATGCGCAGCAGCGCGTTGAAGAACTCCGGCTCCTTGAAGGCCTCGCCCTGCTGGACGCCCTTCACGGTGATGACGGTACCGACACCCGGAACCCAGTCGATAACGAAGTTGTCGCCTGCGTCCAGCTTCTTGTACTGGGAGAAGATCTGGCTCATGCGCATCACGCCGGGAACCAGCTTGGAAAACGCCGCCTTCTCCATGTTGTCCTCGATGCCGCGGGAAAACAGTTTGCCCAGCTCCGACGAATCGATCTCGCGCAGCGTCGTGATCGAGATGCGCTTGGCCCCCTGCATGGCCAGCGCGGCTTCGGGGGTGTCGGCCTTCTTGGGCAGGTACAGGCCCGCCGCGTAGACCTTGAAAATCGCTTTGTAGCGAACGCCTGCGCCGTTGAGCTGGACTTTGCTGCCCCGCACGTCCGAGGCCCCTTCGAACTTCACGCCCGACACCGTCATTTGCGCAAATGCGCTGGTGGCCAGGAGCAGCGCGCCCAGCGCCAGGCCCCATCGATTCCGCATCCTCATGAGTACTCCAAAAAAGAACGAACGTGCGATTTTGGAATTTTCGCGTACCAGTTCGCGCCGCCGCAAGTGGGTTTGCGCTTATGAGCCAGCGTTTAGGGGCAACACCCGGTCGTCCCCCGGCGCTTTGCTACACTTCGACCATGTTTATCCACCGCACCGATGTTGCAGGTCTGAGGGGCCAGGGAGCCTGGCCCTGGCGGAAGCCTGAATTCGTGCGTACCTGATTGCACGGGGCAGCCCGTGCCCCCGCGCCTCGATTCACTGAGGCAGTATGTTGATTCAAAGCGGCGCCATGCCGCGAGCTTGTGGAGGCTCATCCTTGATCACCGAACTCGAATTCAAAAGCCTTGGCGTCCAGGGCTACAACCGCATTCCGCTCATCGCCGAGGCGTTCGCGGATCTCGAAACCCCGCTGTCCCTTTACCTGAAGCTGGCCCACGCCCGCGACGGCGGCAAGCACAGCTTCCTGCTCGAATCGGTCGTCGGCGGCGAGCGGTTCGGCCGCTACAGCTTCATCGGCCTTCCAGCGCGCACGCTGCTGCGCTGCAGCGGCTTTGGGGGCGATGCGCTCACGGAAGTCGTAACGAACGGGAAGGTCGTCGAGACCGCCCGCGGCAACCCGCTTGACTTCATCGGCGAGTACCAGAAGCGCTTCAAGGTGGCGTTGCGGCCCGGCCTGCCGCGGTTTTGCGGCGGCCTGGCCGGTTACTTCGGCTATGACACGGTGCGCTACATCGAGAAGAAGCTGGAAAAGAGCTGCCCGCCGGACACACTGGGCTGCCCGGACATCCTGCTGCTGCAGTGCGAGGAGCTGGCGGTCATCGACAACCTCTCGGGCAAGCTGTACCTGATTGTGTACGCCGACCCGGGTCAGCCCGAGGCGTTCGCGAATGGCAAAAAGCGGCTGCGCGAGCTGCGCGAGCAGCTCAAGTATTCGGTGAGCGCGCCGGTGATCAAGCAAACCCAAACCTTCCCCGCCGAGCGCGACTTCGCCAAGGCCGACTACCTTAAGGCCGTGGAGCGCGCCAAGGAACTGATCGAGGCCGGCGACTTCATGCAGGTGCAGGTGGGCCAGCGCATCAAGAAGCGCTACACCGAGTCGCCGCTGTCGCTGTACCGGGCGCTGCGCTCGCTCAATCCCAGCCCTTACATGTACTACTACCACTTCGGCGATTTCCATGTGGTGGGGGCATCGCCGGAGATACTGGTGCGGCAGGAGCAAACGCCGGAAGGACAGAAGATCACAATCAGGCCGCTCGCGGGCACGCGCCCGCGCGCCGCTACACCCGAGCTGGACAAGGCAGCGGAGCAGGAACTGATCAACGACCCGAAAGAGCGCGCCGAGCACGTCATGCTGATCGACCTGGCGCGCAACGACATCGGCCGTATCGCGAAAACCGGCACCGTGAAGGTGACCGAGGCTTTCGCCGTGGAGCGCTACAGCCACGTGATGCACATCGTGAGCAACGTCGAGGGCATCCTGAACGACGGCATGACGGCGATCCGCACCGGCATCATCAAGGACCAGATGCTCTATGTGCAGGCCGCGGCCGGGGTGGTGGCCGATTCCGTGCCCGAACTGGAATGGAAGGAAACCGAGGCGAAGGCCCGCGCATTGTTGCGCGCCTCGGAGCTGGTCGAGGAGGGCTTGGAATGAGCGCTGCCATCGAACATTGCGAGACCATGGCCGACGTGCGCCGCCACATCGACCGGCTCGATGAACGCATCGTGACACTGTTGGCGGCGCGCGGCGGCTACGTTGCACAGGCCGCGCGCATCAAGGGCAGCGCAGACCAGGTGTACGACCAGGCGCGCATCGATTTCATCTTGGGCCGCGTGCAGGCCATGGCGCGCGAGCGGGGCGTGCCCGAGGCGGTGGTCGAGGCGACGTACCGCGCAATGATCGACGCCTTCATCGCCTTCGAAGGGCGGGAGTTCGCGCGGCTGCACGAAGGAGCGCGTGTATGAAGCTGCTCATGATCGACAACTACGACAGCTTCACCTACAACCTGGTGCAGTACTTCGGCGAGCTGGGTGCGCAGGTGGAAGTGTTCCGCAACGACGAGATCACGGTGGATGGCATCGCGCAGCGCAAGCCGGATAGGATCGTAGTGTCGCCCGGACCTTGCTCGCCGGCCGAGGCGGGCATCTCCGTCGAGGCGATTCGACACTTCGCGGGCAAGCTGCCGATTCTGGGCGTGTGCCTGGGGCACCAGTCAATCGGCGCTGCTTTCGGTGGCAAGATCGTCCGCGCCCGGCAGCTCATGCATGGAAAGACTAGTGTCATCACGACCACGCGCGAGGGCGTCTTCGCGGGCCTGCCCGAAAAATTCACCGTTAACCGCTACCACTCGCTGGCCATCGAACAATCCTCCTGCCCGGCCGAGTTGGCCGTGACGGCATGGACCGATGATGGTGAAATCATGGGGGTGCGGCATAAGGAACTCGCCATCGAAGGCGTGCAGTTCCACCCCGAGTCCATCCTCACCGAGCATGGGCATGCCATGCTGAAGAACTTTCTGGAGGAAAAGCGATGAGCCCGAGCGCCGCTGGGCATTTTCCCGTGGACCTGCGCAGCGACACCGTCACACAGCCGACGGCGGGCATGCGCGCCGCGATGGCTTCCGCGCCGCTGGGCGACGATGTCTTCGGCGACGACCCGAGTGTTAACGCCTTGCAGGACAAGATCGCCGGCCTGCTGGGTTTCGAGGCCGCGCTGTTCGTTCCGACCGGCACGCAGAGCAACCTGTGCGGCATCCTGTCGCATTGCCAGCGCGGCGACGAGTACATCGTCGGCCAGATGCAGCATTGCTACCGCTGGGAAGGCGGTGGCGCCGCTGTGTTCGGCAGCGTGCAGCCGCAGCCGCTGAACCACCAAGCCGATGGAACACTGGCCCTCGCCGAAATCGAAGCGTCCATCAAGCCGGACGATCCGCACTTCGCGCGCACACGGTTGCTGGCACTCGAGAACACGCTAGGCGGCAAGCTGCTCCCCTTCAGCTATATCGAGCAGGCGACGGCTTTAGCGAAGAGTAAGGGGTTGGCGCGGCACCTGGACGGCGCGCGCCTGTTCAATGCGGCGGTGGCACAGGCGGCCGAGAGCGGAAATGACCCGCGCGCTGAAGCCAGGCGCATCGCGCAGTGCTTTGACTCCGTGTCCGTCTGCTTCAGCAAGGGGCTGGGCGCGCCGGTTGGCTCGGCGCTGTGCGGCTCGCGCGACTTCATCGCGCGTGCGCGGCGCGTGCGCAAGATGGCGGGCGGCGCGATGCGCCAGGCGGGCATGCTCGCCGCGGCCGCGTCGTACGCACTGGACCACCACGTCGAGCGGCTGGCCGAGGACCATGCCCTGGCGCAGCGCCTGGCGCAGGGGCTGGCGGGAATCGACGGGCTCCAAATCGAAGCACCGCAGACCAACATCATGTTCGTGGACCTGACGGGCCCGGCCCGCGAGCAATCGGAGGCCTTGCTCAAGCACCTCGCGGCGCAGGGCGTGCTGGCGACCGGGCTGTATCGCCTGCGTTTCGCGACGCACCTCGATGTAGATGCGGCCGGCATCGATCGCGCGATCGCCGCCATCCGGCAGTTCTTCGGAAAGTGACGCCGTGCCGGATGCCCAACATCTGTTGTTGTTCATCGCCGCAGGCTGGCTGTTGAACCTCACGCCCGGCCCCGACGTTCTCTACATCGTCACCAATTCGCTGCGCTCGGGCGCGAAGACGGGCATCGTTGCGGGCCTGGGCATCACGGCCGGCTGCTTCGTGCATATCTTCGCGGCGGCGCTCGGGGTGAGCGCGCTGCTGGCTACTTCAGCCACGGCCTTCACGCTGCTCAAATACGTCGGCGCGGCTTACCTGCTGTGGATTGGCGCCAGGATCCTGCTGGCGAAGGCGCAACCCGTAGGGTGGGCACCTGCGTCCACGGCGAGCGGGGAAAGGTGGGCAAAGGTGCCCACCCTGCGATCGGTGTTCACCGGCGGTTTTCTCACCAACATACTCAACCCGAAGGTCGCGATCTTCTTCCTCGCGTTCGTGCCGCAGTTCATCTCGCCGGACACGGACAACAAGGCGCTCGCGTTCGTGCTGCTCGGGATCATCTTCAACCTGAACGCCATTCCGGTGAATTCCGGGTGGGCCCTGGCTGCCGCCTGGATGGCGCGCCGCGGCGCCTTGCAAAAAGGCATGCATTGGCTGGACCGCGCGGCCGCCTGCATGTTCATCGGCTTCGGCCTGAAACTGGCTTTGTCCGACAATCCCACCGCTCGATAGAGGAGGCCGAAATGCCCATTACCCCCCAGGAAGCGCTGCAGCGCACCATTGAACACCGCGAAATCTTCCACGACGAGATGCTCCGGGTCGTGCGCATGATCATGAGCGGCGAACTGTCGCCCGTGATGATGGCGGCGCTGATCACCGGCCTGCGCGTGAAGAAGGAAACCATTGGGGAGATCACGGCGGCCGCACAGGTCATGCGCGAGTTCTCCACCAAGGTCAACGTGCCCGACAAGACGCACCTCGTCGACATCGTCGGAACAGGCGGCGACGGCTCGCACACGTTCAACATCTCCACTTGCTCGATGTTCGTTGCGGCCGCTGCCGGCGCGAAGGTCAGCAAGCATGGCGGGCGGAGCGTCTCGAGCAAGAGCGGCAGCGCCGACGTGCTGGAAAGCCTGGGCGCCAATATCAACCTGTCGCCCGAGGCGATCGCGAAGTGCATCGAGGAAGTCGGCATCGGCTTCATGTTTGCGCCGAACCACCGGCGTTCGTACCATTTTCAACATCCTGGGGCCTTTGACCAACCCGGCGAGCGCGCCCAACATCCTGATGGGCGTTTTTCACCCCGATCTGGTCGGCATACAGGTGCGGGCCTTGCAGCGTCTGGGCGCCGAGCATGCAATCGTCGTGTACGGCCGTGATGGCATGGATGAGGTGAGCCTGGGTGCCGCGACCATGGTGGGTGAGCTGAAGAACGGCGAGATCTCCGAATATGAAATCCACCCCGAAGACTTCGGCCTGGCAATGGCCAGCAACCGAGCCCTCAAAGTGGAGACGCCCGAGCAATCGCGCGAGATGCTGATCGGCGTGCTGGACAATCAGCCCGGCGCTGCCCGCGACATCGTAATCCTCAATGCCGGCGCTGCCTTGTATGCGGCCAATGTCACTGATTCAATCAAAACAGGCATCGACCGGGCTCGCGCGGCGATCGAATCCGGCGCGGCCAAGGCCAAGCTCGGTCAGCTGGTCGAGATGACCAAGACCCTGGGCGCCTGAAGCCATGTCGGATATTCTGAACAAGATCGTCGCCGTCAAGCGCGAAGAGATCGCGGCCGCCCAAAAGCGCGTGCCACTTGCCGCGATGCGGGCGGATGCCGAAAGCCGGGTCCTGACGCGCGACTTCGAAGGCGCCTTGCGGCGCAAGATCGCCGCCGGCCGCAGCGCCGTGATCGCCGAAATCAAGAAAGCCAGCCCGAGCAAGGGAGTGCTGCGGGCCGATTTCATCCCGGCGGACATCGCCCAGAGCTATGCGGAAGGCGACGGCAAGACCAACGCGGCCTGCCTGTCGGTGCTGACGGATCGCCAGTTCTTCCAGGGACAGGTGGACTACCTGAAGCAGGCCCGGGCGTCGTGCGACTTGCCGGTGCTGCGCAAGGATTTCATGGTCGATCCCTATCAGATCTATGAATCGCGAGCGATGGGTGCCGACTGCATTCTGCTAATTGCGGCCTGCCTGGACGACGTCCACATGGCGGAGCTGGAATCGATCGCGCGATCGCTGGACATGGCGGTGCTGGTGGAAGTGCACGATCAGAGTGAACTCGAGCGGGGGCTGAAGCTCAGGACGCCCCTGGTGGGCATCAACAACCGGAACTTGCGAACTTTCGAGGTGTCGTTGGACACCACGCTGAGCATGCTCAAGGATGTGCCGGCCGACCGGCTGGTGGTGACCGAATCAGGCATCACCACCCGTGACGATGTGACGAAGATGCGCACGGCTGGCGTCCACGCCTTCCTGGTCGGCGAGGCGTTCATGCGCGCCGACGACCCAGGGCTGGCGCTGGCCGACCTCTTTGGCGGCTGAGCCGCGGACTCAGGTCGTGGCCGCAACTGCACCCATCCAGGCCAGCCTCGGCCTCGAGACCGCCGAGCCAGAGCGCCTGCTGCGCTGGGAGCCGGAAAACTGGCCCTTGGCACCGGGCTGGCAACCGACGGTCAGCGCCTTCCTGGGCAGCACGGCCGGGCTGCGGTTGGCCTCGTTCATCCGCGAGCGGCTGGCAGCGGGCGCCACGATCTACCCGCCCAGGCCATTTCGCGCCCTCGAACTCACGCCGCTGCACACAGTGCGGGCTGTGATCCTGGGCCAAGACCCGTATCACGGGCCCGGACAGGCCGAGGGCCTGGCGTTCTCCGTGCGCCAGGGCGTCAGGGTGCCTCCGTCGCTTCGCAACATCTTCAAGGAATTGCGCGGCAGCCCGGATGAGGCGCTGCCACAGCAAGGCTCGCTGGTAGCATGGGCGCGCCGAGGTGTGCTCCTGCTCAACACCAGCCTCACGGTCGAGGGCGGGGCGGCAGGCAGCCACGCCAAAAAGGGGTGGGAGGTACTGACTGATGCCCTGCTGGGCCAAGTCGCGGCCGAGGCGTCGCCCTGCGTTTACATGCTGTGGGGTGCGCACGCGCAAGCCAAGGCCGGGCTGATCGAGGAAACGGCGGCCGGCCACGGCCGCGAAGCGCTCGTTTTGCAGGCGAACCACCCCTCACCCTTGTCCGCCAGCCGCCCGCCGGCGCCCTTTCTCGGCTGTGGCCATTTCGCCCTGGCGCGTGACTGGCTCAGCGCCCGGGGTCATCCTGGTCTGTTCTGAACTGTCAGGGGAAAGCCCTGTCGGCGGATGAACTGTCGGGTGAAATCGTGCTATATTTCGAGGTTCGCCGGAGGGGTGCCCGAGTGGCTAAAGGGGGCAGACTGTAAATCTGTTGGCTTACGCCTACGCTGGTTCGAATCCAGCCTCCTCCACCAGGCTCCAAATTGCTGGGGCCAGGCGAAAAGTGAATGTGAAGTACGGTTTGTGTAGAGCTTGTGGGAAGCCTGCGGCGGAAGGTTGAAGTCCACCCGATGCGGGAGTAGTTCAATGGTAGAACCCTAGCCTTCCAAGCTAATGACGCGGGTTCGATTCCCGTCTCCCGCTCCACAAACCGGCTGGAGTGCATAGTGTGTTTCGTGGCGAAGGATTTCGCCCTTGTGGCTCAGTGGTAGAGCACTCCCTTGGTAAGGGAGAGGTCGCGGGTCCGATTCCCGCCAAGGGCACCATGGTTAGAGGGTGTACGCGCTGGCTGCGCACCACCATGGGTGAGTTAAATGGCAAAAGGAAAATTCGAGCGGACCAAGCCGCACATCAACGTAGGCACGATTGGTCACGTGGACCACGGCAAGACCACGTTGACGGCTGCGATCACCTCGGTGCTGGCGGCGAAGTTCGGCGGTGAGGCCAAGGCCTATGACCAGATCGACGCGGCTCCGGAAGAAAAGGCGCGCGGCATCACCATCAACACCGCGCACGTGGAGTACGAGACCAGCAAGCGCCACTACGCGCACGTGGACTGCCCGGGCCACGCCGACTACGTGAAGAACATGATCACCGGCGCCGCGCAGATGGACGGCGCCGTCCTGGTGGTCTCGGCCGCTGACGGCCCCATGCCCCAGACGCGCGAGCACATCCTCTTGGCCCGCCAGGTGGGTGTTCCCTACATCATCGTTTTCCTCAACAAGTGCGACATGGTCGACGACGCCGAGCTGCTCGAGCTGGTCGAGATGGAAGTGCGCGAGCTGCTGGACAAGTACGAATTCCCTGGCGACACCACC
>JAQZBU010000006.1 GCA_029237735.1 Ramlibacter sp. | reverse complement strand
GGCCGCGCCTTTGTCTTGGCGTCGATGCTGCTGAGTTGATGGTGCGCCGCGTTACTGCTGTGTCACGTAGGACGGTAGCTGAACAAGACGAAGGCATACGCGCGGTTCCTGGCCTTCATCTCGGAAATGGCATGCACTCATCGTGCGCCCCGATGGGTGAACGCAACCTGAACGGATTCGAGTCAACGGTGACTACAGCAGGCCCTGATCTGCCATCGACAGTGCGTCCGCTTCGCTGGTGATCACGTGGTCCAGCACGCGGACGTCGATCAGCGCCAACGCCGCCTTGAGACTTCGCGTGACGATTTCGTCTGATTAGCTTGGTCGGCACACTCCGCCCGGGTGGTTGTGATGCAGGACGACTGACGCCGCATTCATCGTCAACGCCTGCTTGACCACCTCGCGAAAGGCACATTGCGAGAGCCTCGGCGTATGGCCGCGACAACACGCTCACGCAAGCCGCAACCGGAACAGCGGTTGCCCAATGAGGTGACGATCGCGATCGGGAAGAACCTCAGGCGGTTGCGGCTGGCAGCAGCCTTGACGCAGGAGCAGCTCGCTTACAACGCGGAAGTGGAGCGCTCGCGCATCTCGAAGCTGGAATCAGGCCTCGTGAATCCGTCTGTCCTGACGCTCGCCACGATCTGCCACTGCCTGGGCGTGACCTTCCCGGTCCTTTTTAAGGGCGTGACGGCGACTATTGCACCGCTGGCACAAGGCGGCCTGCGCCGGCGGGCGAATCAGGCGACGCTTGAAGGGCGTGGAGCTGTCCGCAAGGGTCATCGCTGATGGCCTGGGGGGCGTCCGCCGGGCGGCCCTCGCGTGTAGTGGTGGATGCCGACCCTAGGCGAAGGGTCATCGACCGACTTCGCGGAGATTGCCTTGGAACGCCGGTAGGGGGCAGGTCACGAGCTGCAAGCAACGCGCCACTGTCATCGTAGATGTTGAGGGTGATGGGATGGTCGAATGCGGAGTTCGCCGTCGAAGCGCAATTGCCCACGGCCCCCGAGACACCAGTCTCGCACGCCCAACTACTCATCGCGACAGTGATGCTGTGAAGCGTTCGAGGCCGTGCGGGACCGGCAACCCGGCCATTAGCGTCTCTGGGTACCGCAGGCCAAAGGAAGATGCGATCGCCCAGGCTTTTAAGGGAATAGGCTGTTGGCGCCGACACCTTCTGCTGATCTGCGAGCGTGGCAACGCGCCGAACTTTTTCCTTGATCCGAAGCCGGTATAGCTGCTCATCACGCTTCCAGGAGCGTTTGTGGACCTTCACGTGCGGGAAGTAGTACACCGTCATGAAGGCGTCCAAGGTGATGCCGGTGCGGTCGGACAGCGTCGGGGCTGCGGATGCGGCGCTCAAGCTGGTGGGGGCAAGGTTTTGATGGCAATGCTCAGTGATAGCCTGGGCGTTTAAAAAAAAAGGGGCAGCGCTTGCATCGCCGCCCCCAATAGCTTGGAGAACCTACGCTCGTTGTTGTGAAAGTTCCTGGAAGATCAAACGCGGATTAAAACGCGTGGCGAAGGCCGATATCCAGACCGGTCGCATTGCCACCAGGTGACGCAACTGCGCGGCCCTGGTTGTACAGCACGCTGGCGCCCTTGTTGTCGATAAGGCTGATGGTAGTGTAGATGGCCGTACGCTTGCTCAGGTTGTGAACGTAGCCCAATGCGATCATAGCGGCATCATTGTTGCCGGCTTCGGCGTTCTGGTTGGTCGATGTGTATGAAGCCCTGAGCAGGCCGGCTCCCACCGGAGCAGTTGCACCGACACTCCAGGAGTCAGCACGGCCTTTGGCCGCAGCGCGCACTTCCTCGCGGTAGACACCGGCCATCAACTTGACGAACCCGAAGTCGTAGGAGCCGGCGACGTCGGTTTGCACATAGTCGCCTGCTGCAAGTGTTGTCCGACCGTGTGCGCCTGAGATATCGAATGCACCGGCGCGCCAGCCAATGCGTGCACCGAAGTGGCGGCCATCGGAACTGGTGCCGCCGGGCGCGTTGCTCGCGTTTTCGCCCAAGGCGTACATGACATTGCCATAGATGCCGCCCAGATTGGAAGGCAGGAGGTACCCCACGCTGTTTGAGACGCGCACACCGGTCTGCGCGCCCTTTGAGGTACCCAACGCGCCGAGGAGGTTGAAGTTGGAGCCGACGCCGACGTTACCGAAAGGGTCCGCGGCCGAAAGTGTCAGGTAACTCGGGGCAAAGTCACGACCCAGGCGCAGTTCGCCCCAATTGCCGGCCAGGCTGACCGTCGAACGCCGATTGAAGGTCAGGCCGCCGCCGCCGGCGGCTGGGGACACGCCGGATGCCTGGTTGTTGGTGTTGGTGGCGGCGCCGGCGCCGCTGTCGGTGTTCACGCCGGCTTCAATCCAGAACGAGGCGGACATGCCTCCGCCGAGATCCTCCGTTCCGCGAAAGCCCAGGCGGCTGGAAGCGTTGGCACCCTGGACCAGGCGCGTCACGTGGCCGTTGCCAGCGCCGCGAACGTTCTGGACGGCGTTGTCCACCACGCCAAAGAGCGTAACGGACGATTGCGCCTGCACGCCCATGGCCACACAGGCGAGGGTACTCAACATGAATAGTTTCTTCATTGTGGTCTTCTCCAAAGTAATTGGTCGTTGCAAAATTCAGTCATTTATCCAACGTCGGTGTTCTTGACATTAAGATGCGACGAATCGTATGAATCAACCCCAGTTCAATCTGTCGAGATAACGACAATTGGAGAGTATGTTGTCAGCGCGCATCAGGCATTCGTGGAATGCGCTGCGAGTGCAAACGCGCGCAACGCCTGCAAGTCGTTCACTTCAACCCTGCTGTACTTCGTGCAGACCAAGCCCTCCACTTCCAGCTTCTTCAATGCCTGGTTGACTGTTTGCCTCGAGAAGCCTACGAATTCGGCGATGTGCTCCTGTTTGAGTTGAACTGCGCCGTGGGTCGCTCCACCCATTTCAAGGGCAAGCTCGGCTACTGTCTGCGCGACCAACACTTTCTTGGAGAGGCCGCGCGCGTCGTCAATGCGCTCGAGTAGCTTGCCGTGACGTTGACTCACTTGCCGCAGCACGACACCACAGAACTCAATGCTTGACGCCAAGAGACGCTTGAAGACGTGGGCGTCTATGACAATCAGGATGCAATCGCTGATGGCAATCACGTCATGACGGTGTCGCACACATTGAACGAGTTCTTCCGTACCCACCCACTGAAGAGAGATAGCCAGGAGATGGCTGGATACCCGACCATCGACGCTGCAAACGCTCGCCTTCAACGCCCCATGTACAACGCCGAACCACTGCTCGGGCATTTCACCGCGGCGGGCCACCACCGTGCCGGCCGCGACGGAACGCACTCGGGACGCATGCAGGACCATCTCCTGCAGTTCTCCAGAAAGCGAAGTGAACCATGGTGCCTTCCTCACGTGAACTTCCGCGGAGAGGTATGTTTGATGGATCACGTCGCCTTCACCCACGGGCATCGCGGGAACTCGCCGGCCGTTTCTATAGTGCCGGACTCATGGCTCGGGCGCGCCCTAGCACCGATTGAACGATCGACTCCGCCAGGACCTGCGTAGGGTCGATCATGGGCATGGTCGGTCCGGCGGAAATTACGAGGGGCACTTCGGTGCATCCGGCGATCACCGCCTCGGCGCCGCGGTCCATCAGGCTTTGGGCCAGGGCGGCCATCCCGGCCCGAGCTACCGGACCGTCGTGACCCGTCTTCACGCCGTAAACGATGCTCATGAAGCTGCGCATCTCCAGCTCGCGGGGCGTGATCACTTCGATCCCACGGGCCTCGAAGTGCCGGTGGTACAACTTGATCTCAATGGTCCCTTCGGTGGCCAGCAGGCCGACGGTACGGACGGGCGGATCGAGCTCGGCGACCCGGCGGGCGGTCAGTGCGATCATGTCCAGCACGGGCACCGGGACCGCTGCTTGAATAGCTGCGTGGAAATGGTGTGCGGTGTTGCAGGCAATCGCCAGCAGATCGGCGCCCTGGCCGACCAGCCCCATGGCCATCTCCACCAGCGCGGGCGCCGAATCCGGCCCACCAGCCAGGATCGCCGCCACGCGGTCGGGCACTTTGGGATTGCAGTCCACCAACATTCGCAGGTGGTCCTTTTCAGACTGAGCTGGTGTCGCGCGTATGACCTTGGCCATGAGGTCCAGGGTCGCTTGCGGGCCCATGCCGCCCAGGATGCCGACGATTTTCTCTTCCTGCATTGCGTCAACGAGCTCCCTCGATGGCAATGTCGCCAAGGGCCTTCGCCAGCCGCTCGATCTCCGCCTCGGTGTTGTAGTAATGCAGGGAGACGCGAATCAGTTCGCGCTGGCCAATCTTGCGCAGCCCCAGCAGTGCATTTTCTTCGTATGCCACGCAGGCGATGATTCCGCGCTGCTCCAGCTTCGCCACCGCGACCTCGGCCGGTACGTTACGCACGTTCACCGGCACCGTCCCCATCACCCCGTGGGTCAGGTCATAAAGCTCAAGGCCTCGCACTTCCCGCAGGGCCAGCCGGGCCGCTTTCCCGAGGTGCTGGTTGCGCTGGTAGATCTTCTCCACGCCGATATCCATCGCGTAGCGGATGGCACCGGTCAGCTCGACCAGGGAGGCGTACGGATAGTCCCCCAGATGCAGCCGGTCGATGGAGTCCACGATCTGGTAGCTTTGCGGACCGGTCCAAAGGCTGGCAGGATAGCCCATGTAGGTCGGGCGCATCTGCGGGATCAATGGCTCGCGCACGTAGAGAAACCCGATGCCGCGCGGACCCCGCAGCCACTTGCGCGCGGTGCCAAAGAGGAAGTCGCAATCGAAGGCTCGCACGTCGACAGGACGTTGCCCCACCGCCTGCGTGGCATTGATGCAATAGAGCGCATTGGAATGCTCCCGCACCACGCGGCCGATCTCGGCCACCGGCTGAGGCACCCCGCAGAACATGGGCTGCATCGTGGCCACCACCAGTCGCGTGCGGTTATCGAGGTGCTTTCGAAAATCCTCCGGACGCAGCAGCATGTCCTGGGCCGGCACCACACGCACTTCCAGCCCCCGCTCCTGCGCTGCCCTCAGCAGGCTCATGGCCACGGATCGGTAGGCCAGCTCGGTGATGACGATGTTCTCGCCCGCCTGCCAGTCAATCCCGTTGGCGATCAGGTTGATGGAATAGCTGGCGCTTTGCGTAATGGCAATCTCCGTCCCACGGGCACCGATCAGGTCGGCAACCGCGGTTCGGGCGCGGGCCATGATGCCGGGCTGATCCAGCCCCATCCACCCCTCGCGCCATGCCCGTTCCTGAATGGCCTGGACGGCTTCCAATACGGGTCGCGGCGACGGCGACATGCGGGCATTGTTAACGTAGACGCGGTCTTGCGTGACGCCCGTCTCCAGCCTAACCCGTTCCAGATCTATCGTGCCGCTCATGTTCCTTCTCCCTCGCCCCATGCCAATCTGGCAATCTTCTCGGTGGCCTTGAGACCGTTGCCGGTCAACAGGACCACGGTCACCTCGCCGGGTCGAATCACTCCGGCCTCCAAAAGCATCCGAGCCCCGGCAGGGGCCACGGCTGAAGTGGGTTCGACAAACAGCCCGCGGGTCGCGGCCAGGTCTTGAAGACCCCTGGCGATGTCGTCCTCGCTAACGGCGACCGTCTGCCCGCCGCTCTCCTTGAGCGCGCGCATGATCTCGGGCAGCCGAATGGGCTTGAGACAGGCAATCCCTTCGGCCGCCGTAGGTCGTGATTCAACCTGCGCACTGCCCCCGGCGAACAGCGAATGGATAGGCGCACAGTTGGCAGCCTGGCAGGCGAAAATCCGCGGCAAGCGCTCAACCTGTCCCGCGCCCAGCAATTCCTTGAACCCTCGGTAGAGCCCGAGGACGCTGCTGCCGAACCCGATCGGCGCCACCACGTTGGCCGGCGCGCGAAAGCCCAACTGCTCCCAGATCTCATACGCCACCGTCTTCACGCCTTCGATGAAGAGGGGGTGCCAGTTGTGGCTGGCGTAGAAGTGCTCTTGCGCGGCGGCCAGGGCGGCTTGCGAGGTGTCTTCCCGGGTGCCGGGCACCTTGACCAGTTCGGCACCGTAAGTGCGCGTCTGGATCACCTTGCCGGCGCTGGTGGAAGCCGGAACATAGATCCGGCAGTCAATGCCTGCGGCGGCCGAGTAAGCGGCAACCGAGGCGCCGCCGTTGCCGGAGGAATCCTCGAGCACCGACTTCACCCCCAGCTCCGCCAGCCGGTTGATCATGAGCGCGCTGCCCCTGTCCTTGAAAGAGCCGCTGGGCATGAGGAAGTCGAGCTTGAACAGCACCTCTTCGCCGCCCCATTGGCCCGGCACCAGGGGGGTCAGCCCTTCGCCAAAGCTGACGCTGGGGCGCGAGCTCTCCAGATGCAAAGCTTTTCGGTAGCGCCACAGCGAGCGCTCGTCGCTGTCGATGTCAGCACGGGTGAGCCCCGCGCCAGGAGCCACGTCCAGATAACCACCACAGTCACATCGCCAGACCAAAGCGTTGGCGGCATGGGTAGTTCCGCAAGACGAGCAGATGTAAGGCTGCATTAGTTCGCCTTCCTCAAGACCCGCCCGTTCAGGTCTCCGGTGGAATGGCCTTCCGCCACCGAAGGCACGCCACCCACCATGACCCAGTCGATGCCCACGGGATATCGACGCGAATCGCCGTACGTCGCCACGTCCTTCACTGTGGCTGGGTCGAACACGATGAGGTCAGCCCGGTAGCCTTCCCGTACCAGCCCGATCTCGGGCAGGCCGAATGTCTGGGCGGTGTATCCCGTCATCTTGTGAATGGCCGACTCCAGGGAGAGCACCTGCTTCTCCCGGACAAATTCACCCAGTATCTTGGGGAAGGTGCCGTATTGGCGCGGATGGGGCTTGCCCCCCACGTCCAATCCGTCGCTGCCCACCATGCTGTAAGGGTGTGTGAGCACCATCAGCATGTCTTCCTCACAGGAGTTGACCAGGATCTGGCCCACTTCGCCCCGCTCTTCGAGGAGGAGGTCACAGAAGAAATCGACGATCGATTTTCCCCGCTTGGCCGCACCGTCCACAACGGTCAAACCCACCAGATCTCCGTTCCTTTCCGTCACGACGTGGGAAACGGTCACGCTCTCCCAGCCTACCGCGGCCACCCGGTTTTCCCACCCTGGTAGCCCGGCCTCCCAGTCGCGCGCGATTCGTGCACGAGCCTGCGGATCCGCCAGCCGGGTGAGCATGGCATCGAGGCCCCCGGCCAACACCCAGGGCGGCAGGAGCACGACGATCGTGGAGCTGCCCGCGATGTAGGGATAGATGTCCGAGAAAGTGTCCAGCCCCGCGGCCCGCGCCCGCTCCAGCATGGCCAGCGTCTCCTTCACCTTGCCGAAATTGCGCTTGCCACAGGTCTTGTGGTGGGAGATGAGCACCGGCACTTCCGCCCTGCGCCCGATATCGAGGGCCTCCTGGACGGACTCCACCAGGCCGTCCACCTGGTTACGCAGGTGGGTCGCGTACAGGCCGCGATTACGTGATACGACTCCGCACAGCTCGACCAGCTCGTCCGTGGATGCGTAGATGCCTGGGGGGTAGCACAGCCCTGTCGAGATGCCGAGAGCCCCCTGGTCCATGGCCTGCTGCATCAGCGCCTTCATCTGGTTCAGTTCGGCTGCCGAGGGCGCCCTGTCCTCGAAGCCCAGCACAGCAGCCCGGACATTGCCGTGACCGACCAGTGTGGCGACGTTCACGCCTACGCCACGCTCGGTCAGGTGATTGAAGTAGCCCGCCAAATCCGACCAGGCCCACTCAACGTCCGGGTGGCCGAAGATGGGCCGTGAGAAGTATGTGATGGTGTCGCGCGTGGCATCGGCCAAAGGGTAGGCCGACCAGCCGCAGTTGCCCAGAATTTCGGTGGTGACGCCCTGACGAGACTTGCTCTCCGCAGTGGGTTGAGCTACCAAGGAGAGTTCGGAGTGGCAGTGCGAGTCAATGAACCCCGGGGCGACAACACGCTCCGAGGCGTCAATGCGCTTAGCTGCGGCAGCGCCCGCGAAATGACCGATAGCGGCAATACGCCCGTCCTTGATAGCGACGTCTGCACGAAATTGAGGCTGCCCACTACCATCAACGACTGTGCCGTTCGTAATCAGTGTGTCGTACATTTTTTTCGTCCTGAATGGGGATCAAGTTCGTGAGCCACTTGCTCGAATTGGTCGATGAGACTCGCGGCAGGCGAGGCGCGTCGCATATAGATAATTTATCCATTATTGGATATTTTGTCAATTCGAATGGAAATCTATACAAAGTGCGCGCCTAAGCCCAGGGACGTTGATCCGCACTTTGCGCTTGCGAGTACCGCGCGACGCCTTAGCGCCTCGAATGCCAATCCGGAAGCTCAACTCCCACCTGGTCGACAATCCTTCGATAGTGCTCGGGGCGGCGGTGAGCCGCGAAATTGAACATTTTTTCGCGCCCTTGTCGGCAGGCATCGAGATCGCAATCTGCAATGACAAGTTCATCGCCCATGGTGCCGGCCTGCGCCACCAGGACGCCATTGGGATCAACGATGCAGCTTCCAGCAATCAAGCCAAAGCCATCCTCCACGCCCGCCTTGGCAGCGCTGATGGCCCATGTGGAGTTCATGTATGCGTTGGCTTGCGTTACCAGCAACGAATGGAAGGTACGCAACGCCAAGTCTTCGGTAGTGCCGCCGTTGGGATCGAAAGCGGCCGAGTTGTAGCCTATGAGCATCACCTCGATGCCCTGAAGACCATAGCTGCGCCACGCCTCGGGCCAGCGCCGATCATTGCAAATCAACATTCCCATGGTCGGCGAATGCCAGTGCTCTGCTCCCCGAAAGGCCTGAAAGCCCAGATCACCGTATTGGAAGTAACGTTTTTCCAGTTGCTGTGAATCCGAGTTTTCGCGTGGCTCGACAGAACCGGGTAGATGAACTTTTCTATAACGCCCAATGATCTTCCCCTCCGGGTCGACCGTTATCGAGCTATTGAAATGCTGCCCGCTATCGGTGCGCTCCGCATAGCCCAGATAAAACCCGATTTCAAGTTTGCGGGCACAGTCAAAAAGTGGCTGCACCGAAGGGTTGGGCATCGCAGATTCGAAATACGAATCGACTTCAGGCTGAGACATCAGCCATCGCGGAAAGAACGTCGTCAATGCCAGCTCGGGGAAGACCGCCAGCTTCACTCTTTGTCTTGCGGCTTCCTCGAGCAGGGCAATCAGTCGCTCCACGACTTCCGCTCGCGTGTCCGAGCGCTGGGTAGGGCCCATCTGGGCCGCGGCAACACGAAAAATACGGGACATACAGATTTTTCCCCGAGCGCTATTGCCCCTGTTCAGGCGCCGTGCCAAGCTCTTCTTCCACGACCGAAAGCCAATAGGCGACACCGTACGGTAGGGCGTCGTCATTGAAATCGTAATTAGGCATATGCAGATGGCCTCCCCCGTCGCCCTTGCGCTGCCCGTTCCCAATGAACACGAACGACCCTGGGCACTCGCGCAACATCCATGAG
This sequence comes from Ramlibacter sp., assembly GCA_029237735.1. Lineage (GTDB taxonomy): Bacteria > Pseudomonadota > Gammaproteobacteria > Burkholderiales > Burkholderiaceae_C > Ramlibacter. The sequence goes on along the minus strand of JAQZBU010000006.1, from coordinate 43,052 downwards.
AAGTCCTCTCCTGCGGTCAGTCTCTGCATATCCTGGTTGACCGAGTCCGTGCCTGCTACACGCGTCGCCGCTCGCACGGCGGATTGCGTGACCGCCACATCGTTGACGACCGCCGTCGTATTCCACCAGCATTTCACCTGCGCCTTGGCTCCATGGATACTGGCATGTGCGGTCGCAAGTTCAGCGATCTTTCGTTCGAGCAGCGCCTGAATTGGCGGCGTGAATGCGCGCATCGTGCCCGAGATGCGCAATTCCGATGGCATGACGTTCATGGCATTTGGATCGCCCGCGTTGATGTGCCCCACGCTGATGATCGCCGTTTCCATGGGTGGAACGTTGCGCGCGACAATGGCTTGCAGGCCAAGCACAAAATTGGCTTGAACCACTGTCAAGTCCGTAGCGAGATGCGGGGTCAATCCCCCATGGCCGCCACTCCCGGTAAAAGTAACTTGCCACCGCCCGGCAGCCGACATGAATTCTCGCGTGCGAGTTCCAAACGTCCCTACGGGCATGGTCGGATAGGAATGAAGGCCAAAGATCCTGTCACAGGGAAACCGTGTAAACAGCTTGTCTTCAAGCATGGCCAGCGCTCCGCCTCGCCCTTCTTCTGCGGGTTGGAAGATGAGGTGCACGGTTCCGGAAAAACTTGGGTTGGCGGCGAGCGCTCGCGCCGCTCCCAGCAGCATCGCTGTATGGCCGTCATGGCCACAGGCGTGCATTTTTCCTGGGTGTCGCGATGCGTGAGATAGCGTGTTAGTTTCAGTCAACGCCAACGCATCCATATCGGCGCGCAGTCCCACAGCCTTCGTTCCCGGGAGGGTTCCGCGTATCGTGCCTATCACGCCGAGTTTCCCCACGCCCGTGGTTACTTCGATGCCCCATTCATGGAGCTTCGTGGCGACCAATTCAGACGTGCGCGTTTCTTCGAAGCCGAGTTCAGGGTGGGCGTGGAGGTCGCGTCGTATTGCGACAATTTCTTCGATTCCTGAATTCGCACGCTGCAATAACGTATTCAACCCAACTCCTTCAACAAGAATTGCCAGTGGCGCGGCTGCGGAGCCGAAACGGCTCGTTGGCGTCAGTCCGTATTCCGCGTTACCAGGGCCACGGGATGCTGGAGCCGGTGCCCGCTGCAACGGCGCGTTCATAGAGCATGCGTGCCACGGTCAGGTCCTGAAGAGCGAGGCCGGTCATGTCGAATATGGTGATATCCGTTTGCTGGCGGTTGGCGTGAGACTTTCCGGTCAGCAGATCGCCCATTTCCGTGCACGGAACGTCGGGGGCCCATTGGGTCTCGCCGATCTGGCACGCTTGGTTCCGGTCGTCGACAAAAAGACGCGCACGTTGCAACAGGCCCTCAGGAAGTTCGCGCTTTCCCTTCGTGTCGGCACCAACACAATTCAAGTGCGTGCCGGGTTGTACCGAAGCGAGATCAAACAGCGCACCAGCTCCGGGAGTCGCGGTGATCACGACATCGCTTTCTGCCACGGCGGAATTGCGATCGCTGGCATGCGCAATGTCGCAGCGGCCGGTGAAGTGGGCCTCGAATGCGAGGTCGCGCTGATCGGACACGGTGACGTATCGAACGCGGCTAAGCGTCGGCATCAATTGCAACGCATAGTCGAGTTGCCCCCGCGCCTGCACGCCTGTGCCGAACAGGCACACCTGCGTACTGTTCGCGCGCGCAAGTTCCATAAGCCCGATACCGCCGGCAGCGCCCGTGCGCATCGTTGTAATCGCATTGCCATCAATGATGCAGACGGGGCGGCCGGTGGCTGGGTCGACCAGCATGATCGTGGCCTGATGGGGCTCACCGCCCAGCCGACGGTTGCTCGGCCAAAACCCCGCTGCTTTGAAGCCCAGCAAGCCCTCGCTCTGGACAGCACCCGACTTGATGCCGAAAATGCCGCCATTCGCGAGTGGCTCCCTTACAACCGGGAAAACATGGCCCAGGCCCTGGCTATGCAGGACGAATGCCTCGCGTACCGCGTCCAGCACATCGTTCGGAGGCAACAGGGCGCTGACCTGTTCTTTGTCGACGAGCAGCAGCCGAGCATCACTTCGCATAGCTGTACACCGTTGCCCGCGAAACGCCCAAATGCAGCGCGACGATCTCCATGGCCCGGCGCACCTCCATACAGCCGGAATCCTTGAGTTCTCGTACCAGTGCGCGCCGCTCCTCGGCTTTGAGGGAACGGGGGGTGGTCGCGAACCGTGCAGCGAACTGATCAATGCGACTCCTGATTACGTCCGCACCAGCAGGATCGAGCGACTCCTTCATTGCGGCGGCGGCATCCACGCTGACAAAGTTTCCAAGGGCACTCTGCAGGCTTCGGAAAAGAGTCAGGTCCACATTCATGCACAAGGCCGCGATATAACGTCCGGTCGAGTCCTTGATGCCAATGGACGTGCTTTTTGCTTGCCTCCCATCGGCAAACTGGTTGGCGTAGTTCGCAATGACTTGTGTGTACTCCGGATCGGCAATACGCGCCAAGCCAAGCTCCGTTGCCGGGTCACCTACCTCACGACCGGACAGGTTGTTATGAATCTCCAGGATGGCGTGCTTGGGATCCAACAGGTCATGGACGACCACTTCACAAAACGGCGCGAAGGTCTCGCCAATGCCACGAGCCACTTGCGTGAGCTGCTTAAGTAGCGCTTGCTGCTCCGCAGTTCGGTGCTTCCTCATCTGAAACCCTTTATCTATTCTGGAGAATTGTGAAACGCGACTTAGATGGTTCCGGAGGCTGAGAGCATCGCTGCGCTCAAATTGACTTCCTTGCCGCGGACCGGCCGGAAGTTCTGGAAATCCCATTCCCGGCCCGGCGCAGCATCGATGAGAGCTCGCGTGTAGTCCTGCTGCGGTGCGGTCAGCACCTCTTCGGCCGGGCCCGATTCCACGACACGTCCTTTTTGCATCACCACGATAGTGTTGCAGATCTGCGCGGCAACACGCAGATCATGCGTGATGAACAATACCGCAATGCCGGTACTTTCACGAATGTCATCCAGCAGGCTCAACACCTGCGCTTGCACAGAAACGTCCAGGGCGGAAACCGCCTCATCCGCCACCAGAATATCCGGTTCAAGCGCAAGCGCGCGAGCGATGCAGATGCGTTGACGCTGCCCACCAGAGAACTGATGCGGATAGCGTTGCAGCGCATCCGCGTCCAGGCGCACGACCCGCAACAGTTCCCGTGCCTTCTCCAGCGCTCTTTCCCGCGGCGTGCCGTAGTTAACCAAGCCCTCAATAATGGAGTCACCGACGCGCATGCGTGGATTGAGCGACCGATAAGGATCCTGGAACACGATCTGAATCCGCTGCCGCAAGCTGCGCAAATCCGATTTCGCGGCTTGGGTTATATCGGTACCACCAATACGGACAGCGCCCGAGCTCGCCTCGATCAAGCGCACGACGCAACGTGCCACCGTCGACTTGCCGGACCCCGACTCGCCTACGACGCCCACAATCTCGCCGCGCCGAACGGAGAGCTCGACATCCTGAGCGGCGGCTACTGTGTTGTTTTGACCAAGCAGGCGCCTCTTGGTGTAGACCTTATTCAGCTTTGATATGTCAAGCACGATTTCGCCCTGATGCGCCTGCCGTTTCACCGGAATCAAACTCGGCACCGACGACACCAGCATGCGCGTATATGCCTGAGTCGGGCGCGCAAGTATGTCCGCGCGTTGACCGATCTCGACGACTCGCCCCTGGTTCATCACGACAATGCGATCGGCAATTTCCGCGACCACGCCAAAATCGTGCGTGATGAACATCACCGCGGTATTTAGCTGCTCCTGCAATTCACGGATCAGCAGCAGAATCTGTTTCTGTGTCGTGACGTCCAGGGCTGTGGTCGGCTCGTCGGCGATCAACAGCTTGGGTTTGAGGATCAACGCTATCGAAATAACGATGCGTTGCCGCTGTCCTCCCGAGAGCTCGTGGGGGTAGGCGTTATAGATCCGTTTCACATTGGGCAGGTGCACAGAGTCCAGCATCTCCAGCACCTTCTCGCGCCGCTCGGCAGAACTGAGCCCGGTGTGTATGCACAGCACCTCGTCGATCTGCCGGCCCACCGTCACCACGGGATTTAGCGCCGTCATCGGTTCCTGAAATATCATGGCCATGCGAGTAGCGCGCAGGGCACGCAGGCGCTGTGGACTGGCCGCGAGCACGTCCTCGCCTTCAACCAGTATCCGCCCGCTGCTGGCGACCAGGCCGTCTTTAGGCAGCAGCCCCATGACCGACAGCGCCGAGACCGACTTACCCGAACCCGATTCGCCGACCACGCACAAGGTCTCGCCAGGTTTGATATCGAAACCGACGTTCTGCACCACATGCCGGGCGGGATTGCTGCCAGCCAAACGCACCGAGAGGTTCTCGATGGTCAGCACCGGCTTGTCGGCTCCGACGGCCGCGTTGCTAAGTGGTTTATTCATGCGCAAAACACCTGAAAGAGGGAACAAGAACCCCCGCCCCAACGGGCTGGGTAATCAGAACAGCAGGAGAGCACCGGCTGCATGCCTGCAGGCGGGGACACGCGAAAGACGCGCAAATTCACAATTTGCGAGCCATTCTCGGATCCAGCATGTCGCGCATGGCGTCACCCAGTACATTGACGCTCAACAAGGTCAAAGCCAGAAAGATGCCCGGGTACAAGATCAATCCCGGCATCAACCGAAAATACATCCGGCCCTGGGCCATCATGTTGCCCCAGGAGGGAATTTCAGGCGGCAGGCCTGCCCCGAGAAAACTCAGCGTCGCCTCGGTAAGAATGGCCGCAGCAAAGATATATGTGCCCTGCACAATCAATGGAGCCACGGTATTTGGAACCATATGGCGACGCAATAACGCGGGCACTCGGGTTCCAAGTGAAATAGCCGCTTCGACATACGGCTCGCTGCGCACGGTCAGTATCACCCCGCGTACCAAACGCACCACTCGTGGAATCTCCGGTAGCGTAATGGCAACCAGCACTGTCAACAGGCTCGCACCGGTCAGCGAGACCAAGGCAATGGCCAGCAGAATGCCGGGGATTGCCATGAGGCCGTCCATCACCCGCATGATGATCGCATCGGCCATCCGAAAATAGCCCGCGATCACGCCAATGATCAGACCCAGCGTCACGCTGATGGAAGCCGCCCCGATCCCCACGATAAGCGAAATGCGCGCGCCGTACATGGCTCTCGAGTAGGCGTCGCGGCCCAACGAATCCGTACCCAGCCAATGCGCTTGCGACACAGGACGCAGGCGTTGGCCAGGGTCGATCGCTACGGGATCGGAGGTTCCCAGGAGGGGAGCGAAAAATGCGATGAACACGATCACCATCAGGATCGAAAACGCGATCAGGGTGGGGCCGCTCTGAAGCGTACGCCTGAGCTGCGCAAACAAGGTCGGAGAATCCGGTGCGGCCATGCCGCTTGCGGATGCCGGCGCCACAGGAGAGCCGGGATCAATTGATGCAGACATAGATTTCCTTAATACCGAATTCGCGGATCGAAAACGGTATAGAGCACATCAATCGAGAGATTGATCAGGATATAAGTGAAGGAGAACAGCAGTATCAACCCCTGGATCACCGGGTAATCGCGCGCCAGCACGGCTTCCACAATCAGCCGCCCCAGTCCGGGCAAATTGAAGACCGACTCGGTAACTACCACCCCACTGATGAGAGAGGCAATTCCGATACCAATGATGGTGACGATGGGAACCGCGGCATTGCGCAGAGCGTGGCGCATGAGGACCACGATTTCGTTAGCCCCTTTTGCCCGCGCGGTGCGAATGTAATCCTCTCCCATGACTTCGATGATGCTGCTGCGCGTGATGCGCGAAATCAGCGCGATGTAAACCGCGCTGAGCGCCATCGTCGGCAGCACAAGGCGCTGGGCAAAAGGCCAGAATCCATCGGAGAGCGGCTTGTAGCCTTGAACGGGAAACCAGCCCAGTTCAACAGCAAACACGTAGATAAGCAGATAGCTGATAACGAAGCCTGGAACGGAAAATCCAAACACTGAAAACGCCATGATGGCGCGGTCAAGCAGCTTGCCTTGCTTTCTTGCCGCCATCGTCCCCAGCGGAATCGCCACGCTCACGGCCAAAATGATGGTCGCGATGCCCAGCGCGAGGGATGGGCCGAACCGATCAGCGATCATCTCCCGGACCGGGGCGCCCGACAATAACGAAACGCCCAGGTCGCCGCGCATTACCCGCGCAACCCACACGAAGAACTGCACGTAAATGGGTCGGTCCAGGCCCATGCTTTGGCGTATTTGCTCCACATGCGCCGGGGTGGCTTCATCCCCGGCAATGATGGCGGCCGGATCGCCGGGAGTGAGACGAAGAATGGCAAAGACGATCACCGCCACAAATCCCATGACGGGCACGGTGTAGAACAATCGCCGCGCGATATAGGCTAGCATGCAACTCTCACTTGGCAGATTTCTTGATATTCCAGAACAAGGGAATAGATGCTTCCAGAACACCCGTCAGCTTATTGCTGTAAGCGGTGCTGCTGACATACTTTCCGAGTGGGACGATCACACCCTCATCGACTGCGAGTTTCTGAAGTTGCTCCGTGATCTTCTTGCGCTCCGCTTCGCCGGAGACATTCGCGAACTGAGTGCGCAGCTTCTCGATTTCAGGCACGTCGGGCCAGCCGAACCAGGCCTTCTTGCCGTTGGCGGGAATCTGTGCGGAGCTGAGTGGATCCAAACCATTGACCACGGCGCTATAAGAAACAAAGATGTTCCAGCCTCCTTCGGCGGGTGGCTTCTGGCTGGTGCGGCGATTGACCAGCGTTTGCCAGTCCATTGTCTGCAGATCAACATTGAAGCCCGCCGCACGTAGCGCGGCCGCGATCACCACAGGCTGCTTTTCGGCAAGTGGGTTGTCCGACGGATGCAAGATCACGACCCGCTTTCCGTCGTAATTTGCCGCCTTGAGCAACTCTTTGGCCTTGGCGATGTTGGAGGGCACGATCATCTCCGTGCCGTACGCGCTTTCATAGGGCGTGCCACACCCAAATATCGCGACACAGGTTTTGTAGTACTTGGGGTTACCGATCATCGCTTTCAGGACGTCTTCCTGACCCACCGCGTACATCGCCGCCTGGCGAATCAGCTTGTTGTCGAATGGCGGATACAGGAAATTGAAGCGGTAGTAAGTCCAGGTTCCCAACTTGTCGAGCACCGTTACTTTGACGTCCTTATTCCCCTCGGCCATGGGCAGCAGATCGAAAGGCATTTGTTCGACGTAGTCGATCTCGCCGCCGAGCAGCGCATTCACGGTCGTCATTTGATCCGGCATGGTGATCCATTCAACCCGATCCACCTTCACGACCTTGCCGCCAGTTGCCCAATTGGGCGCCTCGCCGCGCGGGACGTAATCCTTGTTTTTCTCGTAGACAACCTTCAATCCGGGCTTGTATTCGGTGGCAGAGAACTTGAATGGCCCTGAACCGACGTACTCCTTGATCGACTGAGTGGGCGGCGTCTCGGCGATTCGCTTGGGCATCATGAAATTCACCCGCGTGCCCATGCTGCTGAACGCGTTCAGTACCAGGGTGGTGGGTTGATTGAGCGAGATCTGAAAGGTCTTGCTATCGACCGCTTTCATGCCGGCGATCATGGGCAGCAGCACTTGACCCAGTCCATCCAGCTGTGCCCAGCGCTTGAACGACGCGATGCAGTCCTCGGAATTCACCGGCGTCCCATCGTGCCATTTCAATCCGTCGCGCAATGTGAACGTATATGTCTTGCCATCGTTGGACACGGCCCATTTTTCGGCCATTTGCGGCTGAATCTTGAAATTGGCATCGGTCGCCAGCAGCGTGTCGTAAATCATGAAGCCATGAGTTCGCGTTATCCATGCCGTGCTCACGATCGGGTCAAGCAGTCGTAATGGCGACTGCATTGCCGCAGTGATGGTTTGCGCAGCGACAGGGGCTGCGCTCAAGATCACGAGAGGCAACAACCCCATCAACCGAAGCATCTGCTTCGGAGCCTGTTTCAAGAACGTAAACCGCATACTTGTCTCCTCAAAGATTGGATTGCCTCCGGCGAAACCGGGGATCAATGTTCAAGCGGCCCTCGCTTACCGTGAGAACCCTCGTCAACTGGACACTTTATTTATGTTTGGATTTTTTGTCAAGACGACTTGACCAGGCCAGGCGTAAAGACGCCGGGCAGGCCTTTGCGACGCCAGGGAACAGCCAGCAGTTGCCCGTAGCCGGACAAGGTCACATATGCTGTTCGCAGGCCGGGCCCGCCAAAGCAGAGATTTGTGCAGAACGGATCCGTCGACCGCAGGAACTCCACCACGGCACCCTCGGGGCTGACCACCAGAACTCCGGCATCCACCAGGCAAGCGACGCACACGTTGCCGCTCTCTTCGATCGCGAGCGAGTCGAAGCGCTGGTAACCCGGCGTGCCGATCACGAGCTTGCCTCCGTTGGGCGAAGGCCAGGGTTCCAGCTCGATTTCACCGGGAGCCCTGACGGGATAGGACCAGAGCCGGGCGGTTTCGGTCTCCGCTACATACAGGGTTGCGCGATCCGGCGACAGGCCTATCCCGTTGGGCGCATAGATCGGGTGGATCACCTGCCGAATCTCGCTGCCATCTCCCCGCGCGTAGTAGACGGCGCCGAGATCCCGCACGCGATCATAGGTGCGCCCGAAGTCCGTGAACCAGAAGCCGCCCGAGCCGTCGAACACGAGGTCGTTCGGCGCCTTCAGGGGCAGCCCGCCGCAGTGGGTGTAGAGCGTTTCCACTCGCCCGGTCCGCAGGTCCACGCGCTGGATCGCGCCGTTCTTGTATCCCGGTGCGACAGCGATGGGCCGGAGCACACCGCCCGGCTGATCGGTCCAGACCGAGCCGCCGTTGTTGCAGACATAGCAGTGCCCGTCCGGCCCGATGGCCGCACCGTTAGGGCCGCCGCCCACGTGCGCAACGACGTCGATGCTGCCGCGGGCGACCCGCGTCAGTGTGCCGCGTTCGAGCTCCACCACGAGGACGGATCCGTCGCCCAAAGAGACGGGCCCCTCCGGGAAGCGCAGCCCCGAAGCAATGACCTCCCCCTCGAGCGTCCCCGTTGGAACCAAGGAACGCGCGGGCACCGCGGATCACCGTTTGCTGTTGTAGTCCTTGGCGGCCGCGGCAAGTGCGGCGTTGGGCGACTGCTTGTTCTGGACCACCGCGCCAATCGCGCGCGCCAGCGTGTCGAACATCACGTCGGAGTTTTCAGGACGTTTGATCGTCAGCGGGTTCTCCTTGGCGTAACGGATCGCAGTTTTCAGGAATTCATGCGTGCTGTTCGAGAAAATGGGCGCATCCGACACGCTCAGGCGCATGGGCATGTAAGTCGCCTGCTCGGTCTGGTATTTCTGCATGTCGACGGAAGTCCAGTGCTCGATAAGTTTCCAGGCACCGTCCTTGTTGCCACCCTTCGTAGGCATGGCCAGCTGCCATCCCTCGATGGTCGCGGGCGAGGACTTGCCAGGTGTCATGCTGACGCAGGGGATCCATGCCAGATCGGCGCCGATTCCGAGCTTTTGGCGCATCAAGGACATGCGCTGCGTTCCGGTCATGCCCATGCTGGCCCGACCGGACTCGACCAGCTGGTGGGCGGCCTCGTCCATCTGCAGCGCCGTTTCCAGCGGAATCGCCTGGTACTTATGAACAAGGTCGTGAAAATACTGCGCCACTCGCTCACCGGCCGGGCTCGCGAATGCAGCGGTGCCGTTGTCGTTGAGCAGCTTGCCACCCATGCCCCCGAGCATCGACATGGCTGTCAGCAGGGTGGCGGAGGCGTCGGCGGGGTTCAGCGACAGCGACAGGCCCACCTTCCCGGTCTTTGCGATGCGGCCGGCGGCTTCGCCCAACGCCTGCATCGAGTCCGGCACCTGAATGCCCGCCTCCTTGAGGTGCCGCAGGTTCACCGCATGCCCGTACGTGCGCAGCTCCCAAGGCAGGCCGAAGACCTCGTTCCCCTCGCGCGCGTTCGAGAGGATGACGACGTCGTCCCGATCCGCCTTCGACCATGCTGACAGCCGCCCGCCGAGCGGCGCGATGGTGCCGGCACCGATGTGCACCGGAATGTCCGGGGAATAGATCATCACCACGTCCGGCACCTGTCCGCTCTGGTGCGCGCGCAGGAAGCTGCTCGAGATCATGTTCCACTGCATCACCGAAGGTTCGACGGCAAGGCCGGGATTCTTCGTCTGGAACGTGGACAGCACGTGTGCCAGCGTTTTTGCCCGCACGGAAGTGTCCCGCGGGTCGATGAAGGTCCAGAGCTTCACCGGTGCTGCGGCTCTCACGACACTGGGGCCGCACGTTGCGGCCGCGGCACCGAGCACCGCCGCGCCGGCGATGAACGATCTGCGGCTGCTATTGACTCTCGACATGGTTTTGCTCCTTGGTGGTGTGTTACGGCTCTATTCCTTGACCGCGCCGCCACCCATTCCCTGGATGAATGAGCGCTGCAGCAAGGCGTAGATCAACAGGACGGGCAAGCTGGAGACCAATACCGCCGCCATCATGCGGCCCCACTGGACGCCGGTGTCCGAAACGAAGAAGTAGATTCCAATCTGGATCGTGCGGTTGCTCTCCGCCTGCACGAGGCTGTAGGCGATGAGGAAGTCGTTCCAGATCGTCACGAATATGAAAACGGAGGCCGCCACGATGCCGGTGCGCAGCAGCGGCAGGGTGACACGCAGGAAGCTGCCGAAGGGAGAACAGCCGTCCACCTCGGCCGCCTCCTCGAGCTCCTTCGGGACGCGGGCAACGAAGCCCCGCAGCAGCCACACGACGGTCGGAAGCACGGTTGCCGCATAGACCGCAACAAGGGCCGTGCGGGTGTCGTAAGCGCCGATACGGCTGATGACAAGGTACAGGGGCACGATGATGGCGACGCCTGCGAGCATCTTGGTCGCCAGCAGCGCTTTCATCATGCCTTCCTTGCCGCGGAACCTTCCGCGTTCCACCGCATAGGCCGCGGGCACGCCGAGCAGGAGTGAAAGTGCAATTGTGATGAAGATGACTTCGAAGGAGTTCTGGAAATAGCGGCGAAGCTTCTCGCTCTGGATCACGAACGAATAATTCTCGAGCGTGGGTGCTGCCGGAATCCAGCGCGGCGGATAGGCCGTCGCCTCGCCGATGTCCTTGAAGGAGGTGCTGATCGCCCAGGCCACCGGAACCAGGACGAACAGGGCGCATGCCAGCAGGATGGCATAGCTGAAGTACCTGGGCTCGCGCTTCATTTGCGCTCCTCTTCCAGCACCTTGAAGTACACGATCGCGAAGACGACGTTGAGGCCGAAGACCACCACCGACCCGGCTGCCGCCACGCCCATGCGGAAGAACTTCAACCCTTCGTTGAATATCTGCAGGGCCAGGGTCTCGGTCGCCCCTCCCGGCCCGCCGCCCGTGAGCACGAGCACCAGCGTCGCATTGTTCAGGCTGTTGATCGTCGTGAGCAGCACCGTGATCAGGATGGTGTTGCGAATCAACGGGAGCATCACAAGGAAGATCTGCTGCATCGTGGTTGCCCCGTCGATGGTCGCGGCCTCCAGCGTCTCCTTGGGGACGGTTTGCAGCGCCGCATAAGTCATCACCATCACGAGCGGAAAGGCCGTCCACGTGTGAACCAGCACGAGCAACGGCATCGACCAGGCATCGGAGTTCACGGGGTTCGGCATGGCGGAGCCGAATTGCTGCACCGCGTAGCCGACGGGACCGAGCTGGGGGTTCATGAGCCACCCCCAGAGCTGGGCGACGACCACGTTCGAGATCAGCCACGGCACGATCAGCAGCGTGCGCAGGACATTGCGTCCGCGTTCGATGCGGGTCAGGGCAACGGCAGCCGTCACCCCCAGGGGGACTGCCAGCCCCACCGATCCGACCGTGAACACGATGGAATTCCAGATCCCCGTGCCGCGCGAGAAGAACCGCTCGAAGTTGAGCGCGCCCACGAACGCGCCCACGTTCAGGAACTTCGAGGCGTGGACGCTTTGGTAGAACGCGTAAACGATCGGCAGCGTGGCCACCGCCATGACGAGCACGAACGCCGGCCAGAAAAAGACCGCGTTGCCGCGACCGCGCACGCGCCGCTGCGCCGGCACGGCGTGCGCAGCTTCAGCCACGGTCGCCGTCAAGAGTCCTGACATCCATCTCTCCTCGCGAGCCACGCCGCAGAGCATTTCCGTAAATGTTATAACAGAATCAGAGCCCCGGCAACCACGAGTCCCCGTCGTCCATGTCAGGAGAGAATTTCACCCATGCCTCCAAGCGCACAAAAAATCGTCGATTCCCTTCCGGTGCTGGGCGACAGCCTCAGCCTCGTCGCCTACCAGCGGATTCGGGAAGACCTGATGGGCGGCCGTTTTGCGCCGGGCGAAAAGCTGAAGCACCGGGACTTGGCTGCGAGCCTCGGGATGAGCGCCACTCCCGTGCGCGAGGCGCTGAAGCGGCTTGTATCGGAAGCAGTTCTCACCCAGGCCGATCACCACTCGGTACGGCTTCCCGTGCTGACGCCTCAGCGGTACATGGAGATCTGCGAGCTGCGGGTGGACCTCGAAGGGAAGGCCGCGGCTGTCGCCGCTGAGCGGGCCACTCCGGCCGACCTGGAGGAATTGCGCGGCATCCAGTCGTCCCTCGATGCGGCGGTGCGACAGGGCCGCCTGTCCGAGTGGTTGCTGCACAACGAGCACTTCCACATGGCAATCTGCCGTTACGCGCGCATGCCGGTGCTGCTGCGGCTGGTGGAGATTCTCTGGCTGCAGGCGGGGCCGGTGGTGAACGTCTTGCGCGGCAATCCCAAGCGCCGGGGCACGCGTGAGCACCCCCACTGGCAAATCATCGCGGCCCTCGAGGAGCGCAATGCACTCCTCGCGCGCGCGCTCATCGCCGACGACATCATGCGGATCGCGAAGGACATGCTGCCGGGCGTCGAGGCACGCGCCGCACAACAGGACCGCTGAATCGCCGCGGTTCGTGCGCTATGGGCGTGGCGGGTTGCGCGCGCGGTCGGCGTACCGATCCACCGGGCCCTTCGCGCGCAGCACCGAATATTCATTCATCGGATGCCGTCGCAGGACGTCTTCCCGCAGGTCGGCGCCAAGACCGGGCTTGGCCGAGGGCGTGATGTACCCGTGCTTCCACGCGACAGGGTCCTGCATGACCTCGGCAGAAAAGCCGCCCCAGTCGTCCAGCCCCTCCTGGATCAGGAAATTGGGAATGGCTACATCCAGCTGGATCGATGCCGCGCCAGCCACCGGCCCACAGTAGATCCAGGGGGCGATCTGCGCGTACGACGCCTCTGCCAGTGATGCGATCTTTCTGCTTTCCAGCAACCCATTGAGGCCGACGTTGATCTGCAGGACCTGTGCGGCTTGCTGCTCCAGCAGCGGGGCGAATGCCCATTTGCTCGCCAAGCGCTCGCCGGTGGCGATGGGGATGCTGGTGTGTCGTGCGACCCGAGCCATCTCCGCGGCGTTCTCCGGCGGCACGGGCTCTTCCAGCCAGAGTGGCCTAAAGGGCTCCATGGCCTTGGCGAACCGGATGGCGCTATGCGTCGTCAACTGGCCGTGGGTGCCAATCAGGATGTCGGCACGGTCCCCGACGGCGTCGCGAATCGCGGCGACCACTTTCTCGCTGTAGCTGATTTCCTGCAGCCCGATTTCGCGCGGCTGCGGAAAGTAAGGTGGGATCGGATCCAGTTTCAGGGCCGTGAACCCCCTCTCCACGAGGCGGGACGCGGCTTCCGCGGCCCTCTCGGGCGGCTCGCCCGCGGCCCAGCCCGTGAGATAGGTGTACGTGCGAACGGTGTTGCGGTACTTCCCGCCCAGCAGGTTGTACACGGGCTGGCCGAGTGCCTTGCCGGCGATGTCCCAGCATGCCATGTCGATCGCTGCGAGCGCCTGCATCGCGAACGCGCCGCCGTTGCGCCAATTGCTCCACGTCTTGATAGCCACGGTGGCGTCGCCGCTATAGAGCTCCGCCCAGCGCGACTCCGCGTCGAGCGGGTCATGCTTGCCGACGACGAAATGCTCGCACACCTCATGCACGAGGGTGACGAGCGTCTTCTCGCGGTAGGCGCAGCCGTTGCACTCCCCCCAGCCGACGATCCCGTCGTCGGTGGTCAGCTTCACGAACACCCAGTTGACGCCGCCAAGGTGAGGCGGCGGCACTCCGACGACGAAAGTCTCCACCCGGTCGATCTTCACAACGCAATTCCTCCGCGATCGTGCAATGTGATTTGTTATAACATAACGCAATGTGGTGGAGCTACCCCGGCCCCGCTAGATTCACGAGGACGATCGATGGCGCAAGTCCAGATCCGCAACATTGAGAAGCAGTTCGAAGCAACGCGCGTCCTGCGCGGCGTGAGCGTCGATATCGGCGAGGGGGAGTTCACCGTCCTGGTGGGGCCGAGCGGCTGCGGGAAGACCACCCTCCTGCGCATGATCGCGGGGCTGGAGGACATCACCTCCGGTGAGATCCGCATCGACGGCAAGCTCGTGAACGACGTGCTGCCGAAGGACCGGGACATCGCGATGGTGTTCCAGAATTACGCGCTCTATCCGCACATGAACGTGCGGGACAACATGGGCTTTTCGCTCAAACTCTCCAAGGTACGGAAAGGCGAAGCCGAGCAACGCGTCGCGCAGGCGGCGGAGATCCTCCACCTCAACCAGCTCCTGGACCGGTACCCGCGTCAGCTCTCGGGCGGTCAGCGGCAGCGGGTGGCGATGGGCCGATGCATCGTTCGCAAGCCACAGGTGTTCCTGTTCGACGAGCCGCTTTCCAACCTCGACGCGATGCTGCGCGTTTCGATGCGTGCGGAGATCAGGGAACTTCACCAGCGCCTGAAGACGACCTCGATCTATGTCACGCACGACCAGGTGGAAGCCATGACCATGGCCGACAACATCGTCGTTATGCGGGACGGCCTCATCGAGCAGATCGGCCCCCCCTTGCACCTGTACGACGCGCCGGCCAACTTGTTCGTGGCGGGGTTCATCGGTTCCCCGGCGATGAATTTTCTGCGCGCAACGGCACACCACCAGCCGTCGGGCGTACTGATCCGGTTGGAAGGCGGCGAGTCGCTCACGCTCCCTCGCCGCGCGGAGCTACTGGACGGCCAGGCCGTGGTGCTGGGCGTGCGGCCCGAACACCTCAGCCTCGGCGGCGAGGGAATCGCCGCGGAGATAAGGGTGGTGGAGTCGACGGGGCTGGATACGCAGCTGCACTGCCGCACAGCAGCAGGCGCGGTCAACGTTCTCCTGCGCGAACGCACCTCGCTTCAGCCGGGACAGCACGTGGAGCTGAAGGTCGACCCCCTCCGATCGCATTTGTTCGATGCCGGCAGCGGCAAGAGGATCAGCTCGGACGCCGCATGACGGCCTCTCCGGCAACGGCAGTTCCCAGCTTCGATCCCGCGGGCCGCAGACCGGCGGGTGGCCTTTCGGTTTCGCAGCTGGGAGTCGGCTGCCTGAGCTTCGGAGCCCCCCAAGGAGAATCGGCAAGCCAGGAAGTGCAGGACACGATGACCGCCCTGCACGCCGCCGGCGTCAACTACTTCGATGTTGCGCCGATGTACGGCCTCGGCCTCGCGGAACAGCGACTTGGTGAATTCCTGCAGCGCGTCGACCGGCAATCGGTGGTGATATCGACGAAGGTGGGGCGACTGCTGGAGCACTCACCAGATGGAACCATCACTGGGGCGCGCTTCGACTACAGCTACTCCGGCGCATTGCAGTCGCTGGAAGAAAGCCTGGAACGCCTGCAGGTCGACACCGTAGACCTGGTGCTGATCCACGATGTGAGCCCGCGATGGCACGGCGATGCCCTGGAACTGCGCTACGCAGAAGCGATCGAGGGCACCTACCGGGCGCTGGCAGAGCTGCGTTCCTGCGGCGTGGTACGAGCCATCGGTGTCGGCGTCAATGACTGGGCCATTCTGGAGCGATTCGCGCGCGACGGCGAATTCGATTGCTTCATGCTCGCCGGGCGCTACACATTGCTCGATCACTCCGCATCGGACTCTTTCCTGCCGATGTGCAAGGGCCGCGATATCGCGGTGCTGCTCGCCGCGCCGTTCAACTCCGGTCTGCTCGCGCTTGGCGCAAGTGCACAAGCCACTTACGCCCATGCGCCACCGAGCGAGGAGATCCTGGCCCGTACGGCCCGCATCGAGACGGTATGCAAGCGGCACGGCGTTTCAATCGCAGCCGCTGCGCTGCAGTTTCCGCTCGCTCACCCGGCGATCGCATCGGTGGTCGCAGGCATGGCGACTCCGAACGAAGTCCGGGCGAATCTTCAAAACTGCGCAACCGCGCTTCCCAGCGCCTTTTGGGAGGAACTGAAGGACGCGCGGCTGATATCGCAGGCGGCGCCTGTGCCGAGTTGGCGAGCCGTCTCTTGACGCTGCGGATGCGTTCCAGGTTGGCCTTGTCGACGACCTCGGTCACGGCCACATGCCCTTAGCACGAAGGTCGGGCACGCCCTCTGCAGGCTCATCCGGTGCGTCAGCGAGGGCGCACACGCAGAGGGTGTCGGCACTCAGAGCGGCGCGTCGGAAGGCCCAGAAACGACAAAGCCAACCGAGGGAACGGCTGGCTTTGAATTCTGGTGGCCTGGGGCGGAATCGAACCGCCGACACGCGGATTTTCAAAACAAATCACAGGTGACCATCAGCCTCACTAAGCTGAAGAAGCGTAACAGTTTTTTTGCAAGTGGCTCACCCGCCGTCCGAACCTCACCCGAACCGGCACCGCTTTTTTGGGCCTATGACCAGGCTTGCCGACCAGTTTTGTGTGCCGAGCCCAACCGAGCCGCGTCCGAACCGGCCCGAACCGGCCTGCCCACGGCGACCGGGCGCTGCGGCGCATGAACACTGGTGGCCTGGGGCGGAATCGCGCACCTGTTGCGGGCTACATTACGTTAGGCGTCATCGAGACGAAGGTCAATACCAGCAAGGAGCCTGCCATGGATTTGCAGTCTAGGTTTCTGGAGATCATCAAGAGTGAGGAAGACCTGCGAGCGGTGATGGGTAATCCATCGGCCTTGGTGACTCGAAAGGAACTCAACCAGCTCGACTCGCATGCACGAGAGTTCATTGGGCGATCGCCCTTCTTGCTCATCGGAACGAGTGGGGCCGATGGTCGCATTGACATGTCACCCAAAGGTGACCCACCCGGATTCGTAAAGGTGCTGGACGACAAGACACTCGCGATTCCGGATCGTCTTGGCAATCGTCGAGCGGATACGTTTTCGAATCTAGTGGTGAATCCGCAGATTGGCTTGATATTCCTCATTCCTGGCAAGCAGGAGACATTGCGCGTGAGCGGCCGCGCCATCATTGTTCGTGATCTGTCGGTTCGTGAAACTATGGCAGTCTCTGGAAAAATACCTGAGTTTGCAGTCATCGTCGATGTTAATCGGATGTTTTTTCATTGTGCGAAGTGCATGATTCGATCAAGCCTCTGGAAGCCCGATTGCTGGCCCACCCTGTCTGGGCTTCCGTCTCTCGCGCAGACGATGGTTTCCGCAGGAAGGCTCCGGCATTCCGTGGAGGAGATGCAGGAAATCGTAGACAACGACGTCGCTAACCGCCTGTACTAATGACGCCTACGGCTCCCACAACAGCGAAGTCAACTGGAACCTCATGAACGACTCCGCAGCACTGACCGCCATCATTGCCGAACAGGTCCCGCCACCTTGTGCCGCGCTCGTGCGTCCTCGGCGGCAAGGGTGTTGCACCGGGTTGTCCTCACGCAGCTTCGATCACCAGCGGCCGCGCAGGGGCCTCTAGCCTCAAAGACGCGGAACCGGCCACCTGCCGCATCATGCTGGGCGAGGCGTGGCTATATAACATTGTCGTTCGTGGGTCTGCGTGGTGAAGGGCCATCTGCAACTCGGCGACGCTGTGCCCTTGAACAAGGACGCGGTGCGCCCAGGAGTGCCGAAGGTCGTGGATGCGTGCCTTGGAGTTGATCCCGGCCTTCTTTCGGATCCGATACCAAACACGCGTGATGGTCGTGTAGGGCTTACCTGTTTCCGGATTGGCGAACACATATTCCGACGCGCTCTTGCCGGACATCTCGCGCAAGATCCACAGTGCGGACTCGTTCAAGTAGTGCGGGTTCGGCTTCTTCGACTTCGCGTCAGTCGCAGGCACGAGCCACACCTCATTCGCCATGTCGATGTCCTTCCACTTACCCTCTTCCCCTTAGCCATGTGAAGTCACTAGTTTTGCCGTACGTCCAAGGGCTCGCCAAGAAGGAACGCGCTGCGACAGGCAAGCCAACCGGTCAGGATCAAGGTTGGCTCAATACGTGGTGGCAGCACTTCCGGCCGCGAGCCGAACTTGTCGGAAAAATTGGCGTCCGGTCCAGATACCTGGTCTGTTCGCGAGTCACTAAGCGCCCTATCTTCATGTTTGTCTCCTCTTGCGTCAGGCCGAGCGATGCACTGTCGTGCTTCGCTCTCGATGATGACTAGCCCAATTCGGGCTAACCCATTTCGGAATATACGGTCTGTCGGGTGCGACGCACCTTGCATTCCCCTGCAGATCGAAAACTGAGAAGCCTGCTAACACAGGCTCGCCTCGGCGTAGGCTTGACCCAGGCCCAGGTCGCCGAGGGAGTACTTCGGCTGGCGGACGTAGGCAGTAGGCAAGTCAAGGCGCCATTCGTAGTCCCGATGCCAGCTCTTGAGCGCGTTCTTCGTCGGGTAACCGAGTTGACGAATGGTCGCGGCGATTCGTTTGCCCAGCTTGATGTAGAGCCGCACGGCTCTAAGCCGATCCTCGTATGAATACATGAACTACCCTCCAAGTAGTCCAAGATTTCGTCCGCATCTCCAGTGGGTCAGTATTACTCCGGCGCTAACAACTACCGGAACGTGACCGGGGCGCTTGATCGGGATGCCTGCCAGAAACCAATAAGCAGCGCCTGGTTGCATCAATCGGCGACGACTATCTTGACACGCCCCCGCGGTCGGACGGAACGAACAGGAATGCGCGCGCGTGCGTAATGAGCCCGTCATTCACTTCACTATCCCCAGCTCGGCCAAGATGGCCCCGGTTTGCTCCCCAACTGCCGAACAGGGTCCATGCGGTACTCGAAGCTGTTGTTTCGTGCAGGCGGTAGAAGGGCAGGAACCTGGCCGGATGGCGTGCCCACCATGCGCCACCGGCCTCGCGATTCCAGCTGTCGGTGGGACCAGACGCCCGCCATGGAGTTCATGCGGCCTTTGCAATCTGCGCGGCATCGAGGCGGGACTCGACCTCTCCGGTTGTCCACTCCGAGAACACGTCCTCGATCAGCGCCTTGAGCGAAACCCGGTTCTCACTCCTGGCAGCTTGCTGGCGAATTTGGTCTCCCTCGCAATAGCCATGCGCGCGAACCAAGTATGACGAACATCATGTGTCGGCAACCTGGTGGAGCTACACACCGGAAAAGGCGGCTGACTGGGGCCGCCGATTCGCGTCGCCACGTTGATTCCGGCGATTCGACGGTCGGGCCGCCAAACCCGCCGGGGACCGGTCATGCGGGCACCGGCTCCACGAGCGCGTCTAGCTCACTCCAGATCACGTCGAAATACTCGTTGAACGCTGTCGAACGGCGAAGAGCGCCGGGATCGGTCTCGTCGCCAAGCTCGATCGTGTGGATCGCCTTGATCGTTCCAGGTCGTTGCGACAGGACAAGCACGCGGTCCGCCATCGCAATGGCCTCGCCGATATCGTGCGTCACCAGGATCGCCGCCTTGTGCTGCTCACGGATAATGCGCTTAACGTCGCCTTGCAGGTTCAGCCTCCTTTGGAAGTCAAGTGCGGAGAAGGGCTCGTCCAATAAGATGGCCTTCGGATTCAATGCGAGGGTGCGCATGAAGGCAACGCGCTGGCGCATGCCACCCGAGAGCGCCCGCGGCATGGCTGACTCGAAGCCGTCCAAGCCGTAGCGGCGGATCAACGAAAGGGCGCGCTCGCGCGCTTCCTTCGGTTCGACACCGCGCACCTCCAGGCCCAACATCACGTTGTCGAGGACCGACCGCCAAGGCAGGAGCAGGTCCTTCTGCAGCATGTAGCCAATATGCCCGGAAGCCCCGTCGACCAACGCCCCGTCCACGCGAACTGATCCGGAGGTCGGTTGCAGCAGGCCGGCAATCACGTTGAACAACGTGGATTTGCCGCAGCCCGAGGGACCAACGATGGCCAGGATCTCGCCCTGCCGCAGTTCAAAGCTGATGTTGCGGAACGCCACCACCTCATTCGGCGTGCCGGCATTGAACACCATTGAAACGTGGCTGGCTTCCAGAACCACTTCGTGGGTTGACTTGTTCACCATTTGAACCTCGCTTCGATGCGGCCCAGCACGGCGTCCAGCACCAGCGCAAGGGCCATGAGACTGAAGATGCCGACGAACACGGTGTTCAGGTCGTACAGAGCTCCGGCGTTGTAGATCAGGTACCCAAGGCCCATCTTGGAGGAGATGTATTCGCCCACGACAGCGCCGATCATTGCGAACCCGATGTTCAGCCGCATCGTCGACAGGATCCATGGACTTGAGCCGGGCACGATAACTTTGCGCCAGATTGTCATCGGTTTGGCTCCAAGCGAACGCATGAGCTTCACGAGGTCTTCGTCCACCTCCTGCGTGCCCTGGTACACCGCGATGAGAGCGACGATGAAGGTCAGACTTGCCGCAATGGCCACTTTGGCACCCAGGCCGACTCCGACCCACACGACGATCAGCGGCGCCAATGCGATCTTGGGGACACCATTGACCGCGACGATGATCGGCCGCAGCACGGCTGCAGCCGTTTGGGATAGCCACAGCAAAAGGCCGGCTGCGCTGCCGAGCGATGTTCCGATCACAAACCCTAGGATCGAGGCGAAGGCGGTCGCGCCAAAGTCGCGCGCTAAATCGCCTTCTAGCAACAGGGTACGACCTTTGGCAAAAATTCCACTGGGCTGCCCGTATAGATACACCGGCAGAATTTCCAAGCGGACGAGGGCTTCCCATAGTGCGAAGATGCCGACGATGAGGAGCGTCTGGTAGACGAGCGTCGCGCGAAACGCGCCGGTGCGTGGTGCGCGCGTTCTGTGCGAGTCGGATGCAGCGATCACAGCCATATCAGTCCTTCAGGCCGGCGGCGGCCGCAGCTTTCTGGGCGAAACGGTTGTCGACCATTTCCTCGAAGGTGTAACCCTTCCGAACGGTACCCGCCAGGGTGTCGTGCTCCACAATCGCGTCCCACTCGACCTTCGTGATGACCGGTGTCAGCGGCACAAAACCTGGCGTGGAGAGCAAACGGTCGCAGCCGGCCGTGATAACCGCCCGGTCCAGATTGGGGAATTCCGCAGCCATGGCCGCGACGTAAGCGGACTTGTCCTCGCGAATCAGCTTCATTGCCGCGGCCAGCGCGTTGCAGAAACGCTGAACCGTATCGGCGTTGGACGCCAAATACTCTTCCTTGACCATCACTGATGTCAGCAGGATCGGGCCGACTTCGGGCGCGAACCCGTAGGCGATTTGAAGTCCGGAATTCGATGCGATGCTAGCGTCCCACTCAAACACGATCCCGAGGTCGGCGCGCTTGTCGCGCACGGCGCTCACAATCGAGCCCGGGGGTCCCTCAACGAATTCGACCCCCGCAGCTTTGGCGTCGAAATTGCCGAATTTCTTCATCGCGTACGTTGGCGATGTCACTGTGTTGGAGGGGAAACGCAGGCTGGCGACTTTCTTTCCCTTGAAGTCGGCAAGTGACTTGAAACTGGTTCCGGGACGCGTGATGACCCACATGCCCAAGGCTCCGGTCATCTTGGCGATGACTTTCATGCGTCCACCTTCCGCGGTCGCGTTCATCGCCATGCCCGTTCCAGTGGCCGCAAACTGGCCACGTCCGGACAGCGCGATTGCGACCGGTTCGTTGACGCTCCCTCCCACGTCGACGGACAGCTTCAGACCGGCCTTCTCGAACAGGCCGCTGCGCTGCGCAACGTAAATGGGACCGTAGTTGGCGAGCTTCAGGCCCGTCGTGAGACTGGCCGGCAGTGCGGTCTGTGCGTGGAGGTCGCGAAGTAACAGCGCAGGGCCGAACGCCCCCGCGGCGGCAGCTTTGAGGATTGTTCTGCGGCCAATCTGTGATGCGTTTTCAGACATGGGTTTGTCTCCTGGTTAAAAGGTGAGGCGCGGTTTTAGTGACGATGCTCGTCGCTGGTCGAGATTTCAAGCAGCCTGTGGCCATCGCCTCAGACAGCCGCCCCCTCCAGCCCGTTGGCCTCGTCGGCGGTGGCGTTGGGAATGCGCATTTCGAAGATGTCAGTGACACTGGTGTACTCGTAGTAGCCCAACCGCGCCAGCGGCCGGATGCGTCGGATGTCCAGCTTGCCCTCGTCGTTGATGAAGTCCTCGTTGATGTGGATGCGCTCCACCTGGGCGAAGACGATGTCGACCGTGCCCACTGTTGAGTGGCCGTTGAAACGATGAGTGGAGAGGTAACGGCACTCAAAGTGCACAGGGCTCTCGGCGACCATCTGCACGTTGCAGAGATCGGCGCGTCGCCGAGTGATCCCGGCACGGTCGAACTCGCTCTCTTTGCGCGGCAAGGCCATGGCACTGATGTTGACCGCCTCGCGCAGGTCGTAAGTCGCCATGTTCCAGACGAACCAGCCGGTCTGCTCGGCGTTGAGCACAGTGTCCTTGCGGCGCCCGTCCGGATACTGATTCGCCGCGAACATCACCATGGGTGGGTCAAACGTCAGGTTTTGCCACTGGCTATAAGGGGCAAGGTTGTCGATGCCATCCTTGCTGACGCTGGAGAGCCAGCCGATGGGGCGCGGCACTGTGCAGCTCTTGAAGGGCGAGAACGGGAGGGGGCTCTTTTCGCGGGACGGATCGTACTTCACAGGCGCTCCTCAGTAGTGGCCGAATCGGAAGAAGGGAGCTCTTTCGAGCGGAATTCGAAAGGGGTGGTCTGTCGCATGGACACCTCGGGTCGTTGGCGGAACATCCAATATATCGGAAATATATCGGTTGTACAATGGTTGGAGTATGATTTCCCACATTCAGGCGTCAGCACTTACCCTTAGAGGAGCGTGATGGTTAACAAAGGCAAGGCCGGACAGGCCTACCACGACATCGAACAGCTGATCGTTTCCGAAGCGCTTGAACCCGGCACACTCGTTTCGGAGTCGCTCCTGATGGAGAAAACCGGGCTCGGCCGCACGCCGATCCGCGAAGCCCTCCAGCAACTCGCACGCAATCGCATGGTCGAGATCCATCCCAACCGGGGGGTGCTCATTCCACCGGCCTCAGTGGAGTCGCAACTGCGCATGCTCGAGGTGCGGCGCGTCCTCGAGGCGCTCGCGGGCCGGCTGGCCTGTCACAACGCCAATGGCGCGGATCGCGCGCGGATGGAGGACATGGTGCACCGTCTGACCGGGGCTCCGATGCCGCTAGCCGAGTATGCCGACGCGCTGAAGGACACGCATCAAATGGTCGCGACCGCCGGCCACAATGAGTACTTGGCGGATGCGATGGCTCCACTCCACGGCCTGTCGCGCCGATTCTGGCTTGCCCATATCCAGCACCGACCGGACGAGATCGTGCGCGGGGCAGCACACAACCTCGCTATCTTGCGCGCGATCCTCGCCCGCGAACCGGACGCTGCGGAGCAAGCCTGCCTCGCGCTGAACGACTACCTTGTCCAGTTCGCCTACAGCACGATCACCCGGCACCCACGGTCCTCCTCCGGCTAATCGCGCCATTCGTCGGGAGCTTGACCGAGTGCTCGCACGGCAGCCGTGTGTGTCCATGCTTGCCGAACTGTCCTGCCGTTGCCCGCTCAGTCATGTTGGAAGTGCTCGCAGGAGAGGAACTGTCGTCGCTTGCGCACGATGTGGTTCGGGTTGGGCACCGCGTGCGATACGCGCGGCCAGCCGCGCGGCTACCCTCGCAGTGACACCGTCGCGGTCCAGCGTCGGGTTCAACTCCGCAAGGTCGGCTGCAACGACCTTGCCGCTGTCCAACACCTCGTCGATGAGTGCCTCGATGCGCACCAGCGGCACGCCGAGCGCCGCCGGCGCCGAAACGCCGGGTGCCAAGCTGGCAGGCAACACATCCAGGCAGACCGTCAGGTACACGGCATCGCAGGCACGCAGATCGCACCGCAGCGCTTCGCGCGCCTGGGCGGTGCCTTCGTGGTCCTGCAGGTCCTCGTCCAGCCAGTACCGCACCCGCAGCGCGTCCGCCCGGTCGAACAGCGCCTGTGTGTTGGCAAAGCGGCTGATGCCGAAAACGCGGTAGTCGAATGGCTGTCCACTGGCGGCGCACCACTGCTGCGCCTGGAGGAAGGGCGTGCCGGAGTTCGCCCGCGCCGCAACCCGCAGATCGAAATGCGCATCCAGGTTCACGACGAGCACGCGCGCATCGGGGCGGGCCCGCACGATGCCTTGGAAGCTGCCCCAGGCAATCTCATGGCCGCCGCCCAACCCCAGCGGAAGGCTGCCGCGCGCGATGGCCGCCGCTACCTGTGCAGCGAACTGATCCTGCGCGACATCCAGATCTCCATCGCTGCATTCGACGTCGCCGGCATCGAACAGTGCCGGCTCGCCCGCCACAGGCATGTTGGCGAGCGCCGCACGCAGCGCCTGCGGTCCGTTCACCGCACCGGCGCGACCGGCGTTTCTTCGCACGCCTTCATCGACGGCAAAGCCGATCAGCGTGACACCGCCCCGAGCGTCCGCGCGCAGCGCCTGAACACACTGGTGCCAGCGCTCGCTCGGACCAGTTTCCTCAGTGTCGACGCGCCCATGCCAGGTGCCAGGGATGGCGATGGCTTGTGTCATGCAAGCTCCTGACCGGCCGACACCACATGCTGTGTTGCATGGTCGCCGAACCAATACACCAGCTCGCGCGGATGCCCGAGCTTCCAGACCACGAAATCTGCTCGCTGCCCACGCGTCAGAGTGCCCCGATCGCTCAGGCCCAGCGCACGCGCAGCATTCACGGTGATGCCGCGCACGGCTTCCAGCGGGTTCAGGCCCAGCAGCGTGCAGGCCATGTGGGCCATCAGGCGCAGCGACAGCGCCGGCGAGCTGCCCGGGTTGTGATCCGTCGCCACGGCGATCGGGATGCCGGCCGCGCGGAGCGCTTCGACCGGAGGCCGACGCGTTTCGCGCAGGAAGTAGTACGCCCCCGGCAGCAGCACGGCCACGGTGCCGGCCGCGCGCATGGCTTCGATCCCATCCGCGCCCAGATACTCCAGGTGGTCGCAGGACAACGCGCCGTACGCGGCGGCCAGTGCCGCGCCGCCCTGGTCCGAGAGCTGTTCGGCATGCAGCTTGACCGGCAAGCCGGACACTTGCGCGGCATCAAACACGCGCCGGGTCTGCGCCGGCGTGAACGCGATGGATTCGCAAAAAGCGTCCACGGCGTCGATCAAGCCCTCGTCCCGGAGGCGATGCATCCAGTCACACACGGCGCCGATGTATTCGTCGGCGCGTCCGGTGTATTCCGGCGGCAGTGCATGCGCGCCCAGGTAGGTTGTTCGCACACTAATGGGCAGCGACTCGCCGATGCGACGCGCAACCCGCAAGCAGCGCGCTTCGGCGGCCAAGGTCAGCCCATAGCCGGACTTGATCTCCAGCGTCGTCACGCCCTCGCGCAGCAGGCAGCGAGCACGGGCCAGCGCGGCTTCAAACAAGGCGTCTTCGCTCGCTGCCCGCGTCGCATGCACGGTTGACAGGATGCCGCCGCCGGCCCGTGCAATCTCCTCGTAGCTCGCACCCTGCAGGCGCTGCTCGAACTCGGCGGCCCGGTCGCCGCCGTAGACCAGGTGGGTGTGGCAGTCGACCAGCCCCGGCGTGACAAGCGCACCGCCGAGATCGTGTTCCTTTGCAGCATCGCACCCAGCCGGCAGCTCGGCGTCCGACCCCGCCCAGAGCACGGTGGCGCCGCGCGTGAGCAGCGCGCCATCTTCGATCAGGCCCCAGCCGCCGTCGGCCAATGTGGCCAGCGTCGCATGGCGCCAGAGCACGATGTCCTCCACGGCTCAGCCCAGCATCGGCAGCTTCAGTCCGTGCTTGCGCGCCGTGGCGATCGCCAGCTCGTAGCCTGCGTCCGCATGGCGCATCACGCCCGATCCGCAGTCGTTGACCAGCACGCGGGCGAGGCGGCGTTCCGCGGCATCGGTGCCGTCGGCGACGATCACCATGCCGGAATGCTGTGAGTACCCCATGCCCACCCCGCCGCCGTGGTGCAGGCTTACCCAGCTGGCGCCGCCCGCCGTGTTGAGCAGCGCATTGAGCAGCGGCCAGTCGCTCACCGCGTCGCTGCCGTCGCGCATGGCCTCCGTCTCGCGGTTGGGGCTGGCCACCGAGCCGGTGTCCAGGTGGTCGCGGCCGATCACGATGGGCGCCTTGAGTTCGCCCTTGCGCACCATCTCGTTGAAGGCGAGTCCCGCAATGTTTCGCTCGCCCAGTCCGAGCCAGCAGATGCGGGCGGGCAGCCCCTGGAAGGCGATACGCTCGCGCGCCATGTCCAACCAGCGGTGGGTGTGCGTGTTATGCGGGAACAGCTCCTTGATCTTCGCGTCGGTGCGGTAGATATCTTCGGGATCACCGGAGAGGGCGACCCAGCGGAACGGCCCCTTGCCCTCGCAGAACAGCGGGCGGATGTACGCCGGCACGAAGCCCGGGAAATCGAAGGCATCGCCCACGCCCTGGTCCAGGGCGACCTGGCGGATGTTGTTGCCGTAGTCCACTGTGGGGATGCCCATGCGGTGGAACTGCAGCATGGCACGAACGTGGGCCGCGCAACTGTTCGCAGCCGCCGCGCGCAAGGTGGCGTGCTGCGCCGGATCGCGCTGCGCGGCCTTCCATTGCGCGACGCTCCAGCCGGCGGGCAGGTAGCCGTTGACCAGGTCGTGGGCCGAGGTCTGGTCGGTGACGAGGTCGGGGCGAAGGCCGCCGGCCTCGGCACGCCGTGCCAGCTCGGGCAGGATCTCGGCCGCGTTGCCAAGCAGGGCGATCGACACGGCCTCGCCGGCCTGGGTGTGCCGCTGCACCATGGCCAGCGCTTCGTCTATATCGCGCGCCTGTTTGTCCACATAGCGGGTGCGCAGCCGGAAATCGATGCTGCTTTGCTGGCATTCGATGTTGAGCGACACGGCGCCCGCCAGCGTGGCTGCCAGGGGTTGCGCGCCTCCCATGCCGCCCAGGCCGGCGGTGAGGATCCATCGGCCCTTCAAAGTGCCGCCGTAGTGCTGGCGTCCGGCTTCGACAAAGGTTTCGTAGGTGCCCTGGACGATGCCCTGGCTGCCGATGTAGATCCAGGATCCGGCCGTCATCTGGCCATACATCATCAGCCCCTTGCGGTCGAGCTCGTCGAAGTGTTCCCAGGTCGCCCACTTGGGCACCAGGTTCGAGTTGGCGATCAGCACCCGTGGCGCGTCCGCGTGCGTCTGGAACACGCCCACTGGCTTGCCGGACTGCACCAGCAGGGATTCGTCGTCGCCCAGTGTGCGCAGTGTCTCGAGGATGCGGTCAAACGAGGCCCAATCACGCGCGGCACGTCCGATACCGCCGTACACCACCAGCTGCTGCGGGTTCTCGGCAACGTCCGGATCCAGGTTGTTTTGCAGCATGCGCCAGGCGGCCTCGGCGACCCAGTTCTTGCAGTGGAGGGTGCTGCCATGGGGGGCGCGGATGACACGGGTGGGATCGAGGCGGGGGTCGGTGTTCGTGGTCATGTCGAATTCCTGAGAAAAGGGGTGAGAAAGGTCAGACGACCGGCAGCCAACCGATGGAAACAGCCAGTGCGATGGCGGCTGCACCGAGCACGATGCTCAACATGGTGCGCAGCAGCCAAACCAGCATCAGGTGCGAAAAACGCAACGGGATTCCGGAGGCCAGCACGCACGGGATGCAGCCCGAGAGGAACAGCACCATGCTGATCGAAACGATGGCCGCGAGCATGCGCACGGCAAACTCGGCGTCTTTCAGCAGGATGGCGGGAAGGAACATTTCCGCCAAGCCCGAGGCGAAGGCACCACTGGCGGCGCTCGCCCCGGTGGTCCCCAGCAGCCAGTCGGCGATCATCAGTGCCGGCTTGAGCAGCAGGCCGAGGACATCGAACACCGGCGTGAACTTGGCCAGGCAGATTCCGATGAAGCCGACAGCCAGGATGCTGGAAACCACAGTGGCCGACATGCGCAGGCCGTCAAGGAGGTTGTGCCACAGCATCTTGTGCAGTGGCTCGCGCGTCTCATAGCACGTCACGCCTGCTTCGACCGCCTGAACCAGCCGGCTGCGTCCGGGATCGTTCTCCTTGCCGGGGTTAGCGGCGTCGTGTCGCAGCCCCGAGATCGGCGGCAGGTAGGCGGTGATCGCCGTCACGAGGAAGGTGACCACCAGCGTGGCCCAGAAGAAGAAGCCCCAGTGGTCCATCAGCCCGAGGGTGCGTGCCACCACCACCATGAAGGTCGCCGAGACGGTGGAAAAGCCCGTCGCGATGATGGCGGCATCGCGCAGCGAGTAGCGGCCCTGGGCATAGACCTTGCCGGTGAGCAGCAGCCCAACCGAGTAGCTCCCGACGAAGGAAGCGACCGCGTCCAGTGCGGAGAAACCGGGCGTGCGAAACAGCGGGCGCATCACCCGTTCCATCGCCACGCCGATCATCTCCAGCAGCCCAAACCCAAGTAGGAAAGTCAGGGCGATCGCGCCGACAGGGATCAGTACGCCTACGGACAGGGCCAGCCGCTCGAACAGGAACGGCAGCATGTCCTTGTGGTTGGCCCACGCCGGCGTGACGCCAGTGAGGTGCACTAGCGCCAGCGCAAGGCCGAACCACTTGATGACGGTGAACAAGATGGCACCCCAGCCCTTGCGCCAGCTGCCATCGCGCAGCGGTTGCACTGCGCCCCAGAGCATCAGGGCCAGGATGAGGGCCAGTGCCACCAGGCGGTGCTCCCGCACCACGTAGCTGCTGACATGGTCCACCGGGATGGTCTCTCGCCCGCCGAGCTTTACCTCGAAGAAGAACAAGAAGACACCGATGCTGCTGAAGAGCAGCAACTTCACCAGGCTGGCGGCGCGCACTCTGGGGGAAGCGGCAGCCTCTTCGAAAGCGAGGGGGGTCATGGCAGGTCTCCTAACCGGTTGATCCGACAACTCGACGCCGTTGCGCAAAAGTTGTATATACATATTGTGCCGTGATTGTGCTTTTCGTCAATACAATTGGTGCTGGAACCGACCTAGTACTTACCCTAATATGACTGACTCAGCCAGCCCGGCAGTACCCGCCTACCGCCTGATCAAAGAGCATGTGATGGCGCAGATCCAGCGTGGTGTGTGGAGGGAGGGCGAAGCGATCCCCACCGAGGAATCGCTGGCGCGCGAATTTGGCGTCTCACGCATGACTGCGAGTCGCGCCATTCGAGAGCTGGCCGACCAGCAGGTCGTGGAGCGCATCCAGGGATCGGGCACCTATGTGGCGCAGCAGAAGTACCAGGCCACGTTGGTGGAGCTGCGCAACATCGCCGACGAGATCGCCGCGCGTGGCCATCGTCATCACAGCGAACTGCAACTGCTCGAACGCGTATCCGCCAGCGAGGCGTTGGCGCGGCGCTTCCGAATCAGCTCAGGTGATGTTCTGTTTCACTCGATTGTCGTGCACTTCGAGAATGACGAGCCGATCCAGGTGGAGGACCGGTACGTCAACCCGCGGATCGCGCCAGAGTACCTCGCTCAGGACTTCAGTACACAAACTCCAAACGCCTACTTGATGCGTGTGGCGCCCCTTGCGGGTGTGGAGTTCTCGATTGAGGCAGGCCCGCCACCAGAGCGTTTCGCCGAGTTGCTGCACATGAAGCCGCAGGAGCCTTGCCTGGTTCTAAACCGGCAGACGCAATCGATGGGGCAGGTAGCGTCCGTGGCAGCGATGTGGCACCCCGCCTCTCGCTACCGCTTCTCCGGGCGCATATAGCGAGTGGTAGGGCCAATTACTTCGTTGATTCGACTGAGAAAATTTCCGCGTTTCGGACCGCGTTACATGGCAGCACCTGCGCATGTTGATGACACGCGACCCTGCGGCAAGACAGGAGCGCCCGATGCGCACTCGGCGCAATAGAAGAGCAAATATGCGCGCTGATTCGCTCAAGGCTCATCCAACGGCGGTCCACACAGCCTCGGCCGTTAGCAGCCGTCGATGGCTGCGCAGCTACTCCCGGGCAGAAGTAGCGACAAGTTTGCGGAGGGCCACCGGTCCAACGGATGTCCTTCGCTAAGACACATTTCCCGGGGAGCGGACAAGGGGGAATACCGAGACGCGTCACTGCCCCCGCGCTTTGGATTGTGGAACTACATGTAGTCAAGAGCGGACTTAAACCGCGCGCGCCCGACGCGTTTTAGGATTCAACGACAAGCTAGGAGCCGGGGACCGGCAACAACGTCGGAAGGCAGTCGGCGAACAGCGGCTGAATCTTGCTCATCGCATAAGCGGTATCCGGGTTGGTTCCGTACATTGCCAGCAGCATTCCCGCCATCGTCTGCAAACCGTTTGAATTCCGCACCACCTGCTCGACCAACTGCAGCGGATAGCCCTCTGCTTGCCTGGCCAGGACGTGGATACCGCCGTGCACGAACGAGTTCAAGGAGTCCAGGGACGTCTTCTTGAACCGAACGAGCATCTTCGCCGGCCCCGAGGGCGCGTGCGCCGCGATATCGGCCAGCATCTTGGTGACTCCCGCCAACTTGCTGGCATCCTTCTCGGAGTCGAGCGTCAGCGGTGCCTGGATGCGGTTAACGTCGGAGTCCTTCGCCGCCCACGTCATCCAGACAGAGCGCGTCACTACCTCAAATTGCAAGCGCTTCAGTGCGAAGGCTGAGGGCATGAGCCCTAGGCCAACCAGCGCCTGCCGCGCGGTGCCGTGCTCCATCGACGCCAGTGCCAACCCGATTGCGGCCTCCATACGTGACGAGGAGTCTGCTGGGCGGTAGGTTTCCGGATTCAGTATGTCGAGGATGTGTGCATTCAGCTCGTCGGAGCGGTGCAGCAGGGCTTGCAAGGTGTCAGTCATGCGGACGGCGCGAGGTACAGTGAGGCAGTTGTACCTCAGGTGGGACGGAGTTGCTCTCCCCGTGTGTGGACTGACAGAAGCCCACACACGAGGCACACTTTGGCCAGCAGCGGCCGGCCACAGGGAGGGCTCCTCATGGTCATTCACCCGCGCTGGCTGCTGACCACGTTATTCAATCACGCGAGTTGCGCGACCTTACCCAAGAGCGCCGTGCGTGCCGCGTCGAGAAGCGATGCGTTCGTCTTCGCGGACAGGCGCGAGGCATCCTTGCTACCAAGGAAATACTGGATGCGCTCACCGTTGGGGCCGCTTGGATGCGGCAGGCCCGCCAATACCTGTTGAGACGTGAAACGACCCTCGTCGGCCAACCATTGCATCACCTTGGTGGGCACGGGACCAAGCGGCACGAAGACGGCATCTGGAAGGAGCTTGCCCAGTTGTGCAAAGTGGTCCAGGACCATGCTGCGCAGCATCGGCGTGCGAATCGGGTCGGGCCTGCTGGAGTAGTTTTCGCCGTCGACAAAGACCGGAAACTGCAACACCGAAGCGGTCTGCAGAAGGTCAGCCCGCGACCCAAACAGTTCCACGCACGAAGCAATCTTCAGCCACGCCAAGCCGATGTGGTCCAGCATCTCCACGAGATTGGTTCGCATCGGACCCGAGAACGCACCGACGTGCTTGGCCTTGCGCATCGACTCCTCTGCTGACGCGCCAGCCTCAAGCTGTCGGCGCGCTTCTGCAAGCGCGTTCGCTGCTTGCACGCGCCCGGGAGTGATACCCACGAGGACCAGCTTGGCCCGGAGGTTCACGGCCTCGAAAGGTGCGTAGTAGACCGCCAGTGGGCCGCTGGCTCCGAGTTGCAGACGCGCCTCTTCGGGCGCCGCACCGGCTCGGATGGCCGCGCTGAATTTCTCGAAGAGGGAAGTGTTCACAGTCATGTGTGTCGCTGATGCTGACGATTGGCGTCGCTGTTGGGCTACGGTACGATAGCCCATAGATACTGTATGTTCAGCCAGTCGGCCTCGGGAATTTGAGGCCTGACGGGCTACAGTTCCGTATCGCAAGGCAAGCGCCGGCGAAATCCTTGCAACAGTCGGGACATTGTCCGACGAGTTGTCAGTTGACAACCAGATGTGACTACACTAACCTAACTCAACACGGTAATGGCACGCAAGAGTCACCCGAACAAAGACGTCGAGGCAGCGATTCAGTACGCGGAAGCGAACGACTGGAAAGTGAAGGAAGGCGGGCATTGGGGCTTCTTGTACTGCCCGTACAACGACGACGAGTGCCGCTGTGGCACGCGCTGCAAGGCGGGTATCTGGGGGACCCCGAAAAACCCCGGCAACCATGCCAAGCAACTGAGACAGGTGGTCGACGGATGCACAGCTCGCAAGGCGGCGCTTGATGCCGCCTCGAAGGCAAAAGACGCTGGAGACGGTGCTACGGAGTGATTGCGATGGAATACGAATTCAACCTCAAGTTCAAGCTCGCCTCAGGCGACAACGACCACGACGCCATCATGCAGCGCCTGGGGGAAGCCGGCTGCACCGATGCTCTGGTGGGCTTTGGTGTGCCTGGCTACGTCGGGCTCGATTTTGTTCGCGAGGCAAGCTCGGCGGAAGACGCGATTGTCAGTGCCGCGAGAGACGCACAGGCGGCGCTGCCTGGCTCGCAACTCGTTGAGACCGGCCCGGACTTCGTGGGGCTGACCGACGTTGCTGACCTGCTTGAAATGAGCCGGCAGAACATGCGCAAGCTGTTTGTTGGCAACGAGGCATTCCCTGCGCCGGTCCACGGCGGCACCTCCTCCGTCTGGCACTTGGCGCATGTGCTCGTGTTCCTGAAGGAGAGGAAGTACGAGATTACGCCGGCCGTGCTCGACGTTGCCGTGACCACCATGCACGTCAATCTCTCGAAGGAGAAGACGCTGATGGACAGGAAGCTAGAGGAGCGGGTGCAGCGCCTCTTCGCATAACGGCTTCGCGCCTTGCGTGGGCACGCGCGGATGAATGCACCGCACCCATGCTGCGCACTCTGGCCCATTACAAAACCCCGTCGGGACCACAAAGTCGCCAGCGGGCTGAACCGAGTGCGTCAGGCAAAGGCGCCGACATCTCCATCGTCATTGGCTGCTGGCCGCGCTGGAACATGCACGGACGCGGGCGCCGTTGCAGCGGCTTGAACATTCAGCTGCGCAGTCGCCGCCTGCAGCATCTGCATCGCGGTGTGCAGCGCCTCCTGCGTCGTGACAGCGGGAATCTCCGCTGAGCGCAGTTGCGGTGGCGGGGCAGCCGGTGCCGTCGCCGCTGCCTCTGGGCGATGCATCAACTCGACGACGTCGTCTTCCGTGATGTTCATATAGCGCTGCACCATGTCGAGAGTCTTGTGCCCTGTCAGTGCCTGCACAATAAAGACGTTGCCGCACTTGAGACCCATTCGAGTCGCCGCCGTGCGCCGCAAGTCATGGATATTCAAGTCTCGATGCCGGCGCGCTCACAACTACGGCGCCAACCAGCCTTCAGAGACTCGTACGTGATACCAAAAATCTTCTCATCCGGGTCGTCGCTCGGTCCAAGAGCTTTCAGGATTTCGATGGCCCGCGGCGACAATGGAACGCGGCGAGGCCCCGCTTTGGCGTCTTCAATGCGAAGAACGCGCTTAGTCCAGTCCACACCACCCCACTTCGCCGTGTCAATGCACTCGTCGGCACGCATCGCCGTCTCGGTCGGCAGCTGCACAGCAGGCCCGATGAGGTCGTTCACGCAGTAATCCAGCGCCTCGTCCAAGCGCTGCTGCTCTTCCAAAGACATGACGCGTTTGCGATGGGTCAGGTGTCCGGCCAACGTGAGCTTGCAGGCAGGGTTGATATCGGGCCGCGGCCAGTTCCACTTCGTCCTGCAGTGGTTGAAAAGCCGCCGCAACAGTGCCTGTTCCTGTTTCACGGTCGCTTTGGCCCTTTTCTCGGCTTCCAGGGCCCGCACAAGGTCCTGCAGGTGCTCGTGATTGACCTCGGACACGTTCAGGTTCGCAAGCACTGCACGCACGCGGTCGGAGCCACCCGTCTTTGTGCGAAGCGCCTTGCGGTGGTCCTCGAGCCCCTGGGGGATGGCACGCTTGGGGGTGTAGGCAACAAGCCAGACCGCGAAGTACTTGCCAACCTTCGTTCCCTTGGGAAGTTCCTCCACGTCGCAGACCTCACTCATGGCCCGCAACTCGATGGTGGGCAGCCTTGCATCACGCAATTACTTGTTGATACGCCGGGCCTCCTGCGTCGCACCTTTAAGGGAGTGCAGGTGCGTGAGCGCGTGCAGCTGCATTGCTTTGGCCACCGTCGTCTGGTCCGGCCCCCTGCCATGGGGCTGCCATGCTTTTCCAGGTACGCCACGCGGGTGGCGCAGTTCCGCTGCGGCCGCGGCCGAGGTTTTGAACCCCGACAAGAAAATGTCGCAGCCCTCCCGGCGGGCCCGCACGCTATACGTGTCGCCGACCTTGTACGGGACGGCCAGTTCGCTTTTCTCGCGCTTGTCGCGCGGGGGGTTGTCGGCCGACTGGTTGTCGCTGACCTGGATTGCCGCCTGGTTGGCCGCGGGGACGACGCCGATGGCGTCTTGCTTGGAAACGGCGCTGGTGGCGCCTTGTTGACCTTCGTTCATCACAACTCCTTGGTTTGGAGTTGCGTGTATTCAGCCGCCCGGCTAAACCGCTGCGCCTACAGGCTTTTTAGGCCTTCAGGCACTGCCTCCGGGCATGCCGGGGGCGAGGGAGCCTTGTGAGCTCGCCAGCCGCGTCAGAGCGCTTTTCTCGCACTCGTTCGCAGTGGCAAGTCCTTGTCGCGCAACCGTTTGCAGCCCTTATCGCCACAAACTGCGCCACAAAACAAAAACGGCCTCTCGCGGAGGCCGTCTAAGTCCTTGATTCACAAGGCATCTATTCTGGTGGCCTGGGGCGGAATCGAACCACCGACACGCGGATTTTCAATCCAAGTTACAACCATAGTTCTCGTTCTAAGGTGAAGACTCACAAGGCCTTTTTTTGGCACCGAACTGGCGAACCGAACTCTGCCGAACCTTGCCGAACCTGTCGCCGAGCTTGATCTAATTCCCGAACAAGCCGGTCGTCACGCGCTTCAGCCAGCCTGGTTTTTTCGCGGCAGGGGCGGCGCTCGAGACAGCCTCTGGAGGGGCACTAGCGAAAGCATCTCTTGTGGGTATTTGGCTAAAGGGAAGGTACCGCGAAAACGTATAGATCCAGGCTTTGGCCCGCTCGTCGGGGAGAGAAGAGAAGGCGTACTGGAGGTCTTCAGCATCACAAGTCCCCAATACTTCGCGCAGGTGAGGTTCGACGGGGATACCCCACTTGGGAAGCATCTCGTTCAGCACCATTAGGGGCTTCAACGAAATCGTTCTGCCGTCGTCCCCAAGAACCGCAGCTCTGCCTATTCCCTCGGCACGGCCTTGCTTTAACCTTTCCAGAATCCGCTGACACCTCAGCACCCAGGAGGCCAGCATTTGTTTTGAGTAGCGACCGTAGAACTGTGCCTGACTGTCTGGCCCAATAAGGGACCGTGACCATTCCAGGTACTCGATCAATTGATCAGCTGGGATCTCGCCGCCAATCTGTTTGTATGCATCCAAGAGCCAGCCAAAAGCGACATCAGCGTTCTGAGGATGTGCGGTGTCCTGAGAGTTTTCCGGAATGTCGGCGCCGGAGTAAGTGTGAAGCGCCCGGCCGGAGAACATCAACCACAGCGCCCAGTAGCATTCCAGCCACCCCTTTTCTCCGCCCTCCTTCAACAGGCGAATAGCTTCGCCGGGGTTCTTCCGCGTTCCAAGCCCCCACAGGTGGAGATCGGCAAGATTCATGTACGCGGCCCCGTCACCGCCGAGTGCAATCGCGCGTTCAAAACAACCACGGGCCATCACATAGTCCTGCAGGACCGATTCCGAGCCAACCATGTATTCCCACCCGAGTAGGGCCACTTCCCCCGGCAACGGCAGTCCGCCTTCGTCATCGGAGCCTGGACTTGGCTCAGTAATCGCGGGGAAGCTCCGGCAGACTTCATCGACCACCGCGATGGCACGCTTCAATGGGACATCGAAGAACTCACGCGATGGATTCAAGCGGTGCCCTTCACCTGACAGCCGCTCGTGAATGAGAGCTTCTGCGCTTGGCCCGTCGGAAACCAACGCTTCATATGCCACAACAAATGGCATCGGAACTCCGGTAGTCGAAAGCTCCCTGGCTCGCTCCTCAGGAGAACGAGCCGTTCTACCGATCTTGACATGCTGCATGTGCGCCGGATTCAGCAGCACGTAGATATATTCGGTCACGAAGCCTTCTCCTGATTCAAAAAGTCCCTGCTAGCGGGCAGAAGCCACTCTAAATCGGTTTGCTTGTCCCGAGTACTGCCTCTATGGCGAGCGTGATTTCCTGCGGCGTTGTCAAGAACCACTCAGCACCAGGCGCATCGATCTTGCGCGCTCCTCAGATTTACGGGCGAGTGAGCACAGTGAGGTTGGAGGACCGAATCAGCTCGATTTGATTTCTCTGGGCTTGCACTACGAGAGGGTAAGCGTAGTCGCTCACTGCATTGACGCGCATTTTTAGTATGCTGCCGTGGATGATTTCCCACGTACCCATCTGGCCTGTGCAATCTTGATTAAGGCAGCTAGCGATGAGAACGCTCAGGACGCCACCGGTGATTTGGAAAGTTCCGTTGGGGTAGAAAGTGATGTTCCCCGTCTGGCCGTCGTAGCCGTTGTTGTAGCTGTAGCCCGTCCAGTTCCCTACCAGCGTGCCTTCGAATCGCTCCGGCGCGATTTGTTTAGCCGATGCGGGCGCCGTCTGCGCCGAAGCAGTTTGAATGAGTAAGGTCGCAAGCCCTACCGTCAGAAAAGCACACACGTCCGTTAAGTACTTCATACAACCTCCCGTGGCGGCAAAACCGTATTTTCACTGCGCCCTAGCGCCATTGCGCTTCTTGCCGTAACAGAGAAAGTCGACAGGAGGCTGCGCGCCACATAAAAAAATGCCCTCGAGTCCGTTTGGAGTCAAGGGCTTGCTCATTCCGGTGGCCTAGGGCGGAATCGAACCAAGTTGTCGCGCTCTGCTTCTACATACGGTATTTCGTCGAGACTTTAGGCCCGCAAGGAGCGACCCATCCAGTGGCAGATTTGTAGAAAGCCGACGGCAGCGTCGCTGGTAGTTATTGCCTAGCTCTACAATTCGACACACCGTGTCATGGGAGTGAGGAATGCGCCTACTGTTTGCGATCCTGCTGTTCGGCCTAGTGTCGGGCTGTGCCAACCGGCTCTATTGGAACTTCCCCCCGGGCGGAACTACGCAGCAATTTCACCAAGACGAATATGCCTGCCTCCAGGAGTCCCAGCAGCGCCAGTCCAGTGCTGCTGTTAACCGCTACGGGGGATCATCCCAAAGCGGTAGTGCGACGAATGCTGGGCTCTATAAAGCCTGCATGTACGCACGGGGCTACCGCGAAGGGAAGCGCCCCAGGTGACAAAGCAGTGAGCGTGCGCGGCGGACGATCAGCCCATTCCTCATGCGAGATGAGAACGGCGGCCAATCCTCACTTTGACGGTCCTTCGAAGCGATTTGACAAGGCCAAGAACTCTGCTGGTATGAACTTTCAGTTCCGAAAATCCGCGCTAAGGCTGCGACGGATAACGTTCATCGGAGGTCGCGTTCTTCGCAAACCCACTTTCTGCACTTGCCTTCGACGCGTAGCGCTCGCGTCAAGATGACTTGGCGATCGAGCCTCCCAGACCGGCCACGAAGAGCGGCATCAAAGCGTCGGACCAATCATTGCCACCGGTCACGACGATGTCCGACGTTCAGGTACCGCACTGTGGGTGCGACGTACTTCCTTGGAACGACTGCGTGCACACTGTCCAAGCGTAGACCATCGCTCAATGCCCGACGTCAACCTTCATGAGTAACGCGCTCCTTGTCCGCACCGCAGCTCGCTGGGGTATTCCTCATGAACTCGCGCTTGAGGTCCTCGCGCGAGACGTACGCTGCATTTATTGCGGTCGAGGTTTCGATCTCGCAGGTCCAAGAACCGGCGTCCCGTCTTGGGAGCACATTGTCAATGACGTGTCGGTCGTCAACGCTATGAACATCGCACTTTGCTGTGTCAGTTGCAACGCTAGCAAGGGCACGAAAACCCTTGAGATGTGGCTGAAGTCAGATTACTGCAATGTGCGGGGCATTACGAGCACTTCCATTGCGCCTATAGCGGTGCGGGCACTGGGGTCAGCAGGTCCTGCGTGATACCCTGCTGCAGGACAGCTGGAAAAAAGCCCAGACATGCAGCGCACTCAAGCTCAGTGGCAAGCGGAACTCTCGGCGTACTCGCCACAGACGTCCGACTACGTTGAGCTCGCGGAGATCGCGTCGGCATTGGACGATTAGCGGGACGAGCTGCGAGACGCTTTCGCGGATAGTGACGAACACCTTCCGGCTTCATGGGAAGCGTACATACACGCGCAGAAACTGGCTGTACCTCTGGAGCAATGCTGCATCGAGGGGGTGTTGCTCACACCCGACATGCGGGAGGCAGGCTTGAGGGCTGTCCCGCCGGACTTAGGGATGCTCTTGACCAGTTCTTGGTCGAGGCGCCGCCGGAGATCCAGGAGTATCTCTGCTTCTACTTTTCATCTTTGGTGCAGATTGAACGCAACCGGCGCACCGGAAGGCCAGAGTGGGACGCCGAACCGCCGTCCGGCTCGCCCGAGGTTCTCCAAGACCTAATGTTCAAATGGGGGCCCCGCTTTCGGCGATTTCGACCCACGTAGTTATCGGCGCCACACCTAATGGACGACTGCTTCAGGCCGCGTGAACCGCCTGCCAGAATTTTTGTTACCTTTCTATTTTGTATGGCTTAAGAAGATCTTTGTTCCTCTTAGTCATCTTGGTTTGGAAATATGTACCCTTCGAAATCCAGTCTCTATCCGAGATGGCTGGTTCCACTTCATCTAACACTATGTCGTGCGGATAAACGTATAAATCACCTGAATCAAAACATGCTATGTATAGATTCTTACCGCGATATTTTTTTGCAAATGAAAAATTGCCTTTCAACTGAACCTTTATGTCCGAAACTCCATCGATATGCACACCTATGAAATCTGCTCCGTTCCAATCATCGCTCAGCCAGATACAGTTGTACCCATAGTCGGCAAGTATCGAAGCCATTTTATGGAAATTGAACGTTTCCTTGGCTTTCGGATTTAGATCTTCGTATTTGATTCTTTCTAGTTTCATATCGGTCTCACTCAAGAACGTAAGGGCAAGGCAGTCCATATCACGGCGTTGCCGTGGTCGGGAAAGGCCAGGCGGCTTGCGGATTTACAGCGGTTTCCGCTGCCGATGCCGTAACCGCGGATCGTAGCTTCATGGCATTTCGGAACGCTGCCTTCTCGGGTTCTAGCCAGGTCGCGAGCGTCAAGTCGTCAAGAAGGGCAAAGGTGTCGGAAATTCGTACCAATTGAATCCCGTGTCGCCGAAGCGCACGAACGGTTGGATTCAGGATGGCATCTTCAATTTTTGTTCGGCCAGCAATAGAGTTGAACTGCTTCTTCGTCAACCTGATCGCCTTAGCCTTCTTTCGGGGACAGGTGCTCGCGTAGATCTCAACAAGGCGTGTTGCGATTAAGGCAGGAGTGGGATGATTCATTTTGTCCTCGATTACGTGGGACCTCCTGGGCCGCGCTGTTGCTGTCGACGCCCATGCGCCATTAAAGACGCTAACAGTTGGCTGAGAATGGGCACTTTGTCCTGTCTCAGCCAATCAAACATCCCGATTTACTCCCATACGATTCGCTGATAGGCCGCTCCGGTTTCGGCGGTGGCAGCTGATCGGCGCGAAAGACTCAGTGAATAGGACGGCTTTGAGCCCTTAAGGAAGCGACCAATTCCGCTTGGCGTGGTTCGCTCCCCCCCCTGGGTCCCTTGCGCCTGTTATGGCCACGGGCTACATTGATCAGCCTAGGAAAGGTAGTAGCAGCCCATCTTGGAGCGCCTTCAGCAGGGCTGGTGGAACTAAATGGCGAATACTGCACTGATCGGGATCGCGGGCGTTCACTACGTGGTTTCTGAATTATGTCGGCGGGGGATGGTCGCTTTGCCCACAGTCAGGAACATGGCGGCCTACGACATCGTGGCGCTTAACGAAGAAGGTAGCCGGCACGCCAACATCCAGGTCAAGACTTCCTCAAAGTGCGCCTCATTTTTTCCCATGCCACCACCAGAGCATGTGCGCGCCGGTGTTCGAGATTTTTATGTGCTCGTACGCTGGCGTGAAGAACGGAAGGCATATGAGGCGTTTCTCCTCACCGGGCGCCAAGCGCGAGAGGCCGTCAATGTGAGTCTCTGGTATCAGGAATTCTATGGGAACAGCAATGGTCGCAAGTCTCGCTTCCCCGTGATTAACATAGGTCGAGGGTACGAGCGCTCGCGAAGTAATTGGAGTGCTGCCTGGGAAGCGTGGAAGCTGTAGGCAATCGCTTCGAGAGGCCCTCATCCGTTATGTCGGTTCCAGACCTTTCCGCAATCGACACAAACGCGGAGAAGATCGTTCCCGCTATCGGCCGCGAAGCCGTCGACGTGTATCGGTTTCTTTCTGCCGAGTTCGCACGCGGGTCTGTGTCTGAGAACTACGTGTTCCAGTTCACGTATCGGTCTTTTTATCGGCTCGACCACGCAGGCCTTACACCCCAGTTCAAACTCAGATATTTCGAGCTGCTCGAAGCGGCGCGGCCGAGCCCTCATGTTGATCTGCGTCAAATCGCGCGGGAGCTATATGACCTGCCAACGCTCAGAGGTCATAACAGTTTGCAGTTCTCCTTCGTGAGCAAGATTGCCAATAGCGTTAATCCTGAGTACCCGATTTACGACTCCGAGGTCGCGAGGGTGTTCCGGTTCAAACCACCTTCGAGCTCCTTGCCGCTTTCAGCAAGACTGAACCAATATATGAGTTTTTACGAGAAGCTTCAGCAGATCTACGGTGAGATTCTCCAGGGTGGTTTCCTCCAGCGCCCGCGAGAGATATTTCGGACAGTTTATGCAGCACCTGCCAATATCGTGCCAGACACGAAGGTGCTGGACTTCATCTTTTGGTCAGCCGGCAGGCTGTCATTCGCCCTAGAGCCGCTATAGCCGATTTGGCGAGAAAATGTTCCTGTGTCTGCCAGACATGGCCAGCCAACAGAAACTGGCGAGCGATGCGGCTTCTATCAGACTTATCTGAGCCGTCTGGAGCGCGGGCAGGCCAATCCGACGCTGAACGCCATGGAGGTCATCGCCAACGGTTTGGGGCTGACGATCTACGAGTTATGGGAACAGATCCGCGTGCTGCCGCGAGGGCCGACATAGCTAATCGGGTGCTGCTGCTGTCGGCAGTCTTGTTGGAGTTCATGGGTAGCGGACGGATCGCCGTGGCCGTAGTCCTGACAATCAGGCATCGGAGCAGCTTGCTTATTAGGTGGTTGGCTGTGCCAACAACGACAAGGATTGGACACCGCCCCTGCTCCTAACCACGGCTTCCCCTCGGGCACATTGCTCAGGAGATGAAAGCCGCCGGCAACTGTCGGGTACCATGTGCGAGACCTTCGCCCATACAAGGGCGCAAGCTAGGTCGCTTCAGAAGGATTTTTTGCGATGCGAAGAAAGGCGTTTTTGGCTTGCCTGTTGGCAGTTGCAGGTGGATTAGTGCCACTGGATGGCTATGCTCAATTTACGGGCGACCTGCATTGGAATTCCGGGAAATGCGCAAAGAAAGACCCGTTCAACGATCATGGGAGTATCGACTGCAACCTCTTCGTTGTTGAACACATCGAGGGAGGGGCGCTCTCGCTGAATAGTCGCTCATTGGCCATGATTCGGTTTGTCCGCATCGATTCAAGTCGGGAGTACGTGCTCTTGCAAGTCTTTTCGCAACGGTCCCCAGCCGCACTAATGGCGGGCAGCAACAAGTTGATCGACCCACTGTTGATTCGCATAGATCAGAAGTCGGTACGGACCTTCTCACCAGACGTCGTGTTCATTGACAGCAAGCCAAACGGCATCTACCAGTCAATTCCAATTGATAAGGAACTGTTGGCGGATCTCCTCGCCGGAAACCGGCTGTACGTCCGCTATAGCTCAACGACCGGCAGCGAAGCAACGTTAAATTTCACCTTGAATAAGTTGCTTGAGGTTTTTGGGAAAGTGTCGGCTGAGTACGACGGCTTAGCGGACACCAAAGGGGCCACACCGTAGAAGTGGAAGATGTACGCAGGCGTGCCCTGGAGCGACAGTGAGCAGCGGAGCAGCACGAGCCAACGGTGCAAAAAAAAACTACTCAAAAGTGCGCCTAGAGAGAGGGGAGAACTACCTTGCTATTGAAATCGGCGGACGACAAGTCCAAGCGCCTTTCCCTGCTTGAGGACCTGCAGAAGTCTCATTTGCTCGACGCGAAGCAAAAGACATGGCTTCGTCAGGAACTCGGGCGCTTCCGCAAGGGCATTCAGGGCGAGCGGGATTCAGCCTACTACCTTGATCAGTACTTCAAAGGCGCCGAGAACCACGTCCTCCTGCATGATTTGCGATTCGTGGTGGATGGCGACGTTGCACAGATTGACCACCTGATCATCAATCGCGGGTTCGGCATGTACTTGGTCGAGACAAAGAATTACGCCGGAAGTCTCACGATCAATGATCACGGAGAGTTCACCGCCGAATACGATGACGATCGCTTCGGAATTCCATCACCGATTGAGCAGAGCCGGCGGCACGAGCGCATTCTGAAGCGACTGCTGTCGACTTTGGGCATTGCCAATCGGACCGGCGCTCCGCTTGCTTGCTACCACGTGGTGATGCTTCACCCCAAGGCCATCATCCGGCGGCCACCAGCTAAGGCTTTCGACACTAGCAACGTGATCAAGGCCGACCAATTCCCAACCTGGCAT
>JAQZBU010000005.1 GCA_029237735.1 Ramlibacter sp. | reverse complement strand
GCCCGACTACCGCTGGGGCATCTTCCTGGCCGACAAGGAAGAAAACCGCAAGATCGGCTTTGGCGACTTCATGGGCCAGGACGTCTGGCAGGACGTGCCCGGTGAATACCGCTCCACCTTCCGACGCCTCATCGTCACGCAGGGCGACACCGAACCCGCATCCGTGGAGCAGCAGCGCCTTCTGGGCCACACGGCGCCATCGCTCTATGACCTGCGCAACCTGTTCCAGGTGAACGTGGAGGAGGGCCGGCACCTGTGGGCCATGGTCTACCTGCTGCACGCGCACTTCGGGCGCGACGGCCGTGAAGAGGCCGAGGAACTCCTCGAGCGCCACAGCGGCGACCCCGACAAGCCGCGCATCCTCGGCACCTTCAACGAGCCCATGGACAACTGGCTCTCCTTCTTCATGTTCACCTACTTCACCGACCGCGACGGCAAGTTCCAGCTCAAGTCGTTCGCCGAATCGGCGTTCGATCCGCTGGCGCGTACGACACGCTTCATGCTGACGGAAGAGGCGCACCACATGTTCGTCGGCGAGACGGGCGTTGGCCGAGTCATCAAGCGCACGCTCGAAGTGATGAAGGAGCTGGATACGGACGATGTCGCCACCCTGCGCAAGGCGGGCGTGATCGACCTGCCGACAGTGCAGAAGTTCATGAACTTCTGGTTCACCAGCTCGCTGGACCTGTTCGGCTCGGAGGCGTCCT
Organism: Ramlibacter sp.; assembly: GCA_029237735.1. Lineage (GTDB taxonomy): Bacteria > Pseudomonadota > Gammaproteobacteria > Burkholderiales > Burkholderiaceae_C > Ramlibacter. The sequence continues at coordinate 136,855 of JAQZBU010000005.1, read as the reverse complement.
CCAACGCCGCCAACTACTTCAGCAACGGCATCAAGGGCCGTCCGGACGAGGCCAAATTTGCGGACCACGTGGAATCGGACACGGAGATGACGATACAGGTGCCCGACGGCAAAGGCGGCATGAAGGGCGAGACCATCACGGTGCGCAACGGTATCAACGAGATCACGCGGCTGGAGTACGTGAAGGACTGCAACGTCGGCGTGACCCGCTGGAACTTGGGGCTAAAGCGCGCCGGCGTGGACTTCGAGCTGAAGCTGCCCTCCAGCCGTTTCCGCCGCCAGGTGGGCGCGTGGGCGGGCATCCCGACCAACCTCGAAGGCCATCCGATCAGCCAGGCCGAATTCGACGCAAAGAAGGATGAATGGCTGCCGACCGAGGCCGACCTCAACTACGTCAAAAGCCTGATGCAGCGTGTCGCCGAGCCCGGCAAGATGGCAGGCTGGATCGCGCCACCCGATCGGGGCATCAACGCCCAGGCGGTGGACTACGAGTACGTGAAGCTCTGAAACTCGGCAAGACGGCCGCGCCAGCTAGAATGGCGGCTTCGGAGCGTAGCGCAGTCTGGTAGCGCATCTGGTTTGGGACCAGAGGGTCGTAGGTTCGAATCCTATCGCTCCGACCAATCACAAGCCCCCGGCGATAATCCGGTCTACCTGCCCGTAGCTCAGTTGGATAGAGCACCGGCCTTCTAAGCCGGTTGTCGGGGGTTCGATTCCCTCCGGGCAGGCCAGCCAACTGTCCTACCGTCGCAGAGCCTACGCGCGCACGTCACCGGTCAAGGTCGAGCAGCACCGGAAGGATGTGCAGGCCGTCGTCGCCAGAATATGTGCGCCCGAGGTGCTCACGTCCGACGCAGCAATGGACATCCGGGCGTCGGCGGGCGTGGTGACGTTGAAGCTCGAGGGCGAAGTCATCAGTCCCGACCAGCTCAAGTTGCCCTGGTCCACCAACGTTACCGGGCTACCCGAGGAAAAATCGGCTATCTCCAAGGAAAACCTCGCGGCAACGGTAATCGGCTGACCCGAAAGACATTCCGTTCCGGTAAGTGTCCCCTGGAAGGTCACGACTGTCGCAGAGGGACCGTCACCTCCGCCGCACCCCGACAAGCCCAAGGCAAGCGCAGCGATCAAAACCAGCTTCATAACAATCTCCCAGTATCACTTTTCATGGTAGCCCGGTCGTTGGACAACACATCCGTGCACTGCATGAGATTTGACAAGCCGCAAGAGCAGCGGAAGGGCTGACTGAGCACGGCGGCAGGCTCGGCTGACGCGCCATGGCCGAAAAACCTGACATACCTCCTAGGCCAGCAGGACAAAACTCCCAGCTCACGCTGTGGCAGGTAAGGCACATTCGAACAAGCACGAAAGTCCTTGACTCGGTCAGTGGAGGTAGCCGTCGTGAAAGTTGTGTTGTTTTGCGGAGGCTTGGGCATGCGTATCAGGGATGCGGAAAACCTGCCCAAGCCCATGGTCCACATCGGGTACCGGCCCCTGCTTTGGCACGTGATGAAGTACTACGCTCACTGGGGCCACAAGGATTTCATTCTCTGCCTGGGGCACCGGGCCGACGCCATCAAGGACTACTTCCTCAACTACAACGAGTGTGTATCCAACGACTTCGTGCTCTCCGCGGGCGGCAAGAACCTGCAGTTGCTGAGCAGCGACATCGATGACTGGCGCATAACCTTCGCCTACACCGGGATCAGCTCGAACATTGGCGAGCGGCTGAAGGCTGTGGAAAAGCACCTGGAGGGAGAGGATGAGTTCCTGGCCAACTACAGCGACGGCCTCACCGATCTGCCGCTTCCCGAGCAGCTGGAGCACTTTCGCCAACAGGGGAAGGTTGGCAGCTTCCTGTGCGTAAGGCCCAACCTGAGCTACCACATCGTTTCGCTGCAGCCAGGCACTAGTCTTGTCTCCGACATCCAGGCCATCAACAGCATCGACCTGCGCGTCAATGGCGGGTATTTCATCTTCAGGAAAGACATCTTCGAGTACATCGGCCACAAGGAGGAGCTGGTGGAGCAGCCGTTCCAGAGACTGGCCCGCGACAGGCAGCTGATCGGCTACCCATACGATGGGTTCTGGGCCAGCATGGACACCTTCAAGGACCGTCAGCACCTGGAAAGCCTGTACGCGACTGGCACCGCCCCCTGGGAAGTATGGAAGACGAATGGGCATGCATAGCCGCCATGTGTCCGTGCAGGAGGCGGTATGGTGCCGCTGAAGCTGCCGCACGATCCGGCAGACCCATTGAAGTTGCTCTGCCTGGGCGCGCACGCGGACGACATCGAAATCGGCTGTGGTGGAACCCTTCTTCAACTTCTTTCCGCCCGCCCCAACGTGCAAGTCGTGTGGGTGGTATTTAGCTCGGCGGGCGAGCGAGAGGCGGAGGCGCGCGCCGGCGCGTCCCTGTTTCTCGAGCGTGCGGCGCAGCAAAGGGTGTCACCCATGAAGTTCCGCGACGGGTTCTTCCCCTACCAGGGTGAACGCATCAAGGAGTGTTTCGAGGCAATCAAGAAAGATGCCTGTCCGGATCCCGATGTCATCTTCACCCACTATCGCGAAGACCGGCACCAGGATCACCGGTTCATCAGCGACCTGACATGGAATACATGGCGCCGCAACCTCATTCTCGAATACGAGATCCCCAAATACGACGGCGACCTCGGCCACCCCAATTTGTTCGTACCGCTGGCGAAGGAAACGTGCGAGCGAAAGATCAGGCACATCCTCGACGCCTTCCATACGGAAAGCAAGAAAGCCTGGATGTCCGAAGACACCTTTTGGGCAACGTTGCGGCTGCGCGGTGTGGAGTGCGCCGCCCGGGAAAAGTATGCCGAAGCCTTCCATTGCCGCAAGCTCACGCTCGATACCCACGAATCAGCGGCTTGGGGCGATAGTTCACGTGGATCAGGGAGTGGCTGAAAATGAAATTGTTCGTCACCGGGGTCGAAGGTTATATCGGCTGTCTTCTCGTGCCGGTGCTACAGGCGCGTGGCCACGACGTGGTCGGTTTCGACACCGGCTTCTACAGGGACGGCTGGATGTTCAGCGACCGCTCGCTCGTGCCGGGCTTCGCCCGAACGATCAACAGGGACATACGCGAGATCGAGCTTGATGACCTGCGCGGAATGGATGCGGTCGTGCACATGGCGGAACTCTCCAACGACCCCCTTGGAGAGAACGACCCGGACCTGACTTACCTGATCAACCATCGCGCATCGGTGCGTCTGGCCGAACTGGCCCGGGAAGCCGGCGTGCCGCGATTCGTCTACACGTCGTCGTGCAGTGTCTATGGCCTGTCGGACGGCCGGGAGGCGATGACGGAAAGCTCGCCGACCGATCCGCAGACGGCGTATGCGAGGTGCAAGACGATGGTGGAGCGGGACGTCATGGCAATGGCTTCAGCTGCGTTCTCTCCAGTCTTCCTGCGCAATGCAACCGCTTACGGCGCGTCGCCACGGATGCGCTTCGATATCGTGTTGAACAATCTCTGCGGAGTCGCGGCGACGGCGGGCAGGATCGTGATGACCAGCGATGGCACGCCGTGGCGGCCGCTGGTCCATGTCCTGGACATCTGCCAAGCCATCGCGTGCGCCCTGGAGGCACCGCGAGATACGGTCCACGCGCAAGTATTCAACGTCGGCCACGATGCCGACAATTACCAGGTGCGTGAGATTGCGCAGATCGTGGCGCATGCCTACCCGGGCTGCGAACTTTCCTTCGGCCCCCCCGGCGGCGACAACCGCAGCTATCGGGTGAGCTTCGAGAAGATACGGACTCAGTTACCGGGCTTCCAGTGCAAGTGGGATGCCCGCCAGGGAGCACGGCAGCTGCATGACGTGTTCGAACGCATCGGCCTCGATGCGTCCGTGTTCAACGCGCGGCCTTTCACCCGTCTGAAGCAAATCAAGTATCTGCTCTCGTCCGGACAGGTCGACGAACGTTTGTTCTGGCGCTACTGAGCGTTGCCCGCTGACGGCTTGTCGCGCACGAGCCTGTCGCCGAAGTAGAGGATCGAGGCCTGCACCTCGGAGCCGTCGTCGTACTCGGCGACGAGATCGTCGGGCAGGTGCTCGCCGGGGGAAGAAGCCTTGAGGTAGTCGCGCAGGGTCGATCCTGTGCTGCGTGAATCGACATTGCGCGCGCCGCGATGCGCCTTGACGTCATCGATGTGGACGGTGCGGAAGTCGATACTGTAGCGGGCGACACCGCTCGTGTTCTCGACGGTCTCGTGAAGCTGCGCGCCGGAAAAAAGAATGCACCCGCCGGGCGGCGGAAGATAGCGAAGGCTCGGTCCCTCGACCTCTTCCTGCGGCCTGGGCTGCTCGCGCGTGTCGATCTTGACATGCTGCGCGGCGGACGCGCGGCTTTGCTCGTTCCATCGATAGTAGTTGTATGTTTCGCTGCTGTTCCTCACGGGCTTATCGAAATGCCGGGGATAGAAGCCCATGCAGTTCTCGCGGTCGAGCGGATAGATGGGCAGCCACCAGTTCAACTGCATTGCCGGCGCGGCGTACCAGGTGTCGCGGTGTGGATGAAACGCATAGGCGATACCCGACGACAGAAAACTGGATGGATACGCCGTGCGCATGCGCGGCACGTCGAAGTAGGCCTTGTCAATGTCGACGCCGAAGTGTTCGAGCATGGCCGGTATGAGCTTCTTGCACATCGGATGATGGATGAACCTGGGCTTGAGGTCCTTGAGTACTTCCACCACCGATTCCACCGGCAGCGTCTCGCTCAGCGTGAGTGGGTCGAGCCCCTTGAAAGCCTGCCCGATCATCTCGCGTGCAAGTTCGACCAATCGAAGGCTGTGGGCATTCGGCGAGAAGATGAAGATGTCACCCGCATAGAGACGCGCACGACGTTCCGCGTCCGCAAGCTGTGAATCTATGTGCACGTTGCTGTTCATGAGGGCCCTCCCTTAGGTCCGGAAAGCTGCGATTCATGGGCCAAGATAGTCATTTGCAGGCCGCTTCGCAATGGGGTCGTTGCGCGCCAGCCCAACCGTTCCGCCGCGGGCAGCGTATCGGCGGCTCTGGCCTCTTCGTAGGGGCGATCCCGTGCCGGATCGAACTCCAGCAGGTGCGAGCGGTTCAGCAGGCTGGCGATCAGCAAGGCGCAATCCCGGATGCTCACGAGTTCTCCGCTGCCAAGATCGACGGTGCCCCGCAGTGGCTTGCGTGCAGCGGCCGTGCGGACGAACGCCTCCACCACATCGTCGATGTATACCCAGTCGACGAGACGTCGGCCGCTGCCCAGCTTTACGGTCTGCTCCTGCAGCAGCGCGTCAATGATGCTCGGAATGAGCTTGTAGCTTTTCTGTCCCGGGCCGTACGTCATCATCGGACGCAGGATCGAGATGGGCGTGCCATACAGACGCTTGAACATTCGCGCGTATCCGCCGATAACCCATTTCGCCGCCGCATACGGCGTAGAGGGAGTCGCGATCCTCGTCGTGTCTTCCGGTTCGTCGAGGGAGCCCGTCATCACCACATGCCTGCACCGGTGCCGGGTGGCCTCGACCAGTATGTTCGTGGTTGCCACCACGTCGTTCTGCACACTGGGCTGGACCAGATCGAGATCGGGGCCGCCGCGGCTATGGCTCGTCAGGATGTAGACGATCTCGGGGCGCGTTCGCTCGAATGCGCGCGCGACCTGTGCCGGATCACTGGCGTCCCCGGCGATCCACTTCGCGTCATCTGGCTCGCCCACAGGGTCACGTGACATCGCAGACACATCCGCGTTCAGTTCGGTCAGGCGGTGCACCAGTGGCCGGCCGAGAAATCCACTGGCGCCGATGACCAGGGTCTTTGCCCGTGCGAAGTCAACGACGGGATCGTTGTCACGGGCAGGCGCCGCGACCTGTTGTGTCGGCGCCATCATGGTGGGGCGGGCGCCAGCAGATCGTGCTGCGACAGCAACGTCGCCGCAGCGCTGATCGCCTCGAATGGCAGCCCGGCTCTCTGCGCGATGTCGAGCAGGCTGGAGCTGCCGTCGGACAAGTTCAAAACCCACAGCATCGCAATTTCGGCCTGCCTGACGCTGGTGCCTCCTAGGGCGCTGTAGAGTCCCCGCTTGCCCAACTGCGGCTCGCACTTGGGGTTCAGGTTGATGTAAGTGCGGTCTTGCTCGAGCACGTTGAAGACTGCCAGAATAGTTGCGGCGGATTCGGCCAGTGCGAGTGGGTCGACAAATTCGAGGTTGTCCGCCGAGGTGTGATATTCGGGGAATTTCCCGTGGGGGCTTCGCATCAGGCAGCCAACGGGCAGGTCGAACCCGGGTGAGCAGTACTGTCGCTCGTCGTATCCGTAGGGTGAGAACTCTTCGATGGCGTGATCGGCTGCGGCGTGCACAAGAATGTGCGCTACGGCTCGATCGATCTGCGCATTCCCGCGCCGGCTTTTCTTGTACGTGAAATTTCCGCGGTCCCCAATGCAGGTAAGGACCAGGCCGTGCCGCACCTCGCGTGCCCTGTCCTCATTGCGGGCAAGCCAGGTGATCGAGCCGATCGTGCCCGGGATGAACAGGAAGCGGTACGAATAGCGCAGGGGCAATCCGGCCATCAGCTTTGCCAGGAAAACCGCGACGGACACCCCGGATAGGTTGTCGTTGCACAGCGAGGGATGGCACGTGTGGCAAGAGACCAGCACCTCTTGCGCCGATGCGCCCTGGAGCAGGCATTCACCATAAGTGAGGTGGCCGTCCTGCAACGTGGCGTCGATGCAAACTTCGTACTCGTCCTCCTGCATCCGCTCCAGTTGGCGATGGGGTAAGCAGAAACCCCAAGCTTCCTTGTAGTAGGAGGTGCGGTAGGGGATAAGGTCGGGCTGGTCCGGCAGGCTGTGCAGGTGCGGCCGCAGCTGCGCGAGCGACATCGTGGCGCGCATGGGAACGCTGTAGCTCACCACGTGCAGGTTGTGGCGCTGGAAATCGATGACACGTTCGCCACGGGAATTCTTCACGTACGCATCGCGGATATTCCATTCACGCGGGACTGTCCAGTCGAACACCTTCGTGCCGCTGGGAACTTCGCGTATTTCCAGCGGGATCTCGCTTTTCAACCGGGCCAGCGTCTGGCGGGTGCCATCGCCCGTGATGCTCCGGCAGATCGGGTAGAGCTCGCGTATCAGCGCGTGAATGGCGGTGCCCGCCATCGCCGGGTCGAGCTCTGCGCGCAAGCGGGTGAGGTCCATGGATCAGCCCACAAAGTCCGGGTAGTCCCGGTCGCGGTCCAGGATGACTGACACGCCCGTCTTCCATTCGATGCCGAACGCCGGGTCGTTGTATCGAACCCCCCGGGCGTGCTCGGGCGAATACGCCCGCGACATCTGATAGAAAATCTCCGTGTTGTCCTCCAGGGTCTGGAATCCGTGCGCGAACCCTTCCGGCACGTACACCGACCTGTGGTTCTCCGCGGTCAGCAGCTCGCCCGCGTATTGCTTGTAGGTGGGCGAGCCGGGCCTGAGGTCGATGATGACGTCATACAGGGCCCCGGCCGTACAGCGCACCAGCTTGGCTTCTTCGAACGGGGGTGCCGAGAAGTGCATTCCGCGCAGCGTTCCCTTGCGGGGGTTGAACGCAACGTTGCACTGCGCGATCACGGGATCAAGTCCGTGCGCGCGAAACTCCTCCTCGCACCATGAGCGTGCAAAGAAGCCGCGTTCATCTTCGCGTTTTTCCAGCTCCACGATAAATGCGCCCCGCAGCTTCATGGGCGTGAAGATCACTGGAAGACCTCCACTTCCGGAATAGGCACCACGAATTGCCCGCCCCATTCGCGGATGTACGAGAGCTGCTCACGGATTTCGTTTTTCAGGTTCCACGGAAGGATGAGCACGTAGTCCGGCCGCGTCTCGCGAATCTTTTCAGGCGCAAAGACCGAGATGTGCGTACCGGGCAGAAATCTCCCATGCTTGTAGGGGTTACGGTCGACCGTATAGTCCACGAAATCCGTCCGGATGCCGCAGTAGTTGAGCAGCGTGTTGCCTTTGCCCGGGGCGCCGTACCCGGCGATGGATTTACCCGCGCGCTTGGCCTCGATCAGGAACGCCAGGATTTTTCGCTTCGTCTCCTTCACCTTCTCGTCGAAGGAGAAATAGGTTTGCAGCCGCGTCAGCCCGCCTGTCTCCTCCCGGTCGGCCAGTTCGCGCGCGCGTTGGCTCACCGGGTGCGAATCGTCCTCCACGTGCCGGGCATACAAGCGCAGCGATCCGCCGTGCGTGGGAAGCTCCTCCACGTCGAAAACGGTCAGCCCGAACTGCGCCAGGATCCGGGCGGTGGTGAGGAAAGAGAAGTACGAAAAGTGTTCGTGGTAGATGGTGTCGAATTGATTGCCCTCCATCAGCCGCATGAGGTGAGGAAACTCCAGCGTGATCACGCCCTGGGGTTTGAGCAGCGTCTTCATGCCCTGGACGAAGCCGCACAGGTCGGGCACCTGGGCCAGGACGTTGTTCCCCACGACGAGGTCGGCCCTGATGCCGTCGCGCACCATCTCGGCGGCCATGTCGCGTCCGAAGAACTTCACCAGCGTAGGAATGCCTTTGCGGGCGGCGACGGCCGCGACGTTGGCCGCGGGTTCCACGCCAAGAACGCCCACGCCTTGTTCCATGAAGTACTGCAAAAGGTAGCCGTCGTTGCTGGCCAGCTCCACCGCCAGGCTTTGCGGCCCCAGCCCGAAACGCTGGACCATGGATTCGGTGTAGGCCCTGGCATGCGCGAGCCAGCTGTCGGAGTACGACGAGAAATAGGCGTACTCGCTGAAGATCGCTTCGGGGCTGACGTATTCCTCCAACTGGACCAGGAAGCATTGCTCGCACACGAACACGTGCAAGGGATAAAAGGCCTCCATCCTGTTCAGCTGGTCCGCGGCCAGGAAGGACTCGCACGGTGGCGACATGCCAAGGTTGGCAAAGGTGTGGCGCAAGGCAGCGCCGCAGAATCGGCAGGAAGCGCGCTGGGCTGATTCAGTGGCCATTCGTTCTCCTTTCGATCTGTCAGCGTTGGCAGATGGTGCGAAAGATTCTGCCGCGAAATTGCAATGACACTCATAGGAGATTTATAGGACATTACTCCCTTTATTCTGTTTTTCTGCGCGGCAGTCAGGTACTGGCCCCCAAAGGAGAGCAGAAACGATGAACAATGCTCTCCAAGGACGTGTAGCGACACTGGGTGACAACTTATTTCACGAGCGTCGAGCAAGGAAAGAATAGCATTCCCATTGTGCAAGGACGTTGTTTAGCGTTCTGCCGATGTATAGAACGGCGAACTGGAACCTGAATGCGCAAGGCGATGAGAATCTACCGCGATTCCCTGCCCCCGACGAGCTCGAGCACGCGCGCGCCGTGGTGGCTGCTCAAGGCGACGCTGGATCCCCTGGTCGCCGTTGTCGTCTACCTTGCGGCCATGCAAGTTTGGAACGGACCGGTCACCCAGGATGACTTGTTCATTCTCTCCTTCAGCTTCGCGCTGATGTTTCCCGGGGAGATCCCCTTCCGGCGGATCTCCCTTCCGGTGGTCCGCGGCATCGTGTGGCGGTGGCTGATAGTGGGCGCCGGTGTGGTCCTGTTCTGGGCCGCCAAGATGGCGTTGCTGAAAACGGGCCTGCAGGCCGAAGGAAACGTGATCGCCAGCTGGTTGATTGCAGCGCCCATTGCACAGCTCATCGTGCACTCCATCACGCCCCGGCTCGCACCGCTGGTGTTTCCACTCTATCCCCACGCGAAGGTCGTCGTCGTGGGGGCGAACGGCGTGGCCCGGCGGTTTGCCCAGCTGATCAAGGAAGGAGAGGCGGAGGGACAGCAATTCGTCGGTTTCTTCGACGACAGGGAGCCCGGCCGGCTAGGCCCGTCTGCCGCGGCGGCGGTGATCGGGCGCTTGCATGAGGTGAGCGACTACGTAAAGGCCAACGGGATCAACTCGATCTACATCTGCATGCCGATGGCCAGCCAACCCAGGATCGTCAGCTTGCTCGAGTCGCTTCGCGACACGACGGCCTCGATCTATTTCCTGCCCGACATCTTCATTGCCGACCTGATTCAGGGGAGGGTGACCACGATGGGGGGCCTGCCTGTGGTGTCGGTCTGCGAAACGCCCTTCGATGGCGCTGCCGGAGCGGTCAAGCGCGCGTTCGACCTGGCGCTGGTGCTGGCCTCGTTGCCCGTGCTGCTGCCGCTGATGATCGCCATCGGGCTGCTGATCCGCGCGACTTCTCCTGGTCCCGCCATCTTCAAGCAGCGACGGTACGGCCTCGATGGAAGGGAGATCGTGATCTGGAAATTCCGCACCATGAGCACCCTGGAAGACGGCCAGACCACTTATACGCAGGTCACGCGCGAAGACTCGAGGGTGACGCCGTTGGGCAGGTTCCTTCGCCGCACCTCACTGGACGAGCTGCCCCAGTTGCTCAATGTGCTGGCCGGCTCCATGAGCCTGGTCGGCCCTCGCCCGCATGCGCTGGCGGTGAACGAGCAATACCGCAAACTCATCCCGGGCTACATGGTGCGCCACAAGGTCAAGCCCGGGATCACCGGATGGGCGCAGGTGAACGGCTGCCGTGGCGGCAATGACCTCGATTCCATGCGCAGGCGCACCGAATACGACCTTGCCTACCTGCGGTCCTGGAGCGCCTGGCTCGACCTGCTCATCGTGTTGAAGACGGTGAAGATGCTGGTCCTTGGCGATGAGGAGGCGTATTAGCATGCTGCTGACCGGACCTTACAGGCCCTTTTGGGCCTACGTGAGGAGCCTGAGGTCGAATACCGTCGCGTTGAATTCGGCCTACACCATTGGCAGCTATGTGTCCCTGGCGGTGCTGCAGGGACTGCAGTTTTTCCTGCTGGCCCGCGCGTTGGGGTCGCATGAGTTCGGGATTGTTGCGAGTGTCGTGGCCATCACGTCGGCATTCGTTCCCTTCTGCAGCCTGGGATTGGGCAACGTCGCGATCATGCACCTCACGAGGGGCCAGGCGCGCGCCGACGAGTCGCTGGGCAATGGGTTGGCCGTCACCACCTTCACTGCCGCAGTCGGGATCGCGCTGTCGCTGTTGGTCGGCTGGACCTTCCTGAACGAGCCCGGTGTCCTGGGCATCGTGCTCCTCTTCGCGGTTTCGGAGATCCTGCTCAACAAGTGTGTGGACATCGCAGCGCACGTATTCCTCGGACTGGAAAGGCAGCTGGTGGCGGTTTTCTTCTACAACTTCCAGATGTTCTTGCGCACCGGCTGCGCGGTGGTGCTCTACCTCGGGTGGACGCACCAGACCGCATTCGCATGGGCGCAGTTGCACCTCGCGGCAGGCGTGCTCACGACGATCGTGGTTTTGTTCGTCAGCGTGCGCCTGCTCGGTCGGCCGCGCACGCGATTCGCCAGCGCGATCGCCGACATCCGCAAGGGCGTGTTCTTCTCCATCCTGTTTTCCGCGAAAAGCGTGCATACGGATGTGGACAAGATCGTCCTGGCACGATTGGCCTCCGCTTCCACGGCGGGCACGTATACGGCCGCGTTCCGGCTCGTCAGCCTGACCTGCCTGCCGATCACGGCAATCCTGTTTTCGCTGCAGGCCCGAATCTTCCGCAGGGGACGCGAGGGGGGACTGACTGGCACTGTCGATGCCCTGCGGCAACTGCTGCACATCGGGGCTGCGTACTGCCTGCTCCTGGCGGTGGCCATTTACATGGCTGCCCCCGCGGTGCCCTCGTTGCTGGGAGAGTCGTATCGGCTGACCGTCGATATCCTGAGGTGGCTGTGTCTCCTGCCCTTCTTCGTTGTGGTGCAATTGATGGGGTCCGCAGCCTTGTCCGGAGCCGACGCGCAGCCTCGCGTCAGCCTCCTGCACGCGCTCACCGCGGCACTGGCCCTCCTGCTGAACCTGCTGCTCGTTCCCTTCCTCGGATGGCGGGGTGCGGTGATCGCAGCCTACGGTGCGCAGGGATTCCTGATCGCGGGCCTGGTCTACACGATCATGACGCGAGTCCAGGCCGAACGAAAGGCGAATCAATGAACGCGCGGGCGGATGGACTTGCGTTCGAGCTGCGCCCGTCTCGCGACGGGCCTCGGGTTCCGGTGTCCGCCGCGCGCGCCGGCGATTCACTTCTTTGTGCATTGCTCGGTATCTACCTGGCCTCGCTCGTATTCGAGGGGTTGCTACGCTACGCACTCGCTGCGTCCGGCCTGCCGAATGCCATTTACCTGCGTGACGCCATTCCCGTGGTGACGCTGGTCGTGCTCTTCCTGCGCCCGCTGCTCGCCGAGGGCAAGGTGGACCTCACCATCGCAGTCCCCGCGGCAATACTGGCGTTCCACGCCGCGTACTCGGCGGTGGTTGGCGTCGCTTTCTTTGCGATCGCCTTCGGCCTCAAGATATTCATGTTCATTCCCTATGGAATGGCAATGTGGCCCTTGGTGCGGCAGAGATTGGACGCCGCCCTGACAGTGGCTTGCGTCATGTTCGTGGCGACGGCGGCGGGCGTGTTCGCCAACTTCTTTTTCGGGAGGTTGCCATGGGAGGGCCTGGAGTACGAGACCGCGTTCGGGACGGTTTCGACAACGCGCCTGTGGTGGATGGGCGATTTGGTCCCGCGCTTGCCGGGCTTCGCCCGGACTTCTTTCAACGCCGCCATGATCCTGGGCATCACCGGACTGCTGGCGCTGATCAGGTTCCGCCAGCCGATGGCCCGGCTCGCGATCGTGGCGGCCGCCTTCTCGGCCATCATCCTGACGACCAGCAAAGGCATGATGCTGGTGTTCCCGCTGGCCGTGCTCTGGCTGCTGCTCGAGGATTACAGCCCCTGGATGAAGGGCAGTGGGCTCGTGATGACGCTGTGCGCGGCAACGCTGGGGTTGCCGCTGGTGATCGTCTACCTGGATCTGGGCTCCGCGCTGCGCGCTTCCAGTTTTCCAGACGTGCTGCTCTCGGTCTGGGATCGCTTCTCCGACATGTGGCCTCACGCCTTCGATCTTCTGCCAGAGGGGCCCCACGCGTTGCTGGGAGCCGGCCTTGGCAGTATCGGCACGCCGCAGATGTTCGGCGACGCTGCGCACCGCGCGAATGCCGCGGACAATTTCTCGATCTTCATGATGATCAGCTTCGGGCTTCCGGGGCTGTGCTACTACGTGGCGCCGGCCTTGTCGGTGCGCAGGATTGCCGCCAGCCAGCCGGCACCGGTCCACCGAGCCTATGTCGCCCTGCTATTGATCGCCTATGGCTACGGCATGTCGATCAACATGGTCGAAGAGAGCTTTTTCTCCATCTGTTTCGGCCTGTGCTGCGGCGCAGCAGCCGCCGCGTGGGTGCGGGAGGCGCAGACGTGAGATTCCTGTCGAACCTCCTGGCGGCAGCGCTCGTGAGCCTGGCACCGCTGCCCTGCACGGCCGAACCGCTGGCGATAGGCATCCAGACGCACTTCGGTTTTGACGCGCCGGGTACGGATATGGCTGCCTTCCGCGCCTGGATGCTGCGCTCACGCTTCATCTCGTCGCGCGACGAAATGTTCTGGGGCCATGTCGAAGATGGCTCGGGAACGTTGCAGCTGCGGGGAGGCGCGCTGCGCTCGCACGAGGTCTGGAAGTCCATGCCGAGCCCATTTTCGGGTTTGCTCATCCTGGACTATGGACACTCCAGCTACGACTCCGGAGGCCAGCCGAGGTCCGACGCGGCGCGGGGCGCATTCGCCCGTTATGCGGAGTTCGTGACATCCCAGGGCAAGCCTTACCTGCGCTGGGTGGAGGTGTGGAATGAGTGGAATCTGGTGGCACCGGCGGAGCGCGAGAGGGGTGACGGAAACCCGAAATCCTACGTGGATCTGGCGAGAACCACCTACCAGCGGCTGAAGGCTGCGCACCCCGAAATCCGAGTCCTTACCGGCTCGTCGGGAGACGACGTGCCTGACTGGCCCTGGATGCGGCAGGCGATCGGCCACGGCCTGCTCGCCCACACCGATGGCGTCGCGGTTCATTTGTATAACCACTGTGTACGGGCCGATCTGGTGGGCTCGGACGAGCTCGCCGGGCGCCTTGACGCGCTTCACGGGATTGTCGGGGCGGCGGGGTATCCGCGGATGCCTCTGTTCGTCACAGAGGTTGGGTGGCCGACACACGAGGGACGCTGCGGTGTCACGGAGCCGGCGGCCGCTGCCCATTCGCTGCGTTTTCTGCTGGAGGCGAGCGTGCGCCCGTGGGTGGCCGGCGTCTGGTTCTATGAATTGCAGGACGGCGGTGACGACCCACGGAACCAGGAGCATCGATTCGGTCTCCTGCGTCGGGACGGAACAGAGAAGCCGGCCGGCTGCGCCCTGCGCGAACTCGGCGCCAGGCTGGCGGAAAGGCCATTCGCCTTCTTCACTGGCAGTGCCTCGGGCGTAGCCGGGTTTCGCAATGGCAGTACCGATCGGTGGTTGCTATGGGCCCGCGGAAAAAGCCAGCGCAGCGTATCGGTCAGGCTCGAGAGTACGACAGCAGTTGCCAGGGCTTTCGCGTCCCCGGCGTTGTGCGGAATGCCTGCACCCCAGATGCAGGTGGATCTGCAAGGCCGATCCGCGACGGTGCGCCTCGCGCCCGGCAGCGTGCATGTCATCGACGTTCCGGCGGGCAATGCGTTGAAGGTGGAGGAACTATCGTGAACCCCAATGGCGCACGCGTTCCCTTGAAGGTTCTCCACGTTGCGCAGACAGCCCAGGGCGGCGTCGGCAGCTATCTCGAAGAGATCGTTCCCCACTGGGCTCGGCTATATGGCGCGGACGCGGTCCGCGTGGTGCTGCCCGACGCGCACGCCCACCTGTTTCCGGGTTTGAAGCCGCAATGGCTGGTGACCTTTCGCAACGGCGACGGTGGACGCATGACGAGCTCGCTGCGAATGGCGGGCCGGGCGATGTTGCAGATCTGGACGTGGCGTCCGGCGGTGGTGCACCTGCACTCCACCTTCGCAGGCCTGGTCATGAGGCCGCTGCTGGCCCTCATGCCCCACAGGCCGCGTGTCGTGTACTGTCCCCACGGATGGGCGTTTGACCGCAAGGGAACGGGCCTGAAGACCCGTGCCATCGCGCTGGTGGAGCGCGTGCTTGCCCGCTTCTGCGATGCGATCGTCTGCGTGTCGCGCTTCGACGCCGGTCAAGCCCGTGCGGCGGGTATCAGGCCGCCATTGCTGGCAGTGGTGCTCAACGGAGTGTCGGACATGGTCGCCGATTCGGACAGCGTGAAGGACGCCGCGCGGGAATGGCCGCAGGGCTGTCTCCGGCTCCTTTTCGTGGGCAGGCTCGACCACCAGAAAGGCATCGACGTTTTCTATGAGGCCTTGCGCAAGCTGGGTGAGGGGGTGTTCGGTGTTGTCGTCGGCACGCCAGTGGTTTGCGACGAGCCGCCTGCCCAGCCGCCCGCCAATGCACGCGCGCTCGGATGGCGTACACGGCCCCAGACGGCAAGTTTCTATGCCGCGGCGGATGTCCTGGTGGTTCCGTCCAGATGGGAAGCATTCGGCCTGGTCACCGTCGAAGCGATGCGCGCGGGCCTGCCGGTGATTGCCACGCGGGTGGGGGGGATTCCCGAAGCCGTTGAAGACGGCGTCACGGGGAGGCTGATCGATGTCGATGCGACGTCGCAGCTGGTGGCCGTCCTCGGCGGCCTGGACGCGCCGACGCTGCGCTCCATGGGCATCAATGCCCGCCGCCGCTTTCTGGAATCCTTCCGCACCGAACGCGTCGTTCAGCAGCTGGATGAACTGTATCGGAGGCTTGCACCCGCATGAGCAAGGACCTGTTCCTGGTGGCTGACCAATGGGGTCCACAAAGCTCCGGCCTGGGCGTCTACGCCTATGAGGTGGCCCGGCGCCTGCCGGCCCTTTTGAAGCCCTACCGGCTGGGCGTGACTGTTGCCATTCGCCAGGACGCGCCGCTCTTGGCCGATGAGGTCCGCGACGCAGGTGGCGATGTCGTCAACTTGCTTCCGGGCTCGGCATCCACCAGGAGCAAGCTTGCCGAAATCTACCTGCGGCTCCCGCTTCAGTCGCGCGGATGGAGGTGCTACTACAGCCTGGACCACAAGCTGCCGGTCCAGGCCTTGCTGCCGGGGTTTCGCGTTGCTACGGTGCACGATATCTGCCCGCTCGAATTCCCGGCCGAGTACGGATCGCTGAAGCGGTTCTATTTCGGCATCCAGTTGCCCAGGGTATTGCGCACGGCCAGCCGCATTGCGACGGTCAGCGACCACACGGCGCGCAAACTGGTGAAGGTCCTGCACGCGGACGGCGAGCGGATCGTCGTTTCCCCGAACGGATTCGACACCAGCCGATACTCGACGCACGCGGCGGACAAGGAAGCCGACGAGCTGTTCGCAGCCTATGGCATCGAGCCACGAAGCTATCACCTCTTCGTCGGGCGTGTTTCGCCGCGCAAGAACCTCTCGCTGGTCATCGAAGCGGCAAGAAGGCTGAAGGAGCGCGGAGGGAAACCGTGCGTCGTCGTGGCCGGCCCGAAGGGATGGCGCGATGAAGGCGATTGGGCAAGGATCGAAGCGTGCGGATTGGCGAGCAATTTTCGCAAGATCAGTTATGTGCCGTCGGAACTGCTTCCCGCCCTGTATCGCCAATCCCGGGGACTGCTCTACCCATCTTTCTCGGAGGGCTTCGGAATCCCGGTGCTGGAGTCGCTGGCGTGCGGCTGCCCCGTCGTGGTCGCGAGCGGGACGTCATGCGTCGAAATCGGCGGGCCCTTGGTTGATGTGATCGAACCCGACGACCCCGAAGCATTGGCGCGATGGATGGAGGGCGACCACGTGCTTGACGAGGCTGCGCGGCGGGCCTGGCTTGCGCAATTTTCGTGGGACAAGACTGCCGGGTTGCTGGCCTCGATGCTTGGGCCCATGCTTGGCGCCGAAAGGGAGGGGCGATGAAACCGCTATTTATCAGTTCCCTCTACCATCCCAATCAGGTCGGCGGGGCGGAGAAGGTCGTGCGCATCATCGCCGAAAGCATGCTTGTGCATGGCCACACGCCCGTGGTGGTCACGACGCACGATGGTCGCGCTGACCATGTGGCTGATGTCAATGGCGTCAAGGTCCATTACCTGGCATTGAAGAACATCTACTGGCCCTACGCCCCGACGCAGCGGCGTGCCGTCTCCAAGGCGATTTGGCACGGCATCGACAGCTACAACCTGCCCATGGCGCGGGCGGTGGCGCGGGTGCTGGACAGCGAAAAACCCGACGTGGTCAACACGCACAACCTGACGGGGCTTTCGTGTGCTGCCTGGAGCGCCGTGAAGTCGCGGGGCTTCCCGCTCATCCACACCCTGCACGACTATTCCCTGATGTGCCCAAAAACATCGATGTACAAGGATGGCCGGAACTGCCGGGGCCAGTGCACCACCTGCGCCCTTTACAAGTCACCGGGCAAGCGCTTGTCGCAGGAAGTCGACCATGTCGTCGGTGTGAGCAGGTTCACGCTCGATCGTCACCTGGCCTCGGGGTATTTCCAGTCCGCTCGCCAAACGCACGTGATCCATAACGGCCTTCCCGGCTCACCGTCCGCCGCCGCGCGTCAGGTTCGACCCGGTCAGCCGCTGCAACTCGGGTACGTGGGGCAGCTCACGCCGCAGAAAGGCACAGCGGATCTGATACGGCAGATGGGCCGCTGGCAGGACGGGCAGTGCGAGTTGCGCGTGGCGGGCAGGGGCGCCGCCGATTACGAGGCGCAACTGCGCGCCGAGGCGCCCGGGAACGTGCGCCTCATGGGGTTCATCGATCCGCAGGAGCTCTATCGCGCCATCGATGTCCTGGTCGTGCCCTCGCTCTGGGAAGAGCCGCTCGCCACGACCGTATTGGAAGCGTATCTGCATGGTGTGCCCGTGATCGTGTCGAGACGGGGCGGGCTGCCCGAAATGGTCGACGAAGGCCGGACCGGATTCGTGTACGAGCCGCTCGAGGCCGGCGGCCTGGCGCAAGTCATCGACCGGATCCTGCGCAACCGGCAACTGGTCGAGGACATGCGGCCGCTGGTGCTGGAGAAATCGCGCGATTTCCTGGTGGACAGGATGCAGGCAAAGTACCAGCAGCTTCTTTCGGAAGCGGCGCAGGCCCCTGCCGGCAACGAACTCCCGCGGCAATTGGGAAGGAGACCCGCATGAAAGCCTTGCCTGAAACCCCCCTGGTGTCCATCGTGACGCCGTCCTACAACACCGGCCGCTATATCGAGGAGACTCTGCGCAGCGTCCAGATGCAGGACTATCCGCGCATCGAGCACATCGTCCTGGATTCCGGGTCCACGGATGGGACGGCGGAAATCCTGTCCCGCTATCCCTCGGTTCGCGTGATCAGTCCCGCGCCGGCGGGGCCCGTCGAAAAAGTCAACCATGGGATTTCGATCGCTCACGGCGACATCGTGGCCTGGCTGTGCGCCGACGACTACTACCTTCCCGGTGCGATCTCCAGGGCCGTCGCGGCGTTGCAGCGCAACCCCGATGCCGCGCTCGTTTACTGCAGCAATCTTCGCGTGGACGAGAACAGCATCGAAGTCGATCGCGAGCAAGGCAGGCCGGCGGGCTTTCGGGAACTGCTGGATGAACGATGCTACGTGCCGTTGCAGACAGCCTTCATGCGGCGCGAGGCCCTCGAGCGGGTCGGGCCCCTCGACAAGCGGTACCCGATGGTCGCCGACTGGGACCTGTTCCTCAGGATAAGCCGGGAATATCCAATACATTTCGAGGACGACTGGTGGGCCGCGTTCCGCCTGCATGACAGCCAGCTCTCGGCCGTCCGCAAGTATGCGCTGTGGAGCGAGGGGCGCAAGATGACGCGCGGGCACGGCGGCCGCTTTTTCTCGCCGCTTTTCCGGGACTATTGGCGCGGAAAATTCTCGCGCGCCGTGCTGATGCTTCGAAGGCGCCAATTCGGGGTGTTCAATGCGAAGCTGCGCGATTTTCTCGTGGGCTTCGGCCGGCAGTAGAGATGTCCAAGCCTGCGCTGACCGTGATCGTCGCCTGCTACAACGTGGCGCCGTTCATTGCTGCCTGCCTTCGATCGATCTTCAACCAGCCCAGGGTCGACCGGCTGCATATCCTGGTCGTCGACGACGGATCCACCGACGACACTGCTGAAACTGTCCGATCCGAAATCGCGGCCCACCCAGGCGTGAGCTGCGAGCTGGTGACACAACCGAATCAGGGCATCAGTGGCGCGAGGAATACCGGCCTTCGGCTGGTTCGAACGCCCTACGTCGCTTTCCTCGACAGCGACGACCTCTGGGCCCGCGATTTCCTGGACGTCGTGATGCCCATCATTGACGATGGCCGCGCGGACATCATTGCCTTCAACGCCAGCATGGTGGACATGTCCGGACGACGGTTGCGCGCGCTGCAGACCCATAGCCTCGTCTCTGGCCGGGGGGACTTCTCGCGTGACGAACTGGCCCGGGACGCGGCGGCCCTGGCCGAGTGGCACACGTGGGCCCGCGTCTACAAGACCCGGCTGCTTGACGGGGTCAGCTTCCCTGCGCGGCGCTACTACGAGGACGCCGCGGTTGTATCGACACTGTACGTCAAGGCTTGCCACATCGAAACGCTCGAGGAGGAGCTCTATTGCTACCGCTGTCGGCCAGGAAGCATCACCAGTTCGGTCACCGACAAGCACATCGACGATCTGCTGGCGAATGCAAACGAGGCCGCCCAACGCATCCCGGAGCAGGCGGATTACTGGGGGACTGTCCGCCGCAACATGATCCTGCAGGTTGCCGCCGAAATCGGGCGCGCCCCGAGACAACTGCGTCGCGCCATGTTCTCCAGGGCGTGGCCGGTCGTCAGGTCCCACCCGGGTCCGGGATTCAGGCTGAACTGGCTTTCCAGGCTGCTGGATGTCTGCCTGCGGGCGGAGGTCAAGAGGATGCTGGGCTGGGCCGGCAGCGCGCCTTGACGATCAGTGCAGGTTCAGCACGACGCCTGCCACCAGCGCCGGGCCCCGACGCAGCTGCGACACGAGCTGCTGGAGCCGGGCTACGCGGCTTTGCCCTTCGCGGCCCACCAGCAAGGCGGCCCCCGCGCGAGCCGCGATCAGGCGGGCGTCCGGACCACACCGATTGGAAGGCGTGTCCAGGAACACATAGTCGAAGCTGTCGGCCATCTGCTCGAGAAACATGCTGAAGCGCGGTCCATGGAGCAGTCGAATGGGATCATCGTCTGTTGCGCCCGCCGCAAGGAAATGCAGTCCCTTCAGGACCTCCACCGGCAGGATCGCCTCGTTCTTGACCTCTCCCGAAAGCAAGTTGGACAAGCCCGCTTCAACCCTCGTTCCGAAGAGGCGGTGGAGCCGGGGCTGCCGCAGGTTGGCATCTATCAGCAGCGTGCGGCCCGTGAACTGGCTGAAGCTGACGGCCAGGTTGGCCACCATGTAGGTTTTCCCGACACCTTCTTCGGCGCTGACCACGGCGACCGCCCGTTTTACGGCGTCGGAAAACACCCCAGACAGCAGCGAGCGCCGCAATGCCCGGAACTCCTCCGCCCGGTCGGAGAACGGTTCCCTGGCTGCGACCAGCTCGTCGGCGAGGGTTTGACCGTCGATGCCCTGGACATCGAACGGATAGTAGTACTGCTGCGTCCTTAGCTCGGCTCCCACGCCGGCCGAACGAAGCTTGTGCTCGTGCCACAAGGCCACGACCTGGTCGCTGTCCGCCTTCGCCAGCTCAGGCCTGCGGCGAACGAGTTGGCGCGAGTCGCCCATTGACGGGTCGAAACCTGGATCGTCGGCGCGGCGGTTCATATTGGCCATGTCGGTCATCACCCAATGGGAGTTGCAGTTTTTCTATCGCTGGAAAGCACACAAAGCAGCGGCTGGTCGAGCAGTTGGGGAATGTCCTGGTACAGCCGCAGACGGCGATCACGCGACTCGACCCAGAACGCGACCACGACGGCGAGCAGCAAGCCAATCACGACGGACGCAGCGAGGTTGACCAGGATTCTTGGAGAAGCCGGCACGGCCGGCACCGTCGCCGCCTTCACGACCGAGACGTTGCCACGAGACGAGCCGCTGTCCAGGACGGCGTCGTTGGTGCGGGTTACGGCGGCATCGTAAGCGCGCCGGGCCGATTCAAGGTCCCGCTGCAGCACCTGCGCCTGGTCGCGCCTGGATTTCGCCTCCATGACCTTGGCCCTTTGCGCGCTGAGCGCGGCCTGCACCGACGCGGCTCGCTCAGAGGCGATCCGGCTCTCTGCGCCGATCGCCGAGGAAGCGCGTCGGGTGGCGGCGTTCAGGCGTGCACGCAGTTCATCGACCGCGGTGCTCTGGTCGGCCACGGCGGGGTGCTGACTCCCGGCCCTGGACCTGAGCTCTCCCAACCGGGCTTCCTGGCGCGCCAACTCGGCACCCAGCAATGACACCAGCGGGTCACTGAGGACTTCCTGCATGCCGGAGCCATTGGAGGCTGCCCTTTGACGTCCGGCCGCATTCGCCGCGGCGGACTGAAGCGTGACAAGCTGCGCATTGAGTTCGGACAGCCGGAGGTTCTCTATGTCGTAACGCTCATCGGTGGACGCAATGCCGTTCTGCTTCTGGAAGTCGTCCAGTTTATGCTGGGCCAGATCGAGCGCCGCCTTCAGGCTCCGGGTCCTGTTCTCGAAGGAGGCGGAGGACTGCGTGGCGCCTTCCTCGCGAAGTTCGCGCATCGTCTCCACGTAGGCTTTGACAAAGCCATTCACAGTCCTGGCAGCCAGCTCCGGATCCGGCGAGCTATACGATATCGTGAGTATGTTGGAGTTGCGGGCAGGCTTGACATCGAGTTTCTTCAAAAGGTTTCCGGCGGCCCACGATTCGAAGTCGCCGCGGCCGCCGACCGCCTCTTGCCATTCGGCACGCAGCGCGGGGTCATTCTGAAGCCCCAGGATGCGCAGCGCTGCGATGGAGACGCGTTCGCTTTGCAGCAGGTCTGCCTCGGTCGACAGATGGCTTGAGAACGCCTGTCCGTTCTGTGCGCCTCGGCCTTCGACTATCACCTCCGCCTTTGCGACGTAGCGCGGTGGCACCGCATAGCTGCCGAGCAGCGCAAGTAGCACCACAAAGGAAAGCGCGGCGACAAAGGCCACGCGCCTGCCGGCGATCACCGATACGAACCTCGAGGAGGACATGGATGCATGCATAAGGCCTCGTGCAAAGTTTGTTTTTGCCGCTCCTGGTGGTTGCATGAAACTCTAACATCCATCGAATCCTAAAAGCCATGGGCGAAATGTCCCTTAATACCTAGGAGACCTCCCGTTTCCATCTGAGCATTTGCTCGACAGCGCGCAAGGCAGGGTGCGCGCCCCGTCCCTTCAAATGTCTTCTCGCAGCCGGTAACTAAACGCGTAGGCTCGCAACGAGCCGTAACTTTTGATGAGCTGGATCTGTTACAGCGCAGTCGCGGGCAGCAGCTGAGCCAAGTTGTGGCGCGCAACTGTTGAGATTTCCGCCTCAGCAATTGTTAGGAACGCAGCCCATCCGGTAACGTTTCGGGCCGTTACGGTCGGGCTGCTGCTCTTCCGTATGGGTAGGATGCGGGCCAAGGCTGAGCTCGATCCCGAGCCGCATCTCTGCAACCCCCACCCCGGAACCCGCCCGATGAAATCGATTCGACAACTCACCCTTGCCTGCGCCATTTCAGCCGCCATGTCGGCAGGTGCGTTTGCCCATGACTTCGGCCTGAACCTGCACACGGGTACAGGCACCACGACCGGTAATCAGACGGTTGCCGACATCATGAAGTACCGCAACATCAAGCACGCCCGCCTGGATACCTGGAACATCGCGCAGACGCGCGACATGATCACAAGGATCCGTGCCAACGGCGGCCGCGCGCAAGTTTCGGCGCAGATCAATTTCCAGTGGGACAACTCCTGCAATCCGAACCTGGGGCAGATCGAGTCGAATGCCTATACCGACATGTCCAACATGATCAACCAGCTCAAGGATGTGGTGACCGACTTCGAGTATCTCAACGAAATCACCTTGCGCCCGGAAATCCAGCGTGAAGTGCCCCCCGGCAGCGGGCAACTGGCCAGCGCGTACGCCAACAAGCCCTGCGTGGCCACCGCCATGGCGGCCCTGCGCGGCATGTCACGGGCGCTGAGGGACATTCGCGCCAGCAGTGGGCTGCCCCTGCGAGGCATCCTGGGAGCCGTCAACCGCGACTTCGGCTTCCTGGACTTCGCAGCACAAAGCGGCGTGACCTGGGACTTGACCGGCTATCACATTTACCCGTGGAGCTACGACGCGAGCCTGCTCACCGATACCTGGTACGGCGCTGGCGGTCCGCTCGCCCAGCTGGCCAAACGTGGCAAGCCGATCACGATCAACGAGTGGAACTGTGGCGAGATCTACGGTTCGGCTTACGAGAACCAGGAGTGGGCCACCAACACCGAGAACTGCCTCAAGTCGACCGATCGGCACCTGAACGACCTGCGCACCCAGACCATTGCCAATATCGAGTCGATCATCCACTACGAAATGGTGGACGACCCCAGCAAGGCCGGCGCCGAGGGCCGCTTCGGGCTGATGTACGACCTGAACCGGCCCAAGACGCACTTGTATCTTGCTACCGCCTATGCCGGCGGCTCGTTGAGTTCAGCAGAGCGCTACGAAATCACCCGGCGAGGCCTTATGACGGATGCCGAGATCGATTCGCTGCGGCTGGTCGCGGCACCCGCTCCCGCCCCGGCACCCGCCCCGGCACCAGCGCCTGCGCCGGCCCCTGCACCCGCTCCTGCTCCCGCGCTTGACACGACCGTGCCGGCTGTCTCGATCACCAGTCCCTCCAATGGCGCGTCGTACCCGCGCAACTCGACGGTCGGCGTCAGCGTCAGTGCCACGGACAACGTCGGCATTCGTGAGGTTCGGTTGGCCAAGGACGGCAACCTCGTGTGCGCAGTCAGCGCCGCGCCATACCAGTGCACCGTGAAGCTCAACCGCAACCGGCGGCCCACGACCCTCGAGGCCACGGCTATCGATACTTCGGGCAACGCGGCGCGCACCTCGATCCAGGTTTCGACCCAGTGAAGTTCAGGGCCGGCGGATTAGTTCATGAGGTTGGCTCGAGAGCGTTGACCCGTCGCAGCCAGATCTCGCGCCAATAAGGATAGATCGCCCGGCCGCAGAACCATCGGGACAGGCTGTGCTCTCCCGAGCAAACGCATCCGTCGAGCGTGACGCAGTCGGTCTTCAGCTCGATCATCTTGCCGTTTTGATCGTTGATGAAGCGGGTAATGCGGCGCCGGACCCGGAAAGTCCGGCCGCAGTGCAGCATCATCTCGCGGTCGAACCAGAGCCCCCTGTTGCGCCCATTCCTGGTCAGGGTCTCGGCGATCTCGTCTTTTGACTTGATCTGAACCAGCTCGCCAGGCTGCAGGTCGAGTGGCGGGCCGCCAAGGGGCTTCTCGCCAGTACCTTTCAAGTGCACCGGTGAGATGAGGCCCAGCTTGCTCATCGGCTGCAGCACGGCCGCACGGCCCATGACCCTGACAAAACGCTGGAGCGGGACGTTCCCGCCCGTGAGCTCGCCGATGTAGCTGAGCGGGTTCCAGGGGCTGACGTTCGCCGTCGCGGCGGGCAGGTCGGTAGCCTGGCAGCGCCAGCGGGGTGGGTCGCCGCCCTCAACGGGAACTTGTTGCCGCACGCCGGGCATCGCTCGCGCGACAAGCGCCTGGCGATCGCTTTCGGGCAAAGGCCGGGCGGTCGGCGTCTCCGCGGTGACGGGACGCAACCAGGCCTCTTTCCAGAAGTAGCGGCACTCGGCCTGGCAGCCGCCGTGAGACTCGCCACTGCAGCGCAGATCCTCCAGGTAGACGGAATTCTTGAGGTTGCGTGTCCCTGTTCCGTTGACGGTGTCGCAGACTCGGTCTGCGCGGCGATCGACCTCGAAGCGAAGCCCGCAATAGGCCGCCATTTCGGGCATGAACGGGAGCATCTCCAGAGACCCGGCCGCGTCCAGAGTCTCCAGGACCTCTACTGGGCTACGCACCTCGACCAGATCACCTCGCTGCAATGCCTCGCCGGCCATAAACGCTCCCGTGCATTACTGGTTTGTGCATTGATCCTAAATAGAGTGCTCGGCTATTTTCAGTCTTCTGTAACCCTATGTTCAGGTCATCTGCTTGAACGATTCGCCTGCTATGTGCTGGGTGGAGCCGTTGCCCGAGGAGGCGTAGTTCAACTTTGACCAGGTTGCAGTTCCGGGCCGCCGACGTCAGGCTGCTCGTCTGGGCGCAGGCGACTGCCAGACGGATGGATACGAAATCAAAACGGGCGAGGTTGTAGCCGGGCGCAGCCATGGATCGATCAGAAGTCCCTAACGCCTCTCGTACTGCGTTTTCCCGAACAGAATTTCGCGCGCCTTCTCGTCGGTGATGGGCTTGCGCAGTTCAGCCATGACCTTCACGCCGCGCTGCACCGCCGGCCGGTCGGCGATCTTCTCGAACCAGGCTTTCAGGTGCGGATACTCGGCCAGAACAATGCCTTGCCTTTCCCAGGTGCGCAGCCAGGGGAAGGTTGCGATGTCCGCGATGGAGTAGTCGTCGCCTCCAAGGTAAGCGCTTTGCGCGAGGCGCCGGTCCATGACGCCGTACAGGCGCCTGGCCTCGTTGGTGTAGCGGTCGATGGCGTAGGGGAGTTTCTCAGGCGCATACAGGCGGAAATGATGGTTCTGTCCCAGCATCGGGCCGACCCCGCCCATCTGGAACATCAGCCACTCCAGCACCTTGTACTTCGCCCTGTCGATGGCCGGCATGAACTTGCCGGTCTTGGCGGCCAGGTACACCAGAATCGCTCCCGACTCGAACAGCGAGATCGGCTTGCCGTCCGGGCCTTGCGGATCGGTGATGGCGGGGATGCGATTGTTGGGGCTGATCTTCAGGAACTCGGGCTTGAACTGCTCGCCCTCGCGGATGTTCACGGGAATTGCGCGGTAAGGCAGGCCGCATTCCTCCAGCATGATGTGGATCTTGTGGCCGTTGGGCGTCGGCCAGGAGTAAACGTCGATCATGGATGTCCTGTGGCAGTCCGGATTGAACTAATAATGCGACTTTAGGTGAATTGCCGGGACCATGTTCGACCGCATCAAGAAGGCCTTTTCGAAGGGTGCCAGCAAGCCGCAAGACGACACGCCGTCGCAGATGCCTCATGGGCCGGTCTCCGAATGGGCGGGTACCCAGGGCTTTGCGTTTTCAGTGGATGGAGACGGGCAGGGCGTTGTGCTGGAAGGCAAGATCAGCGGCAGGCCCTGGCGGCTGCAACTGGGCCGGCCCGCCCGCGATTACATCCTTGGGGAGGAAGTGCGGGCGCGTGGCGAACTGGGCATCCCCCAGGACATTGCCATCCTCGTAATGAACCGGCCCTTGAAGGAAAAGCTGGAAAAACGCGCCTACCAGATCTACACCGACGACCTGCAGACCTCCGTGGACAGCACACTGCCCGAGGAAATGCGCTGGCTGGCCATGTTCAGCGAAGTGGGCTGGGATGCCCTGCCTCCCGCTTTCTGGGAACGCTACGGCGTGATGACCGACAAGCGCGAGCATGCGCAGGCGTGGCTGGATGCACCCCTGGCGAACCTGCTGATGAACTGGCAGTTGCCGGCGTCGACGGCCGAAGTGCCTTTTATGGTGCTGCTGCTCAATGGCAAGGCCTACCTGCGCATGGAGTACACGCCGGCGGACTTGCTTACGCTGCAGCACGCCGCGCTGATTTTCACCAGCGCATGCGAGTCGGCACTGGATGCCTTCGGCCGCAAGTAATGTTCAGCCGCCGCGCGTGACGGGCGCCGGTGCGTCCTTCCCGTAGTTGCCGTACTTGCCCAGTTCCCATTTCGCAATCGCGTTGCGGTGCACTTCGTCCGGACCGTCCGCGAAGCGCAGCGTACGCGCGCCGGCATAGGCCGAGGCCAGCGGAAAGTCGCCGCTGATGCCGCCGCCGCCATGGGCCTGAATCGCCCAGTCGATCACCTGGCAGGCCATGTTCGGCGCGACCACCTTGATCATCGCAATCTCTGTCTTCGCGACCTTGTTGCCGGCCACGTCCATCAGCCATGCGGCCTTGAGAGTCAACAGGCGCGCCATGTCGATCTTGCAGCGGGCCTCGGCGATGCGCTCTTGCGTCACCGTCTGCTGCGCGATGGTCTTGCCGAAAGCCACACGCGAGGACGCGCGCTTGCACATCAGCTCGAGCGCACGCTCGGCCAGGCCGATCAGGCGCATGCAGTGGTGAATGCGTCCGGGGCCGAGGCGGCCCTGGGCGATCTCGAAGCCACGGCCCTCGCCCAGCAGGATGTTGTCAACCGGCACGTGGACATCCTCGAAGTACATCTCGACGTGGCCGTGCGGCGCGTCGTCGTAGCCGAACACTGTCAGAGGGCGCTCGATGCGGATGCCCTTGGCATCGGCCGGCACGATCACCATGCTCTGCTGCGAATGCCGTGGCGCGTCCGGGTCGGTCTTGCCCATGGTGATGAAAACGGCGCAGCGCGGGTCCGCGGCGCCGGAGATCCACCACTTATGGCCATTGATGACGTATTCATTGCCCTTGCGCTCGATGCGGGTGCAGATGTTGGTCGCGTCGGATGAAGCGACCTCCGGCTCGGTCATCGCGAAGGCCGAGCGAATCTGGCCTTCCAGCAGCGGCTTGAGCCAGCGCGCCTTGATATCGGCGGAACCGTACCGGGCGATCGTCTCCATGTTGCCGGTGTCGGGCGCCGAGCAGTTGAAGACCTCGCTGGACCACTGCACGCGGCCCATGATCTCGGCCAGGGGCGCGTACTCCTGGTTGGTGAGGCCCGCGCCTTCGTAGCCCGAGGCCGAAGCGCTGTCCACCGGCAGGAACAGGTTCCACAGGCCCGCGGCGCGAGCCTTGGGCTTGAGGTTCTCGATGGTCTTGAGCGCGCTCCAGCGCTTGCCCGCCGCGGTGTTCGCGGCGAGTTCCTGCTCGTACTCCCGTTCGGCGGGATAGATGTAGTCGTCCATGAACTTCAGCAGCCTGGCCTGAAGTTCCTTGGTCTTGGGTGAGTATTCGAAATCCATGGTGCTTCCTTCGGGTAATGCTTGTCGGGGGTCAGGCCTGCTGCGCGAACTTCCAGGCCAGTTCAGCCATCGGCCGGGCGCCGGCGCCGGAGGCCGCCGCTTGCGCGCTGGATGCCGTGCCGGCCTCGACGCGCTTGGCGATGCCTTGCAGGATGGCCGCGATGCGGAACAGGTTGTAGGCCAGGTAGAAGTTCCAGTCGGCCATCAGTTCGGCGACGGTAGCGAGGCCTGTGCGCTCGCAATAGCGGCGCATGTAATCCTCTTCGGCCGGAATGCCCAGGGCGGCGTGGTTCAGCCCGCCGATGCCGCGTGAGCCCGGCCCATGCGGGATGTGCCAGGACATGCAGTGATAACTGAAGTCGGCCAGCGGGTGGCCGAGCGTGGACAGTTCCCAGTCGAGCACGGCAATGACACGCGGCTCGGTGGCGTGGAACATCAGGTTGTCCAGGCGATAGTCGCCATGGACGATGGACACCTTGCTCTCGTCGCGCGCGGCCGCCGGCACGTGGGCGGGCAGCCACTCGACGAGCCGCTCCATCTCGGGAATGGGCTGCGACATGGGCCCGGCGCCGTCGGTGGACGCCTTGTACTGCTTGCTCCAGCGGCCGATCTGGCGGTCGAAGTAATTGCCGGGCTTGCCGTAGTCGGCCAGGCCGCGCTCCGCGAAATTCACGCTGTGCAGCGCGGAGATCACGCGGTTCATCTCGTCGTATATTTCAGCTCGCTGCGGGGATGTCATGCCGGGCAGGGCCTGGTCCCACATGACACGGCCTTGCATGAACTCCATCACGTAGAAGGCTCGGCCGATCACCGATTCGTCCTCGCACAGGCAGTACATGCGGGGCACCGGAACGTCCGTGCCGTGCAGGCCGCTCATCACGGCGAATTCGCGCTCGATGGCGTGCGCCGAAGGCAACAGCTTGGCCACCGGGCCGGGTTTGGAACGCATCACGTAGCTGCGGCCCGGCGTCACCAGCTTGTACGTCGGGTTGGACTGGCCGCCCTTGAACATCTCCACCGTCGGAGGGCCGGTGAAGCCCTCGAGGTTCTTGTACAGCCATGCCGTGAGGGCAGCAGTGTCGAACGCATGCTTGTCGGAGACAGGGCGGGTGCCGATGAAGTGGTCGAATTCGTTCATGTGTGCGCCGTCAGTTGTCGGCTTCGACGATGCGAGCCAACGCCTCGCGATTGCGCACGACCAGGCCGCCCGGCTCGATTCGGATCACGTCCTCGCGTTCCATGGCCTTGAGCTCCTGGTTCACGCGCTGGCGCGATGCGCCCAGCAGCTGTGCAAGCTCTTCCTGCGCCAGCTGCAGGCCTATTCGCACCTCGCGCCCATCTGACAGCGACGGCACGCCGTAGCTGCGCACAAGGTGGGTCAGCTGCTTGGCCAGGCGCGCGCGCAGGGGCAGTGTGTTGAGGTCTTCCACCAGGCCGTACAGCTGGCGGATGCGCCGCGCGTGCAGCCGCAGCAGGGCCTCGTACAGCTCGACGTGCTGGCTGAGAATCTTGCGCAGGTCGCCGCGCGCCACGCAAAGAATCGTGGTGTCGCCGTGCGCATAGGCATCGTGCGTGCGCCGGTCCCCGTCGAAGATAGCGACATCGCCGAACCAGATCCCCGGCTCCACGTACGTCAAGGTCACCTGCTTGCCCGAGATCGCCGTCGAACTCACCCGCACGGCCCCCTTCGCGCAGGCGATCCACTGTTCCGGCGGGTCGCCGCGGGCGGCGATCAGTTCGCCGTCCTTGTAGCGTTTCACATAGGCGCATCGGAGGATGTCGTGTCGCAGAGATGGTGAGAGTGAGGAAAACCAGCGACCGGAATTGATCGCCTCGCGTTCTTCAATGGTAAGAATGGGGTCGTCCATGGGCTGTCTTTTGCGTGACTGGGGCTCGCGATCATTGTCGCGTGCGGGACCGTTGGCAACAACGGGGTTGTACCCCGAACGTTCGCCGGTGGGAGAGTTATTCGTAACGCGGCGGCTGCTTCGCCAGGAACGCGGCGATGCCAATGCCGGCATTCGCATGGTGCAGGTTGCGCACGAAGTGATCCCGCTCGTTGGCAAGGTGCCGGCTCAGTGTGGCGCCGTCGGCATCGTTCAGCAGTTCCTTGATGCTGGCCAGCGCATTGGGCGCGCGGTCGTTGAGCCGCTCGGCCAAGGCCAGCGCCTCGTCGAGCGCGGCGCCGGGAGCGGTGGTGCGATTGACCAGCCCCAGCTCATGCAGGCGGCGGGCGCCCAGGCGCTCGCCTGTCATCAATAGCTCGGCCGCGAGCTGCCGGGGCAGGGCGCGCGACAAGCTCCAGGTGGCGCCGCCGTCGGGCGACAACGCGATGTTGCTGTAGGCCATCACGAAAATGGCGTCTTCGGCGGCGACGATCAGGTCGCAGGCCAGCGCCAGCGAGAACCCGGCGCCGGCGGCAGCGCCTTCCACGGCCGCGATCACCGGTTTAGGGAAGGTGCGCACCGACTCGATCCAGCCATGAAGGCCTTCGATGCTTTGCGCCTGCACTTCCGGCGGTTCTTGCCTGTTGGCCTGCAGGCGCTGAAGGTTGCCGCCCGCCGAAAAGAGGCTGCCCTCACCCGTGATCACTACGCTGCGAACGTCAGGGCTGCTTTCGGCGACGCTGAGCGCCTCGATACCGGCGGCGTACATCTCCGGCCCGAGCGCGTTGCGATGCTCCGGATTGCTCAGCGTGAGAACCATCGTTCGGCCGCGGCTCGTGCTCTTCAGTTCAGCGGGCATGGCCTAGTCTTCCTCGTGCAGAAGTGAGAGCCCGATCGCGCCGCGACGGCGCAACCAGGGGCTGGGACGGTAGCGCGGATCGCCATAAACCGTCTGCATGTTGAAGAGAACTTCCAGCACGTTGGTGGGCCCCCAGCGGTTTCCCATCGCGAGCGGCCCGAGCGGGTAGCCCAACCCCAGCGTCACGGCGGTTTCAAGGTCTTTCGGGGTGCAGATGCGCTGCTGGCAGATGTCGGAGGCGATATTCACGATCGTCGCGACGACGCGCTGCGTCACGAAACCGCCCGAGTCGCGGATCACGCTTACGGCCTTGCCGTCGCGCGCGAAGAGTGCGTGCGCCGCGTCGCGCATGTCGGCGCGGGTTGCAGGGTTGGTGGCCAGCACGCGCCGCTTGGTCGCGGAGTCTTCCACCAGCATGTCGATGCCCAGCGTGCGAGCCGGATCGAGCCGCTCGACCACCGCGACCGTCGTCACGTCGAAGCCGAGCGGGGCCACCAGCGAGAGCGCGGTGGGCGAAGGCGATTGCCCGGTTTCGATTTTGGCGCCCAGGTCTTTCAGCAACTGGAACAGCTCGCTGCGGCGGGCCGCCCGCGTGGAGACCCAAACGGGCGGCAGGTCGGCCACCTGCGGTACGGGCGGCTCGGCCGCCACCTGGGCTTTTCCGCCCTCGTATCGGTAAAAGCCTTCGCCGACCTTCTTGCCCACCACGCCGCCCGCAAGCCGCTGCGCCGTGATGACGCTGGGCCGGTAGCGCGGCTCGTCGTAGTACTGGCGGTAAATCGATTCCATCACCGGATGGGACACATCCAGCGCAGTGAGGTCCATCAGCTCGAAGGGGCCGAGCTTGAAACCGACCTGGTCCCGCAGGATGCGGTCCACCGTCGCGAAATCGGCGATGCCTTCGCCCACGATACGCAGGGCCTCGGTGCCGTAGCCGCGGCCCGCATGGTTGACGATGAAACCCGGCGTGTCCTGCGCCTGCACCGGCGTGTGGCCCATCTGGCGGGCGTAGGCAGCAAGCGCCTCGCACACCGCCGGGTCGGTTTTCAGCCCGGCGACAACCTCCACCACCTTCATGAGCGGCACGGGGTTGAAGAAGTGGTAACCGGCAAAGCGCTGCGGCCGCTTCAGGCCGGCGGCGATGGAAGTCACTGAGAGCGACGAAGTGTTGGTGGCGAGAACCGTATCGGGCCCGACCACGGCTTCCAGTTGCGCGAAGAGCGAGGCCTTCACGTCCAGCCGCTCGACGATGGCCTCGACCACCAGGGCGCAATCGGACATCGACTGCAGCGTATCGGCAGCCTGCAGGCGCGCCTTGCAGGCCCGCACCGATGTTGCATCCATGCGGCCCTTTTCGAGCAGGCGGTCCCATTGGGAAAAGATTTCGTTGCGTGCCTTGGCAACGGCTTCGGGCTGGGTGTCGAACAGCCTCACGGTGCTGCCGCCTTGCGCCGCGATCTGGGCGATGCCGCGGCCCATCGCTCCGGCGCCCACCACGCCCACGGTGTCGTAGATAGAAGTCATGCCGCCGATTATCCCGTAGCGCGGTGGGTCCCCTGGTAGCGCGTCGCCAGCGCGCTGACGCCCATGGCGAGCAGCAATCCCACGAACCCGGCCCAGTGCAGCATGTCCATGCTGCCGCGCGCGATGAGCCAGCCACCGCTGGCCGCGCCAATGGCCTGCCCGGCGTACATCGCGGATGAGTTCAACGCAATTGACGCCGAGGCCAATGCCGGAGCGATGGCGACCAGCCGGGCCTGCTGCGCCGAGTTGGAGGAGAAGCAGCCCAGCGCCCACGGGATTGACACCAGCGCCGCCAGGATCAGGCTCGTACCCAGCGGGAAGATAAGCAGGCTCACGGCCATGGAGCCAACGCCCAGCATGACGGCGCGTGGTGCGCCGATGCGGTCCACATGGCGTGACATGAGCATGTTGCCCAGGAAACCGAAAGCGCCGAACCACATGAACAGAAGGCTGAGCTGTACGGGGGTGATTCCGATCTTGAGCTTGTAGTAGGGCGCGAAATACGAGAAGAGCACGAACTGCCCAGCCGAGTACAACACCGTCACGAGCACGCACAGCATTAGCGCGCGAGAACGGAAAGTCTCGCGCCACGCCGCGGCTGAGAGCGCGGGCGGTTTCACGCCGTCCGGCATCGTGCGCCACACCCAGAAGGCGCTCACCAGGCTCAGCAAAACCACGGCGCCGAACGCGATGCGCCAGCCCAGGGTTCCGCCCACGAACGCGCCGATCGGCATGCCCAGCACCGAGGCCAGCGACCAGCCCAGGAAAATGAATGTAATGGCGCGGCCGCGCTGCTCGGTGGGCACCAGCAGCCCGACGCACGCAGCCGCCTGCGGCGTGAAGATCGCCGGCGCGATCATGGTCAGCACGCGCAGAGGCAGCAGCGCGGCGAAAGTCGGTGCGAAGGTGCACGCCAGGTGCAGTGCCCCGTACCAGACCATTGACAGCGCCAGCAGGCGCCGCCGGTCCCAGCCCGCCACAAGCGCTGCGAGCAGCGGCGCGCCCAGGGCCATCAGCACCGCGCCGGCGGATATCAACTGCCCGGCGGTGGCCACCGACACGTCGAGGGAGCCGCTGATCTCATTGAGCGTGCCAGGCACGACCATGACGCCCGTGCCGATGACGAAGTTGCCGAACAGCAGCGGCCAGAGCACCGCCGGCATGGCCATGCCTGATGCTACCGGCGCATCTGCAGCGCGCCGGGATTCACGATGTTGGTCGGCGTGCCCCTGATGAAATTCACCACGTTGTCGAAGGCAGCGCCGAAGTAGAGCTCGTAGCTGTCCAGCTCCACATAGCCGATATGAGGCGTACAGATACAGTTCTCCAACCGCAGCAGCGCATGTCCCTGCAGGATAGGCTCGCTCTCGAAGACATCCACCGCGGCCATCCCCGGACGGCCGCGGTTGAGCGCGGCGATCAGGGCGTCGTGCTCGATGAGCTCGGCGCGGGAGGTGTTCACCAGCAGTGCAGTGGGCTTCATCCGCCCCAGGTCTTCCAGTGTGACGACGCCCGCCGTCTCGTCTGCGAGACGCAAATGCAGGCTCAAGACGTCGCTCACGGAGAACAGTTCTTCGCGCGAACCCGCCACCTGGTAGCCGTCATTCGCCGCCTTCTCACGCGCCTCCTGGCTGCCCCAGACCATCACCTGCATGCCGAAGGCCTTGCCATAGCCCGCCACCAGCTGGCCGACCTTGCCGTAGCCCCAGATGCCCAGAGTGCGGCCACGCAGCACCACGCCTAACCCGAAATTGGGTGGCATCGACGCCGACTTCAGGCCCGATTGCTGCCAGCCGCCATGCTTCAGCGTGGCGATGTACTGCGGCAGGCGCCGCATCGCGGCCATGACGAGCGCCCAGGTCAGTTCGGCCGGCGCTATCGGCGAGCCGACGCCTTCCGCGACGGCGATACCGCGTTCGGTACAGGCCTGCACGTCGATATGGGCACCGACGCGGCCGGTCTGGGCGATAAGCCGCAAGCGCGGGAGTTTTTCCAGGAGTTGCCGCGAGATATGGGTGCGTTCCCGGATCAGCACGATCACGTCCGCGTCGCGCAGCCGCACGGACAGCTGCCCGATGCCTTTGACAGTGTTGGTGTAGACCTTGGCGGGATACGCTTCCAGCTTGGACGCGCAACGAAGTTTGCGCACCGCATCCTGGTAATCGTCGAGGATCACAATGTTCATGCATGGATTGTGCCTCGGCGCGCGCACGCCGCTGCCGCCAGCAAAGATTGCCCGGGGCCGTTAGCATGCGTGCTTTCGTTCTGTTACCCAGGAGTGCCCATCCATGACGATTTCGATGTCTTCCGCGAGCCTGCCGGTCTTCAAGACCATGCTCTCCAATTTGAGCCACATCCTCGACAAGGGAGAGGCCCATGCGCAGGCCCGGAAGTTCGACCAAGCCGTGCTGCTGCAGTACAGGCTTGCGCCCGACATGCTGCCCTTTACCCGGCAGGTGTTGATTGCGTGCGACGGCGCCAAGAATGGCATCGCCCGAATCTCGGGGGTGGAAGCGCCCAAGTTCGACGACACGGAAGCGACGTTCCCCGAGCTGAAGGCTCGGATCCAGAAGACGCTGGATTACCTTGCCAGCGTGCCACACGACCGCATCGATGGCACGGAGGACAAGGAGATCACTTTTCCGGTCGGCCGCGACAAGTCGCGCACCATGAAGGGCGAGGCCTACCTGAAGCACTGGGTGCTGGCCAATTTCCACTTCCACATCACGATGGCCTACGCGATCCTGCGCCACAACGGCGTGGAGCTGGGCAAAGCCGATTACCTGGCAGGCGCCCAGGCCTGACGGGGGACCGGGCGCTCGCGCCGCGGCGGGCGGTACCCGGCATCGGCTCATACTGTGGCGGTCTTCGCTTCGCTACGACTTCGCGAAGCGTCTCGGCCTGGGGACGGCGCCGTAGAACTCGCTACGCGCCTTCGGCTCTTCGCTCAAACAGCTACGGCGAGTCAGAAACGAAGCGCTTACGCGCCCGCCCCCACGCGGATTTGCCCGCGAGGTTGTCGAGTGAAGGGTACCCCAGCCCACCCACACGCGGATTTGCAGGCGAGCAAGCAGCGTGGACCCTCTACCCGGCGGTCGCTTCAAGTGCGGCGAGTCGATCGAGCTCGGCGCACACGTCGGCCATGCAGCCGGACATGAACATTCGGCCCGCGCTGGCGGTCGCGGCGCTGGTGTCGAGCACTCGAACGACGCGAAGGGGCCTGCGTGCCTTTTCGCAGGGCCGTGCCGGCGCGGACGGTCGCACCGCTCGGGCCCGTGCTGCTTGCAAGTGCTTGGGTACGTGGCGGGCCTGCGGCAATGCCTCCGCGTGGCGTGGCCGGTGACCCAACCACCCCATGAGGCTGTGCAGCGGGCTGAACATGCCACCGAAAGTGAAAAAAGCGATTCCCATGCGACTCTCCTTGAACTTCAGAGGTTGAACACAGGCAGGATTGGTGAGGCGAGGAGCGCCGCAGGGTGATGGCAATCGGTGCCATACGCCCGCCACCTGCGGCGGCTCCCGGAAGTGGCGCTACATCAGCATCGTGTTTCGGATCAGGCCGACGGCGAGGCCCTCGATCTCGAACGGCTCGCCCGGCTCGACGATGATGGTGGGGTAGTCGGGGTTCTCCGCGTGCAGTTCGATCAAATGCTTGTTGCGGCGGAAGCGCTTGACGGTGACGTCGTCGCCCAGGCGTGCAACGATGATCTGGCCGTTCTTTGCGTCTTTGGTGGCCTGCACGGCGAGCAGGTCGCCGTCCATGATGCCGGCGTCGCGCATGGACATGCCGCGCACTTTCAGCAGGTAATCGGGCCGGCGCTGGAACAGGCTGCTCTCGACGTAATAGGTCTGGTCGACATGTTCCTGCGCAAGAATTGGCGAGCCCGCGGCGACGCGGCCGATGAGGGGCAACGCGAGCTGGGCGAGGTTTTGCAGGGGCAGCGAGAACTGCCTGTTGCGCGATTCGTTGATGGAGCGCAGCGCTTCGCTTTGCAGTCGGATCCCGCGCGATGTGCCGCTCACGAGTTCGATCACGCCCTTGCGCGCGAGTGCCTGCAGGTGCTCCTCGGCCGCGTTAGCGGACTTGAACCCGAGTTCAGCGGCTATTTCAGCGCGGGTGGGGGGTGCGCCGGTGCGCGCGATGGCGCTCTGGATCAGGTCCAGAATCTGTTGCTGGCGGGCTGTGAGCTTGGGCGAATCGAGCATGCTGCTTCTCCATCTAGATGACCCACTGTCTTAATATCCAGTATCTGTATTTTTAAACAGTTTTTGAAAGTGCGCAAGTGGCAGGCAAAAAAATAGCGGTCCTGGCGACCGGCGGCACATTGGCGGGCAAGGCCGCCAGCCGCGGCGACAACATTGGCTACACGGCGGCGCAGCTCGGGATCGAGGAGCTGCTGGCCGCGATTCCCGCACTCGCAGGCACCCCGATAGTGGCGGAGCAGGTGGCGCAAGTCGACAGCAAGGACATGAGCTTCGGCCTCTGGAGCCAGTTGGCGCTGCGCTGCGCGCACTGGCTGGCGCAGGAGGACGTGTCTGGCCTGGTGATTACTCACGGCACTGACACACTGGAGGAGACGGCGTATTTCCTCCAGTCCGTGCTGGGCCCCGCCAAGCCTGTCGTGTTGACCTGCGCGATGCGACCCGCGACGGCGCTGGCGCCCGATGGCCCGCAGAACATCGTCGATGCGCTGGCGGTGGCGGCGGCCGAGGGCGCCCGTGGCGTGGTGGCGGTATGCGCCGGCACGATTCACGGCGCGCACGACGTCGCCAAGCAGCACACCTATCGCCTCGACGCGTTTTCGTCGGGGGACGCCGGCCCCATCGGTTACGTCGAAGAAGGGCGGCTGCGTTTGCTGCGGGACTGGCCCTCGCCGCACGCGAGCGCGCCGGCTCTGTACTCCAAATCCACCGCGGCAACGCGCTGGCCCCGTGTGGAGATCGTCATGAACTACGCTGGCGCCAGTGCGGCCATCGTGGAGGCACTCGTAGCGCAGGGGGTGGATGGCCTGGTGGCGGCGGGCACCGGCAATGGCACGCTGCACCACGAGCTCGAGGCCGCGCTGCTTGATGCGCAGTCACGCGGCGTGAAGGTGGTTCGCGCGACCCGATGCGTGCAGGGCAGGGTGTTGTCGCCCGCAGGCGCCCGGCTGCCCGATTCGGACGGGCTCTCGCCCGTGAAGGCGCGCATCGCCCTGATGCTGGAGCTGCTGGCCTGACGTGCCCTCAGCTGGACAGGGCCTGCAACGCGCGCGCTGTGATCTCTTCCACGCTGCCCGTGCCGTTGATGGCGCGGTATTTCGGCGCGCCGGCCGGGTCGGCCTTGGCCCAGCTCGAGTAATACTCGACCAGCGGCCGCGTCTGGGCGGCATACACCTCCAGGCGCTTCTTCACGGTTTCTTCCTTGTCGTCCTCACGCTGGATCAGCGGCTCGCCGGTAACGTCGTCCTTGCCTTCGACCTTGGGTGGGTTGAACTTGACGTGGTACGTGCGGCCGGAGGCAGGGTGCGAGCGGCGCCCACTCATGCGCTCCACGATGGCCTCGAAGGGCACGTCGATCTCAAGCACGTAGTCCAGCTTGACTCCCGCGCCCTTCATCGCGTCGGCCTGCGGGATGGTGCGGGGGAAGCCATCGAAGAGAAAGCCCTTCGCGCAATCAGGCTGTGTGATGCGCTCCTTGACCAGGCCGATGATGATCTCGTCGCTCACGAGCGCGCCCGAATCCATGACCTTCTTGGCCGCCAGGCCCAGCGGCGTGCCGGCCTTGACGGCGGCGCGCAGCATGTCGCCGGTGGAGATCTGGGGGATGCCGTATTTCTGGCAGATGAAAGTGGCCTGCGTGCCTTTGCCTGCGCCGGGCGCGCCCAGCAGAATCAGTCTCATGGATGTCCTCGGATGTTAGATATCGCAGGGCGCTGCGGGCTGGACGTGACGCTGCCAGCCTTCGCGCTTCGTTGCGGCAAAGGATAGCATGCGTGCCCTTCCGCCCTGCTTACGTAAAGTCTGATTTCCAGAGGGTGCGCACGCGCTCCAGGTCCCCTGGCGTGTCCACGCCGACACCGGGGGCCGAAGCCGTCACATGCACCGCGATCCGGTGGCCGTGCCACATCGCCCGAAGCTGCTCCAGCGCCTCGATCTGCTCCATCGGCGCGGGCCCAAGCTGCGGGAACAGCCGCAGGAAGCCCGCCCGGTACGCGTAGATGCCCACGTGCCGCAGCGGGCGCGGCTCGGGCAACGCCTTTGAACCCTCGGCGAAGCCGTCGCGCCACCATGGGATCGGCGCACGGCTGAAGTACAAGGCCAGGCCCTGCGAATCCAGGACGGTTTTCACCACGTTCGGGTTCGTGAATTCGCCAAAGTCGGAGATCGGATGCGCGGCCGTGCTCATGCTCGCGCCGAGGCGGGCTTCCAACAGCGCCGCGACCGCATCGATGAGCGCCGGGTCGATCAGCGGCTCGTCGCCCTGGACGTTGACCACAACGTCCTGACCCGACAAGCCCAGCAGTTCGCACGCCTCGGCCAGCCTGTCGCTGCCGGAGGGGTGATCGGCGCGCGTAAGCACCGCCTCCACGCGGTGCGCCGCGCAGGCGTCGATGATGCGGGCGCTGTCTGCGGCGACCACGACGCGGACTGCGGAAGACTTCAGCGCCCGCTCGGCAACGCGCACGACCATGGGCCGGCCCGCGATGTCGGCGAGCGGCTTGTCGGGCAGGCGGGTGGAGGCCAGCCTCGCGGGAATCAGGACGGTGAAGCCCACCGGCGCCTTCGGCTATACGAGCGGCGTGCGCGCCGGCAGCCGCTCCAGCTCTTCGTCGCTCAGCGTGCGCGCTTCCTCTTCCAGCAGGATGGGCATGCCGTCCCGGATGGGATAGGCCAGGCGCGCGGAACGCGACAGCAGTTCCTGCCGCTCCCGGTCGTAGTCCAGGTGCCCCTTGGTCACGGGGCAGACGAGCAGCTCAAGAAGTTTGGGGTCCATCCGCGGATGATAGCTTCGCATCGAGCAGGCTATCCAGCGCCGTCCAGAACGCAGGATCGACATCCAGCTCAAGGGGCACGGCCCATGCGCCCGGCCGCAATCGCCAGAGCTTGACGGCATCCTTCTCGGTGCAGACCAGCTCGGCACTGCCGGAAGCTATCGCGTCGCCACGGAAGTCGTGATGGTCCGGCAGCGCGATCGTCCGCACGAGGCGCAGGCCTTCCCCACGCAACATGTCGAAGAAAGCTTCCGGACGCGCGACGCCCGCGATTGCGGTGAGCGGCCGGCCCTTGAGCGAAGCGAGCGGCACCCGCTTGCCATCGGCCCGCGTGGTGTAGGCGGCGAGTCGACGCGACGCGTCGAACCCGTCGATGCCCTCGGGCGCGCCCGTGCGCAGCACGAGGTCGACGGGCCGCGGCCAGTGTTCACGCAGCGGCCCGGCCGGCAGCAGCCAGCCGTTGCCGACGCCGCGCTCGTCGAACACGCAGATCTCGACATCGCGATGAAGGCCCAGGTGCTGCAAGCCGTCGTCGCAGACGATCACGCGCGTAGCCGGGTACGCCGCCAGCAGCGCATTGGCAGCATCGATGCGGCGCGGGGCCACGAAAACCGGCACGCCGCAGCTTCGCGCGACCAGCAGGGGCTCGTCACCGACCTCCGCGGCGCGGCTGCCGGCCGACACCTCACGGCAATCCGCGCTGCTGCGCCCGTAGCCGCGCGAAATGACGCCGGTCGCGAGGCCTCGCGCCTGAAGGTGATCGACCACGCGCATGACCACCGGCGTCTTGCCGGCTCCGCCCGCTACCACGTTGCCCACGACCACCACCGGCACGGAAACGCGGTACGTCTTCGACCATCCCCGCCGATAGGCCGTGCGCCGCAGGGCGGCCAGCAGGCCGAAGATGAGCGAGACAGGCCAGAGCAACCAGGCCAACACGCCGCGGCGCAGCCAAGCGCGCTGCAGGGCGCGGCCCATGTCTAGCGGGACCCGGCCTGCGCCGAGGATTGCGTGGCGAAGGTGATGTGCACGATG
The DNA here is from genome assembly GCA_029237735.1 of Ramlibacter sp. Lineage (GTDB taxonomy): Bacteria > Pseudomonadota > Gammaproteobacteria > Burkholderiales > Burkholderiaceae_C > Ramlibacter. The sequence continues at coordinate 96,565 of JAQZBU010000005.1, read as the reverse complement.
CCGGTTCGGCGTGCCGCCTCCATCACGTTGATGACGGACTGGTGCGGCGCCGTGGCATCGGCGCTGATGATCACGACGCTGTCTTTTCCCGCTGTCGCGGCCGCGCTCAGCGCCTGGGCGATTGCATCGACACTGCGGCCGGGCACGGGCGTGCCCTTGATCGAGTAGCGGCCGTCGCTGCCAACGGCGACGATCACTTCCTTGGGATAGTCGCGCTGCGCGTCCGCATCCGCCACCGGCAGCTTGAGTTGCAGCTCCCTGAACTTGCTATAGGTGGTGGTGAGCATGAGGAAGATCAGGATCACCAGCAGCACGTCGATGAACGGGATGAGGTTGATCTCCGGCTCTTCCTTCTGGCGCGGTCGGAAATTCATCGCAAGCGCCTCGTCACTTGCCGCGCAAGGTGTTGAGGTGGCGCACGAACCGCTCTGCCGAGAGTTCCAGCGTGAGCAAGTATTCGTCCACCCGCCCGCGGAAGTAACGCCAGAAGATGAGCGCCGGTATCGCGATGATCAGGCCGAAGGCCGTGTTGTACAGCGCCACGGAAATCCCGTGGGCCAGCTGCGCCGGGTTGCCGCCGGGCGCGCCGCCGGCGGACGACTGTGAGCCGAATATTTCGATCATGCCGATCACCGTTCCGAGCAGCCCCAGCAGAGGCGCGGCGGACGCGATCGTCGCCAGCGCGCTCAGGTAGCGCTCCAGCCGATGCGCCACGGCGCGGCCGGTGTTTTCCATCGTCGCGCGCAAGTCCACCTCGGTGCAGCGCGGGTCGGAGTTCAGGGCCCGAAACCCGCTGGCCAGCACCTCACCCAACGCCGAATTCTGCTCGAGCTGCGTCACCACGTCCGGGGTCGGCACCGAGGTGCGCGACACGGCCAGCGCTTCATCGAGCAACCTGGGCGGTGCAACTTTGGTGGTTTTGAGGCTCAAGAAACGCTCGATGACGAGCGCGAGCGCGAGGATGGAGCAGGCAATCAAGGGCCAGATTGGCCAGCCTGCGGCTTGTATGATCGAAAACAAAGGGACGGTCTCCGCGCGACTGCGAGTGCAAGTAGCGGCCGATTATCGTGTACTCGGCTGGCTGTAGGAAAACATCCGTGCGCCGTAGGACAAGACTCACAGAAGTTGTGGATAACTTTGTGCAGAAATACGCCCCCGCAGACCGCGAGGCCGCGCCAAGCCTCAGATATGACAAAACGATTACAAATTGAGCAGCAAATTCTTCAATGAAATCAATTACTTGCTCGGAAAAATCAGCACTCGGCAGGCCGCTCAATCGGGCGGAGACGCGACTGCGAGCCCTGTGGACTAAATTCATCGTCCAGCCGAGCCGCGACCTGCGCGGTTACTGATGGCCGACACAGCCCATCCAGGATTGGCGCCGCGAATCTGGCAAGTCGGGGCGCTATGCCGCGCCGTTGCTGAGGCACTGGAGTCGAGATTCAATCCCGTCGCGGTGCGCGGCGAGGTTTCGGGCTTCTCGCGCGCGTCCAGCGGGCATTGCTACTTCTCGCTGAAAGACCCGCAAGGACAGCTGCGTTGCGCCATGTTCCGCCGCGCGGCCAGCCTGATGGATTTTCAACCGCGAGATGGCGAGATGGTCGAGGTGACGGGGCGCCTGGGCGTCTACGAACCGCGTGGCGACCTGCAATTGATCGTCGAGAGCATGACGCGGGCGGGCCAAGGCGCGCTGTTCGAGCAGTTCATGCGCCTGAAGGCCAAGCTGGAGGCGGAAGGCCTGTTCGATGCAGCGCGCAAGCGCGCGGCGCCGGCCCTCCCGCGCGGAATCGGCCTGGTGACCTCGCCCGGCGCTGCGGCTCTGCACGACGTCGTCACTGCCCTGGCACGGCGCGCGCCGCATGTTCCAGTCGTCTTCGCGCCGGCGGCGGTGCAGGGCGCCCAGGCCCCGGCCGAACTCGTGCGTGCATTGACAGCGCTGTACCGGCTGGCCGAAGCAGGCACGCTGGATGTGATCCTGCTGGTTCGCGGCGGCGGGTCGATCGAGGACCTCTGGGCCTTCAACGACGAGCAGCTGGCACGCACCATCGTGCAGAGCCCGGTACCGCTCATCTGCGGTGTCGGCCACGAAACCGATTTCACCATCGCCGACTTCTGCGCCGACTTGCGCGCCCCCACGCCCACCGCCGCAGCCGAGCTTGCGGCGAAGGCGCAGGCCAGCTGGCTGGACGGCATCGAGCGATGCGAAGAACGCTTGCAGGACGCGCTGCGGCGCAGGCTGGATACGGGAGCGCAGCGGCTCGATGTGGCTGCGTCGCGACTGGGCCGCCCGCTTGCGCGCATGGGCGAGCAGCACATGCGGCTCGGCCGCACGGCACATCGCCTGCGCTACGCGGTGCTGGGCCGCCTCGAACGGGCGAGCGCGCGCATGCCGCTTTTCGAGGGGCAGCTCAAGCGCGCTGTGCAGCTACGCTGCGAACGAGCCGCGCAGGCGCTCGAGCGCTCGCGCCTCAGGCTGGAACTGCTCGACCCACGCCTCGTGCTCCAGCGTGGCTATGCGCTCCTGACCGATGAGATGGGCACTGCGGTCACGAGCGTGCACCAGACGCGGGCGGGCCAGTCGCTGCGGGCAACCCTTGCCGATGGCGAGGTTGCTCTTACCGTATCTCCACCGCCTTGATTTAGTTCTTAGAATCAGCGGCTTCAGCAGACCCGAACATACCAAGAGGAAAAACCATGGAACACACTCTGCCTCCGCTCCCGTTCCCGATCGATTCGCTCGCGCCCCACTACTCGAAGGAGACGCTGGAGTATCACCACGGCAAGCACCACAACGCCTATGTGGTGAACCTCAACAACCTGCAAAAGGGCACCGAATTCGAGAACATGACCCTGGAGGAGATCATCAAGAAATCCTCCGGCGGCATCTACAACAACTCGGCCCAGGTCTGGAACCACACGTTCTTCTGGAACTGCATGAAACCCGCCGGCGGCGGCGAGCCATCCGGCGCGCTGGCTGCGGCGATCAATAGTAAGTGGGGCAGCTACACCGCGTTCCGCGACGCGTTCGTGAAGTCGGCCGTGGGTAACTTCGGCTCCGGCTGGACGTGGCTGGTCAAGAAGCCCGACGGCACCGTCGACATCGTCAACACGGGGGCCGCCGGCACGCCGCTCACTACTGCGGACAAGGCTTTGCTGACCGTGGACGTGTGGGAGCACGCGTACTACATCGATTACCGCAACCTTCGCCCGAAGTACGTCGAGACCTTCCTCGACAAGCTGGTGAACTGGTCATTCGCCGAGAAGAATTTCGGCTAAGGCCCGAGCTTGTCATTGCGGGCAAGACCCGCAATCCATGTCGGCATGCCAGCATGCTAGCGACGCTCGAAGGGCGGGCCTGCCAGCCTTGTGCCGGCCTTCAGGCCTTTCTTCGCGAACCAGCCCTGGTTCATCTCCAGCACATAGCGCACCGGTTTGGCCGAGCAATGCGAATCCGTCGTGCGCGGCTTCATGTCGGCGAGGTTCACGATGGTGCCGTCATCCTCGAGGAAGGCGGCCGTGAGCGGGAGGTACGTGTTCTGCATCCAGAAGCACTGCTGCGAGGGGTACTCGAAGATAAAAAGCATGCCCTCGTGCTGAGGCATTTCCTTGCGGTACATCAAGCCGGTGCTGCGCTGGGCGGGCGTCTGCGCCACCTGGGCGTCGATGCGGTGCATGCCCGCGGACAGCGCCACCCGCGGCAAGTCCATCTGCGGCGCCTGCGCTGCGGCCGATCCGAACGCGGCGGACAATGCCAGCGCGGCGAGTGCGTTGGTGATCTTCTTCATACGGCTATTGTGGCGCGCCATTAAAAAATGCCCGCGCGAGGCGGGCATTTCGGAGGCAAAAGCCGTCGTGCGAATTACGACTTCTTTTCTTCCTTGGCGACGGCCTTGTCGGTCTTCTTCGAAGCCTTGGCGGTCTTCTTGGCGGCCTTCTTCTCGGTCTTCGCTTCGGCCTTGGCTTCAGCCTTCGGGGCGGCGGCGGAGGCGGCAGCGGCAGGCTTGGCCGGGGTAGCAGGCGTGGCGGGGGTGGCCGGCGTGGCTTGCGCGAACGCGGTCGAGGCGACGAACAGCGAAGCGATCAGGGTGGCGATGAGTTTGTTCATTTCTGAGTCCTAAAGGGTGGCGGAGCCGATTTCTTCGAAAGATCCTCCCAATAATCGGAAGGCCCCTCCGTAACGGCGCGTGCAGCTTTGCGGTTGACACGGGCATACCGAAACAAAAACGCCCGCCAGGGGCGGGCGTTTCGCTGCTTGCCGGAGGATTACTTCTTGGCGGAAGCGGCCGGAGCCGGCTTGGCAGCGGCCTTGGCAGCGGGGGCAGCGGCCTTGGCGCCGGAAGCGGCGGCCTTGGCACCGGAGGCGGCTGCCATTGGGGCGCCGGCGTGCGAGGCGGCGAAGGTGGCGGCTGCGAAGAGACCGGCGACGAGGCCAGCGACGAGCTTGTTCATGGGTGAGTCCTTAGGTAGATTGTTTCTTCGAAAAAACGGTTGCCCACGTACTGCGAAATCGAGGCAAACCTCAACGGCAACGCGCCAGCCTGCCCGAAGGTTGACAAGCGTCATGGCCGCGGGCCGCGTTTCGTAAGGTGGGGGACGGTTTCGCAGCTAGAATTCGTTGGTTTTGCGCACTGCAAAAAATAGCCACAAGCCCTGTTCCTCTTCCGGAGACGAATCCCCCATGTACCAGCACATCAAGGTCCCTGCCCAGGGCCAGAAGATCACCGTCAACGCCGACATGTCGCTCAACGTGCCTGACCAGCCGATCATCCCCTTCATTGAGGGCGACGGCACCGGCATGGACATCACCCCCGTCATGCTCAAGGTGGTCGACGCGGCCGTTGCCAAGGCCTACGGCGGCAAGAAGAAGATCCACTGGATGGAGGTCTACGCCGGCGAGAAGTCGACCAAGGTGTACGGCCCGGATGTCTGGCTGCCCGAGGAAACCCTGCACGCCGTGCGCGACTACGTCGTGTCGATCAAGGGCCCGTTGACGACGCCCGTCGGCGGCGGCATTCGCTCGCTGAACGTCGCCCTGCGCCAGGAGCTGGACCTGTACGTCTGCCTGCGCCCCATCCAGTATTTCGACGGCGTGCCTTCCCCGGTGAAGGAGCCGCACAAGACCAACATGGTCATCTTCCGCGAGAACTCGGAAGACATCTACGCCGGCATCGAGTTCGAGGCCGAGAGCGAAAAGGCCAAGAAGCTGATCAAGATCCTGCAGGAGGAGTTCGGCGTCAAGAAGATCCGCTTCCCGAACACTTCCGGCATCGGCATCAAGCCCGTTTCTCGCGAAGGCACCGAGCGCCTGGTTCGCAAAGCCATCCAGTACGCCATCGACAATGACAAGCCCAGCGTCACCATCGTGCACAAGGGCAACATCATGAAGTTCACCGAAGGTGGCTTCCGTGACTGGGCCTACGGCCTCGCCCAGAAGGAATTCGGCGCTGAGCTGATCGACGGGGGCCCGTGGTGCAAGTTCAAGAACCCGAAGACGGGCAAGGACATCATCGTCAAGGACTCGATCGCCGACGCCTTCCTGCAGCAGATCCTTCTGCGCCCGGCCGAATACAGCGTCATCGCCACGCTGAACCTGAACGGCGACTACGTGTCCGACGCGCTGGCGGCCCAGGTTGGCGGCATCGGCATCGCCCCTGGCGCGAACCTGAGCGATACCGTCGCGATGTTCGAAGCCACCCACGGCACGGCCCCCAAGTACGCCGGCAAGGACTATGTGAACCCGGGGTCGGAAATCCTCTCGGCCGAGATGATGCTGCGCCACATGGGCTGGACCGAAGCCGCCGACCTGATCATCAGCTCGATGGAAAAGTCGATCCTGTCCAAGAAGGTCACGTACGACTTCGCGCGCCTGATGGAGGGCGCGACGCAGGTCAGCTGCTCGGGCTTCGGGCAGGTGATGATCGAGAACATGTAAGCTGCGCCCAGGCGCGGAACCCAGCAAAGCCCCGAGGCGCGAGCCATCGGGGCTTTTTTGCGTTATTTAGTCATCAAGTCACCATGCCCCGACGCATGGAACTGCGGAGCACGCACCTTGGAGTGCCGCTGGGGCCGCTCGATGGGTTGGCCCGGCTGGGTCTCGATGCGGCCGATAGGCGCCTCGGACTGGATGTTCTGGGCGAGTTGGCCCTTGGGGCCCTCGGTGATCTCGAAAGTGACGCGCGAGCCCTGCTTGAGGGTCTTGAAGCCCTCCATGGCGATGGCGGAGAAATGCGCGAACACATCCGCTCCGCCGCCGTCGGGCTCAATGAACCCGAAGCCTTTTGCGTCGTTGAACCATTTGACTGTGCCTGTCGCCATTTTTTGTTCGACCTTCCGTTTTTCCCTCTTGACGAATTCGGAGTGTCACGATTCCGGGTGCGGCTGTCAACATTTTCACGAACTAAAGTTTTCGGCGGGCTGGCCAGGGCTCGGCGCCCGATTCGGGCCTCGCGCATGCGCAAGAATGGAGCGTTTCATGGGTCGCCGGCTTGTCGCTTGAATGTGACGATTGCGTCACCAATTCACCATGACCCTGCATCCGTAAAGCGCGCTCGATAGAATGAATTTCATGGCCAGTAAAACACCCACACCTGCCCCGGTCGCGCCCAAGACGCGCCCGAAGGACGACGACGGTGGGTCCGTGGTGCTCGAGCGCAGAACCCAGAAGACCAAGCCGCCGCAGATGTACCAGGTCGTCATGCTCAACGACGACTACACCCCCATGGAGTTCGTGGTGGTGGTGATCCAGGAGTTTTTCAACAAGGACAGGGAGACGGCAACCCAGATCATGCTGAAGATCCACCTTGACGGCAAAGGGATCTGCGGCGTCTATTCGAGGGACGTGGCGGCAACGAAGGTAGAGCAGGTGCAGGAAGCCGCCCGCCAGGCAGGACATCCACTGCAGTGCGTGAGTGAACCGGTTGAGTAAAGCCGAGTCATACCCATCTGAAGCATTTAGAGTGTCAGTGAAGCTAAGGCAAAAGGAAACCTCATGATTGCCCAGGAATTGGAAGTCAGCCTCCACATGGCATTTGTGGAGGCGCGGCAGCAGCGCCACGAGTTCATCACCGTGGAGCATTTGCTGCTGGCCCTGCTGGACAATCCCAGCGCGGCGGAAGTGCTGCGTGCATGCTCGGCGAACATCGACGACTTGCGCAAATCGTTGTCCAACTTCATCAAGGACAACACTCCCCAGGTGGCGGGCACCGATGATGTCGACACCCAGCCCACGCTGGGTTTCCAGCGCGTGATCCAGCGCGCCATCATGCATGTGCAGTCCACCGGCAACGGCAAGAAGGAAGTCACCGGCGCCAACGTGCTGGTCGCGATCTTCGGCGAGAAGGATTCGCACGCCGTCTATTACCTTCACCAGCAGGGCGTGACGCGCCTGGACGTGGTGAACTTCATCGCCCACGGCATCAAGAAGAGCGACCCGCCCGAGCCCTCCAAGGGCGGCGAATCTGCGTCGAACGAAAGCGAAGAGGGCGGCGAAAAGAACGAGAAAGCGTCGCCACTGGAGCAGTTCACCCAGAACCTGAACCAGGCTGCCAGGGACGGCAAAATCGATCCGCTGATCGGCCGCGAATACGAGGTCGAGCGCGTCATCCAGATTCTTTGCCGCCGCCGCAAGAACAACCCGTTGCTGGTAGGTGAGGCCGGTGTGGGCAAGACCGCGATCGCCGAGGGCCTGGCCTGGCGCATCGTGCAAAAGGAAGTGCCCGACATCCTGGCCGAGTCCAACGTGTATTCGCTCGACATGGGCGCGCTGCTGGCCGGCACCAAGTACCGCGGCGATTTCGAGCAGCGCCTGAAGGGAGTTCTCAAGTCGCTGAAGGACAAGCCCAACGCGATCCTCTTCATCGACGAGATCCACACGCTGATCGGCGCGGGCGCCGCTTCGGGCGGTACCCTGGATGCGTCCAACCTGCTCAAGCCTGCCTTGAGTTCGGGCGCGCTCAAATGCATCGGCGCGACGACGTTCACCGAGTATCGCGGCATCTTCGAAAAGGACGCCGCGCTGTCCCGCCGCTTCCAGAAGGTGGACGTGGTCGAGCCGAGCGTCGCCGAGACGATCGAGATCTTGAAGGGCCTGAAGTCGCGCTTCGAGGAGCACCACAGCGTCAAGTACGCCGCCAACGCCCTCACGGCTGCCGCGGAACTTTCGGCCAAGTACATCAACGACAGGCACCTGCCGGACAAGGCCATCGACGTGATCGACGAAGCCGGAGCGGCCCAGCGCATCCTGCCCGCGAACAAACGCAAGAAGACGATTTCCAAGACCGAGGTCGAGGAGATCGTGGCCAAGATCGCGCGCATCCCGCCGGCCAACGTGTCCAACGACGACCGCGGCAAGCTACAGACGCTGGAGCGTGACCTCAAGAGCGTCGTGTTCGGCCAGGACAAGGCGCTGGAAGTGCTCGCCGCGTCCGTCAAGATGGCTCGCTCGGGCCTGGGCAAGGGCGACAAGCCGATCGGCTCGTTCCTGTTCTCCGGCCCCACCGGCGTCGGCAAGACCGAAGCGGCCAAGCAGCTCGCCTACATCATGGGCATCGAGCTGATCCGCTTCGACATGTCCGAGTACATGGAGCGACACGCGGTGTCGCGCCTGATCGGCGCGCCCCCGGGCTACGTCGGTTTCGACCAGGGCGGTTTGCTCACCGAGGCCATCACGAAGAAGCCGCACGCGGTGCTGCTGCTCGACGAGATCGAGAAGGCGCACCCGGACATCTTCAACGTGCTGCTGCAGGTGATGGACCACGGCACCCTGACCGACAACAACGGCCGCAAGGCGGACTTCCGTAACGTCATCATCATCATGACGACGAACGCTGGTGCCGAGTCGCTGAACAAGTCGGTGATGGGCTTCACCCAGGTGAAAGAGCCCGGCGACGAGATGGTCGACATCAAGCGCCTCTTCACGCCCGAGTTCCGCAACCGCCTGGACGCGATCGTCAGCTTCAAGGCGCTGGACGAGCAGGTCATCCTGCGCGTGGTGGACAAGTTCCTGCTGGTGCTGGAACAGCAGCTGGCCGAAAAGAAGGTGGAAGTCACCTTCACCGACAAGCTGCGCAAGCACCTGGCCAAGAAGGGGTTCGATCCGCTCATGGGCGCGCGCCCGATGCAGCGTTTGATCCAGGACACGATCCGCCGCGCCCTGGCCGACGAACTGCTGTTCGGCCGTTTGACCGAGGGTGGGCGGCTGACGGTGGACATCGACATCAAGACGGACGAGAAGGGCGCCGAGGTTTCGGAAGTCATGCTGGACATCCAGCCGCTGCCCAAGCGGGAAGGCAAGGCCAAGCCGGAGCCGGAAGAGATTTCGAACGACAACAGTTAAGCCGTCGATGCATCAAACCAGAAAGCCGCCTTCGGGCGGCTTTTCTTTTGCGGGCGCGTCAGCCGGCAGCCTTGGCCTTCGGCGGAGCCGTTCCTTCGCCCGTGCCGAGGATCGACCTGATACCCGCGAGAAATGCGGCCACGTGCAAGGCGATCACCCGGTCTACCTCCAGCGTGGTGGCGTCGTGATAGATATGCCTGCGAATGGCCAGGTGCGAAACGTTGCCGTGCAGAGTCCACCCCAGCTCCTGGATCAGCGCCCTGTCGGCGGGCATGACGAGATGAGCGTCCCCTGCGGCTTCATGTACTACCGTCTCCAGCAAGGTCCTGATGATCGCGGCGATATAGGTCGGCGCCATCTCCACTTCTGCCAGTGAGGCGTACAGGAAGAGCCGCAGCCACTTGCGGGTCAGGATGGTGTCGTAATACTCCTGGTAGAACTCCCGCAGCCGCTGCTCCAGCGGCTTGCTGCGGTCACGAAGGTGCACGAACCAGATTGCCTTGAACGGGCCCGCGATATTGGCGTCGTACACGGCGTTGATCAGCGCGGCCTTGTTCGGGAAGGCGCTGTAGAGCAGCCGCTGGGAAACGCCACATGCCTCCGCCAGGCCACGCGTCTGTGCCGTGAGCCCGTTTTCCGAGAAGAACTCGAAGGCCTTCTCCAGGATCTGGGCGCGACGTTCGGCCGCGGGCAGGCGAGCCGTCGGGCGGCGCTTGCCCTGCTTGAGCCGGGTGGGCGCCTCTTGTCGTTTGGCGGCAAGGAGGTCTGATTTGGCTTTCATTGAGGCAGCGAATAAGGGGCGGCAGGTGCGTCGCCAAGGTGAACGATCGAGCACTGTAGCGCGTAATATATCGTCAGTTGACGAAGTATAGAATGCGCTGCTGGCGACAAGTCTTTCGCGAGAATTCCATCACACTGGAGAAGCCATGATCTACGAGATGCGCACCTACCAGGTGCAGCCGGGCAAGGCGTCCGAGTTCCTCAAGATGTACCAGGAGCAGGGGCTGGGCATCATCACCCGCTATGCCACGCTCATCGGGTGCTGGACCAAGGAGTCGGGTGTGCTCAATTCGGTGGTGTTCGTCTGGGCCTATGAAGACCTCGGGCATCGCGGGAGCCAGCGTGCCAAGCTCGCGCAAGACGCGCAGTGGATCTCCTTCGTGCCGTCGATGCTGCCCTACCTGGTCCACCAGGAAAGCGTGTTCCTCAGCCCGGCGGCATTCTCTCCGCTCAAGTAGGCGCAGGCCGTGCCGGTCAGCGCGTTCGACCTGTTCAAGGTGGGCATCGGCCCGTCCAGTTCGCACACCGTGGGGCCGATGCGCATCGCGCTGCAGTTCGTGCAGTCGTTGCAAGACCGCGGCGTGCTTCACAGGGTGGCGCGCGTCGAAGTCCACCTGTACGGATCGCTGGCCCTCACCGGGCGCGGCCACGGGACAGACCGCGCGGTGCTGCTCGGGTTGATGGGCCAGGCGCCCGACACCGTTGACATCGACGCCGCCGATTCGCTCATCGTTCGGGCGCGCGAGCGGCGCGGGCTGGCGCTTGCCGGCCTGCACGCGATCGATTTCCATGAAGCGACGCAACTGGTATTTCATGCGTGCGAGACCCTGCCGCAGCACCCCAACGGCATGCGGCTGTTGGCTGAAGACGATGAGGGCAATGTCCTGGCCGACACGACCATGTTCTCCATCGGGGGCGGGTTCGTCGCCGGCGAGGCGGATTTCCTGTCTGCTGCCGCGCCTGCGCGCCACGCCTGGGCGCACCCGTACAGGTCTGCGGCCGAACTGCTGCAGCGCTGCAGGGAGCGCAACCGCACCATCGCCGCGATCGCGCTGGAAAACGAGCTCACGTTGCGCACGCAATCCGAGGTCGAGCAAGGCCTCGACGGCATCCGCCGGGCCATGTTCGAGTGCATGGACCGCGGCTTGCGGCAAGAGGGTTTTCTGCCGTGCTGCGCTTCTACGAGAAGTTCTGCAATCCGGCCGGGCCCGAGGCCAGCCGTGACTTTCTGTTGACGGCGGCTGCGATCGGGTCGCTGTACAAGGAAAACGCCTCGATCTCCGGAGCCGAGGTCGGCTGCCAGGGCGAGGTGGGCGTGGCCTCGTCGATGGCTGCGGCCGGCCTCGCCGCGGCGCTGGGCGCCAGCAACGAGCAGATCGAGAACGCGGCCGAAATCGGGATGGAGCACAACCTGGGGCTGACCTGCGACCCGGTGGGCGGGCTGGTCCAGATCCCCTGCATCGAGCGCAACGCCATGGGCGCCGTGAAGGCTATCAACGCAGCCTACCTGGCGCTTTCCGGCAATGGGTTGCACCACGTCTCGCTCGACCGTGTCATCGCGACGATGAAGCAGACCGGTGCCGACATGCACCATAAGTACAAAGAGACATCGCTGGGTGGCCTGGCCGTGAGCGTGGTCGCATGTTGAGCCCGATCAAAAAAAGTTTAAGTCGTCACTTGACGATATAAAACCACATCAACAATAATGCCATCCGGTCGAGTCGGCGGCGAGTGGCTGGCGATTTGCGCACCGATATGGCCAGGCCAGGGCACGACCCCTGTCAGCCGTCGCCACCCAAGGAGAGTTCGAGATGAGCACGATATGGACCCCGGGTTCGAATCGCCGTGATTTCCTCAAGCTGACGGCTGCGGCGGGCGCGGTCGGCACGGGCATGTTGCCCCTGGCCAGCGACGCACAGGGCGCGCCGCTGAACTACTACACCTGGTCGGCCGCGGTCGATCTGGTCAAGAGCCATCTCACTGCGTTCGAGGCCACGACCGGCATCAAGGTCAATTACAGCAACGCCCCCTGGGCGCAGTACCGCGACGCCATGGTCACCAAGTTCGTCGGCAAGGCGCCGATCGATGCCCTGTGGGTCTCTGACAGCTGGCTGCCGGAATGGGCCGATGCCGGCTGGATCGCGCCCATCAACGGCTACCCCGAGCTGATGAAGTACAACGCGGCGACCGACGACTTCTGCACCAAGTCGATGCAGTACAAGGGCAAGCAGTACGGCCTGACCTACTACTCGGACTACATGGCTTTCTTCTACGACGAGGAGATGCTGAAGAAGGCCGGCATCAAGGCGCCGCCGCAGACCTGGGACGAGGTGGTGCAGCAGTCCGCCACGATCAAGAAGGCCGGTTTGTCGGAGTACCCGCTCATGCTGTCGATGGCCCGTGAAAGCTGGCTGATCGAGTTCCTCACGGCCATGGTCTATTCCAACGGCGGCCGCTTCACCGACGACAACGGCGTCGCGGTGATGGCCGACCCCAAGCGAGGCGCACTGCAGGCACTGCAGTGGGTGACGGACGCGGTCAACAAGCACAAGATCGTCTCGCCCGCCTGCGTGGAGATCGGTGAGCTGAACGGCCTCAAGTCCTTCGGTTCGGGCAACCACGCGTTCGCCATGCTCGGCCGCTACCGCATTCGCACGCTCAACGACCCCAAGCAGTCGCAGATCGCCGGGCGCGTCAAGCAGGCGCTGATGCCTGCCGGCCCGGGCGGCTCGCACGCCACCGTCGGCTGGATGCGCTTCCACGCGATGACCACGCACGCCGCGGCGGACAAGGCACGTGCCGCCAACGCCGTCAAGCTGATCGAATGGTTCGGCGGCAAGGCAGGCAGCCAGTACCAGTTCCAGAAGATGCTGTTCCAGGACCTGGGCTCGGGCTTCGGCGTCAAGGAGCTGTTCAAGGACCCGGACATCCAGGCCAACTACCAGAAATATTCGGACATCGCCATGTTCGAGAAGCAGCAGCACCTGGCCCGCAAGAAGGACGTGATCGCCCGCTGGTTCGGCGAGTGGGACGAAGTGAACGGCACGGCCTGGCAGTCCGCGATCATCGGCAAGAGCACGCCCGCGGACGCGCTGAAGAAGTCGGCGCAGGCGTGGAACGACATGCGCAAGCAGGCGTGACATGACGCAAGTCGTGGCGGGGGAAGTGGCGCCGGCGGCGGCGGCGCGCAAACGCTGGCGCCCGTTCGGGCAGCCCGTGAGCGCCTACGACCAGAAGAGCGCCATGCTGTTCTTGGCGCCGATGATGATCGTGCTCACCGTCGTGGCGGTGTTCCCGGTCGTCTATTCTTTCTGGATCAGCCTGTTCGACTTGAAGCTGACCCGGCCGCATCGAGCGCCCTTCGTCTGGTTCGACAACTACCTTAAGATCTTCCAGGATTCGCTGTTCTGGGAGTCGGTGGGGCGGACCACCAGCTTCACGGTCATGTCGGTGGCCGCCATCATGGTGCTCGCCACGCTCGTGGCCTTGTTGCTCAACGAGGAGTTCCCCGGCCGCCGCGTGCTCTCCGCCATCCTGCTCATCCCCTGGGCCATTCCCTACGTGGCCAATGGCCTGATGTGGAAATGGATTTATGACTCGGGCTATGGCGCGCTCAACGGCCTGCTCCTGCAGCTGGGCTTCATCTCCAAATACCTCGTCTGGCTGGGCGACGTGGACAAGACGCTGGCACTGATCACCAATGCCTTTGTCTGGAAAGAAGTGCCCTTGGCCACCATCCTGCTGCTGGTCACGCTCAAGTCGATCCGCCCGGACCTTTACAGCGCCGCCAAGGTGGACGGCGCCAACGTCTGGCAACGTTTCGTCCACATCACGCTGCCTTCGCTGGTGCCCGGCTTCGCGCTGGTGATGATCTACGAGACGATGATGGCGATTCGCCATTTCGACCTCTTCTTCATCCTGACCGAGGGCGGGCCAGCCGAGGCGTCGCACGTGGTGGCCTGGCAGGTGTACGTCGAGACCTTCCGCAAACTGGCCTTTGGCACCGGTGCGGCGCTGGCCTACATCATGGCCATCGCGACCTTCACGCTGGCTTTTTTCATCATCCGCAGCACCAGCCGGAAGCTCTGATGCAAGCCATCCTGCCCCTACCCATCCGCCGCATCGGCCGCCCCGTGCTGCTGCTGCTGGCCTCGCTGCTGCTGGCCGTCTACGTGCTGGCACCGGTGGCGTGGCTGGTGTCGTCCGCTTTCCAGTCCGAGGTGGAAATCACCTCGGTGCCGCCGCACTGGATTCCACACCAGCCCACGGCGCAGAACTTCACTGCGATCTTCCAGGCCAAGGAGGCGGTCGTCACCTACGAGAACCGCAAGCAGGGTGACACCGCCACCGGCGGCTTCATACCTTCCACTGCGGCCAACCTGCTGCCGGGCATGTGGAACAGCCTCATCGTGGCGATCTCGGTCGTCGTGCTCAACCTGCTGGTGAGCGTACCGGCCGCCTATGCGCTGGCCAAGATTCGCTTCATCGGGCGTTCCACGTCCATCTATTTCATGCTGACCTCGCGCGTCATCCCCGACATCGCGCTGGTGGTGCCGTTCTTCCTGTTCGTGCAGAAGCTGGGGCTGATGGACAACCTGCTGTCGCTCGTCATCACCTATCTGGCCATCACGATTCCCTTCAGCATCTTCATCCTGACGGGCTATTTCGAATCGCTGCCGGACGAATTGGACAAGGCGGCGCGCGTGGACGGCTGCTCGCGCTTGCAGACCCTGGTGCTGGTCTACCTGCCGCTGGCGCTGCCGTCGCTGGTGGCGGTGGTGCTGTTCACGTTCCTCACGAGCTGGAACGAGTTCCTGCTGGCGCTGATGTTCACGCAGACACCGGCTTCGCAGACCATGCCGATCGTGGTGGCCTCGTTCACGTCGGATTTCAACATCAGTTTCTCGTTCATCAATGCCGCCGGCGTGCTCGCGATCGTCCCGCCTGTCGTCATCGCCATTCTCTTCGAGCGCTACATCGTCTCGGGACTCACGGCCGGTGCCGTGAAGGGTTAAAGGAAACATTCATGGCCAGGATCAGGTTCGAATCGGTGGGCAAGAAGTACCCCAACGGCTTCATCGCGCTGGAGGACCTCAACCTCGACATCGGCGACAAGGAGTTCCTGGTGCTGCTCGGCCCGTCCGGCTGCGGCAAGTCCACCACCCTGAACATGATCGCGGGCCTGGAGGACGTGACCGACGGCAACCTGTTCTTCGACAGGGATGTCATGAACACGGTTCCGCCGCACCGGCGCGACGTGGCCATGGTGTTTCAGAGCTACGCGCTCTATCCGCACAAGACCGTCTACGAGAACATCGCCTTCGGCTTGCGCATGCGCAAGCACCCGAAGGACGAGATCGACCGCCGGGTGAGGGACGCGGCGCGCAGGCTCGAGATCGAACCCCTGCTGGAGCGCCGTCCGGACCAGCTGTCAGGCGGCCAGCGACAGCGCGTAGCACTCGGCCGCGCCATGGTGCGCCAGCCGGCCGTGTTCCTGATGGACGAGCCGCTTTCCAACCTGGACGCCGCCCTGCGCATTTCGATGCGCGCCGAGATCAAGCAACTGCACCAGGTGATGCAGACCACCTTCGTGTACGTCACGCACGACCAGGCCGAGGCGCTGACGCTGGCCGACCGTATCGTCGTGATGCGAAGCGGCGTGGTGCAGCAGATCGGCACGCCGGACGCCATCTACGAGCAGCCGCGCAACATGTTCGTGGCGTCTTTCCTTGGCAATCCGCCGATCAACTTCCTGGAAGGACAGCTCGCCATGGAGGGCGGGAGTGTCGTGTTCCGGCGCGGGCAACTGGCGCTTGCCTTGCCCGACACGCTCGCGCAGCGTGTTGGTGGGGACATGGGCCGCGAAGTGGTGCTAGGCATTCGTGCCGAAGACGTGGCCGAGGTGCCGCAAGGTGTGGCGGCCGCAAGCCTGCAGGGCCGGATCATCTCGGTGCTTCCGGTGGGCTCTGACCAGTTCTACGAGCTGGAGGTCGAAGGCACGAAGCTGTTCTTCCGCCTGGGCAAGGAAGCGCATCACAAGGTTGGCGACAACACCGCCCTCGCCGTCAACCTCAATCGCCTGCACCTGTTCGACAAGCAGACCAGCGCCAGCCTGGTGTGGAATTGAACCAGCGGTGAAGCCTGCCGCCTTCGTCTATCTTCGCCCCGCATCCCTGGAGGAAGCGCTGGACCAGCTGGCCCGGCTGGGGCCGGGTGCCAAGGTGATCGCGGGCGGGCAGAGCCTGGGCCCGATGATGAACATGCGGCTGGCTGCTCCAGCGCAACTGATCGACCTGAACGACCTGACCGAGCTGGCCTACATCCGCGAGGCCGGCGACTGGATCGAGATCGGCGCCCTCACGCGGCATTACCAGGTCGCCGAATCGGCGCTGGTGCGCCGGTTCTGCCCCTTGCTGGAGCAGGCCGCGCCGACGATCGGTCATTACGCCATCCGCCAACGCGGCACCCTGGGCGGCAGCCTGGCCCATGCCGATCCGGCGGCACAGCTGGCCCTGGTCGCTGTCACGCTGGGGGCACGCCTGAAGCTGGTGCGGGCGGCAGGTCACAGGTGGGTACAGGCCGCTGATTTTTTCCAGTCCGCCATGACGACGGTGCTGGCACCCGACGAGCTGGTGCTATCGGTGCAATTTCCCAAGGCTGCCGCGCAGGAGGCGGCGTCTTTCAGGATGTTCAACCGCCGGCACGGCGACTACGCCATCGTCGCGGTGGCGGCGACCGTGGCGCTGGCCGGCGATCAAGTGGCTGCTTTGCGCTTGGGCGTGAGCGGCGTCGCGCCGATGCCGCTGTCGCTGCGCGAACTCGCACAAACCTTTTGCGGTCGCGTTCCCGACGAGCCATGGGTGGCGCAACTCGCCGCCGCCGCCCGCGATTCGATCTCGCCCGAGGACGACGGCAGGATTTCGGCGCTGTATCGCCGCGAGCTGACGGAGTCCCTCGTCACCAACGCGCTGGGCCGCGCCCTCGCGAAGTTGAATCACTGACTTATGGACAAGCAAAGCATCACGCTCACCGTCAACGGCCGCAACATCGAGTTCCAGGCCGAGCCGCGCAAGCTGTTGTCGGACGCGCTGCGCGAGGATTGCCAGCTCACCGGCACCCATGTCGGCTGCGAGCATGGAGTGTGCGGCGCCTGCACCGTGCTGGTCGATGGCCGGCCCGCACGCGCCTGCCTGACCTACGCCATCCAGATGGAGGGGCACGAGATCTCGACCATCGAGTCCGTCGGCGAGCACGGCGCGCTGTCGGTGCTGCAGCAGGCGATGCACGAGCTGCACGGCCTGCAGTGCGGCTTCTGCACGCCGGGCATCGTGATGACGTTCGAGGCCTTCCTCAAGGACCATCCCGAGCCGACGGAGGAACAGATCCGCGATGCGCTGTCGGGCAACCTGTGCCGCTGCACCGGCTACCAGAACATCGTCGCGGCGATCCAGCTGGCGGCGCAGCGCATGCGCCAGGAGACAGTGGATGGGTGACGATAAGTTTCGTCATATCGGCTCGTACACGCCGCGCAAGGAAGATGAGCGGTTGCTGACCGGGCGTGGGCGCTACATCGACGACATCTCCGTTGAGGGCGCCTTGCACGCGTGCTTCGTGCGCTCGCCGCACGCGCACGCCCGCATCGTTTCCATCGACGCGCAGGCCGCGCTCGACATGCCTGGCGTGGTCGCGGTCGTAAGCGGCAAGGACGTCGCCGCCTGGACCACGCGCCACCGCATGGCGCCGCCCATCGATGGCCTGCAGCCTGTGGAGATGGACACGATGCCCATCGACAAGGCCCGCTTTCAGGGTGACCCCGTTGCCTGCGTGATCGCCCAGGACCGCTACCTGGCCGAAGACGCCGCCGAAGCAGTGGCCGTAACCTACGAGGCGCTGCCTGCCGTCACGACGATGTGGGAGGCGCTCGACCCGGTGTCGCCGCGGGTCGACGAGACGCTGCTGTCCAACCTGCTCTCGCACCAGCACGCGCAGCACGGCGATGTGGCCTCGCAGATGGAAAGGGCCCACCGCGTGGTCGAAAGCGTTTTTTCGCAGCACCGCCAGACCCACCTGCCGATCGAGACGCGCGGCTGCATCGCGGTGTGGGACGAAGGACGCCAGCACCTCACCTTCCATGTCGGCACGCAGGTCCCGCATCCTTACCGCACGACGCTCGCCGGCCGGCTGCGGCTGTCGGAATCGCAGGTCACCGTCATCTCGCCGGACGTGGGCGGCGGCTTCGGGCAGAAGATCGCCCTGTACCGCGAGGAGCTCACGGTCGCAGCCGTGGCGCGGCACCTCAAGCGCCCCGTGCGCTGGCGCGAGGACCGCATGGAAAACCTGCTGGCCTCGTCGCAGGCGCGGGAGGACCACTGCCGCACCCGCGCCGCCGTAGACGCGCAGGGGCGCGTGCTGGCGCTGGAGCTGGAGATCGTCGAAGACTTCGGCGCCTACAGCTTCTACCCCGGCAACTACCTGGCCCGCGTGGTGGCGATGATCCTCACCGGCCCTTACAAGATACAGAACTACAGCTACGACGTGAAAGTAGTGCTGTCCAACAAGGTCGGCAACGGGCCGATGCGCGCTCCCATGTCCGTCACCAGCTGGGTGATGGAGGGCACGCTGGACGCCGTCGCGCGCAGCCTGCAGCTCGATCCGGTGGCCGTGCGCCGCATCAACATGATCGAGGCCGGTGAGTTGCCCTACACCATGGCGACCGGCGAAGTGCTGGCCGACATCACGCCGCGCGAAACCATGGAGGCGGCACTGGCCGCGATCGACTACGAGGATTTCCGTGCGCGGCAGCGTGGCGCGCGGGCGCAGGGCGTGTACCTGGGCTTGGGCATCTGCACCGTCGTCGAGTCCACCACCTATGGGTCGAAGTTCTACAAAGCGGCGGGCATTCCCGGGTCGGGACATGAGGCGGCGTGGGTGCGCATCGAGCCGTCGGGCGTCGTGAATGCCTCCTGCGGGCTGGGCGCGACAGGGCAGGGCTACGAGACGGCGCTGTCCAACGCGGTGGCCGAAGGGCTGGGGGTCGATCCCTCGTGTGTCCAGATACAGCTTGGCCACACCGACGTCGCGCCCTATGGCATGGGCAGCCGCGGCGCGCGCGGCGGCACGGCCGGCGGCGGAACGCTGTACCTGTGCGCGCTGGACGCGAGAGCCAAGGTGCTGGCCATCGCCGCGCAGCGCCTGGGCCTCGCGTCCTGCGAAAACCTGCGGATGCGCGACGGCTGTGTCGAGCAGTTCCGCGACTCGCAGTGGCGCGTCACCGGCCTGGGCCTGGCGGACGTCGCGCGCACCGCTTACCTGGACCCGCTCGCCTTGCCGCAAGGCATGGGCCCGGGCCTGGAGTTCCACAAGACCTACGAGCCGCCGCCGATGACCTATTCCAACTCCACGCACGTGTGCGAGGTGCGTGTGGATGCGAACACCGGTGCCATCGGCTTCGATCGCTACCTTGTGGCCGAGGACTGCGGCACCGTGCTCAGCCCTGTCGTGGTGGAAGGGCAGCAGCATGGCGCGATTGCCATGGGACTGTCGGGATCCCTGTTCGAGCACGTCGAATACGACGCCAACGGGCAAAACCTCTCCGGCTCGCTGGCCGAATACCTCGTGGCGACGGCCCACGAGCTGCCGCATTTCGAGATTGTCTCGATGCATACGCCCAACAAGGCCACGCCCGCCGGCATCAAGGGCATGGCCGAAGGCGGCGTGATGGGCGCGATCGGCGCTGTTACCAATGCCGTGAACGATGCGATCGCCCCGTTCGGCGTGACGGCCACGCGCCAGCCGCTGACTCCCATGTACCTGCGCGACTTGCTGCGCGGCCGGCAACCTGATTGAAGAGGCAGAACAAATGACAGACACCAAGAACACACGCGTTGGATTCATCGGCCTGGGCATCATGGGCCGCAGCATGGCCGGCCATATCCTGGCGGCCGGACATCCGCTGTGGGTGTACAACCGTTCGCGCGAGAAGGCGGCAGAGACGCTGGCCGCGGGCGCGACGTGGTGCGATACGCCCGCCGCGGTCGCCGCCCAATCGGAGGTGGTCATCACCATGGTGGGCAATCCGAGCGACGTGGAGCAGGTCTGGCTCGGCGCCGACGGCGTGCTGGCAGGCGCTCGCGATGCCCTGCTGATCGACATGACCACCTCCAGCCCCGAGCTGGCCCGGCGGCTTGCCGCCGAGGCGGCGCAGCGCGCATGCCGTGCGCTGGATGCGCCGGTGTCGGGTGGCGAAGTCGGGGCGCGTGACGCGAAACTCTCGATCATGGTGGGTGGCGCGCAGGACGCCTTCGACGCCGCGCTGCCCCTGCTGCAACTGATGGGAGCGAACATCGTCCGCCAGGGCGAGGCGGGCGCCGGCCAGCACACCAAGATGTGCAACCAGATTGTCATCGCGTCCACCATCATGGGCGTGTGCGAGGGACTGGCCTATGGCAAGGCGGCGGGCCTGGACCTGCCCACGGTGCTCAAGTCCATCGGCGCGGGTGCGGCGGGCGGTTTCCAGCTGAGCGTGATGGGCGGCAAGATCATCGAAGGCGACTTCGCGCCGGGCTTCTTCATCGAGCACTTCGTCAAGGACCTGGGTATTGCCCTGGCAGAAGCGCAGCGCATGCAGCTGGATTTGCCCGCGCTGGCCCTGGCCCGCAAGCTGTACACCGGCTTGGTGGACCAGGGACATTCGCGACTTGGCACCCAAGCCCTGTTCAAGCACTACGAGGCACGATCATGAGCATGGAAATCACCGGTGAGTACCGGGTTCCCGCAGCGAGGCAAGCGGTCTGGGAGGCGTTGAATGATCCGGGCGTGCTCAAGGCATGCATCGCCGGCTGCAAACAGCTCGACAAGGTATCGGATACCGAATTCACGGCCATCGTCGTCACCAAGGTTGGCCCGGTGGCCGCGACCTTCCGAGGCGCGGTGAACCTGTCCGAGCTGGACCCGCCCAACGGCTATACGCTGACCGGCCAGGGACAGGGGGGCGCCGCCGGTTTCGCGCGCATGAGCGCCCGGGTCTCCCTCAGGGACGAAGGTCTCGAAACCCTGCTCACCTATGCGGCGCAGGCCGAAATCGGCGGCAAGCTGGCCAGCGTCGGCAGCCGCTTGTTGCAGACGGTGGCAAAGAAGAACGCCGATGACTTTTTCTCGGCCTTCGCGCGGCAGCTCGGCGGCACCGGTGTGCCAGAGGTGGTGGCCGTCCCCGCAGCAGCTGGAGTGCCGGCAGCGGCTGGAGCGCCGCCCGTCTTTCCGGGTGGAGGGCTCGGCGCGCCGGTACCGGCGTGGCTGGTTGTGTTCGCAACGGGCCTGGGCCTCGCGTTGGGCTATTGCATCGCCCTCATCGCACGCTGAAACAATGGCGCCGTGGGTTGGGGCAGGCAGATATCCGGTCCGATCCTTGCTTTGATATGCGGACTCACATCAATGCAATCGCCATGACAAAAATCTCTCAAGCGCCCGGCAAGTCCCACGTCTACTCCGCTCCAGACCTCGAGTCGGGCAGGGTTTCGGAAAGCGCATCCCTGGCGCACGAGTCCGAGCGCCTGTTGTCGATGGGTGATCCACCCAGGGAAATGCAATCGATCAAGCCGGCCTTGAAGATCGACGTGCCTGCTTCCAAAGACATGGGTAATATCTTCATGGTGCCCCTGCCCGTCCCCCAATGGCTTATCGTCCCCGGAGGGCATATGGCAGGGAACGACATTGCCGGGTTCTCCTACACCGATGAGCCGGGGGCGACGCCGGAGCCGCCCAGCGAGTTCGCCAAGACTCGAGCGCGCGTGCCCATGTTCTTCACTTTCGAGTTAGAACATCCTGCCCAAGTGGACGCGAACAACTACACAGCGGCGCCCGTGCCGACGATGTTCAAGTACGAGTCACACTATCCGGGTCATCGCCCTCATGTTCCTCACAAGGGCTCCGGCGGCAAGCTGGACTGCGCGCCGAATGTCATCGGCCGAGCAGGCGTGGTCATGCTTCTGGGCGGGGCGGCGTCGCTGGTCGTCGGCGGCTTGTGGCAGGCGGGTGTCCTGGACGGCGGCGACGACACGGGGCAAAGCGTCGCCCTGCTCGGGGGAGGAGGAGTGTCGATGGGTGTCGGCCTGCACTGCGTGTACCACTTCTACAAGCACCGCCGGGCGCAGCAAACGACCGCTACCGCATTAGCTGGAACGACGCGGCCCACGGATGCCTGAGCGACACGAAGTCATCCCAGCATCTTGAGGATCTTCTTCCAGTGCTTCGCCTCCACTGGCGTGATGGAGAGGCGGTTTCCCTTGCGCAGCACGACCATGTCTTCCAACTCCGGCGTGGAGCGCAGCTCCGGCAGGCCCAGCGTGCGCGTCTTCTTCAACAGCTGCACGTCCACGAGCTGCCAGCGCGGCTCCTCTTGCTTCGACGCGGCGTCGTAGTACTTCGACTTCTTGTCGAATTGCGTCGGATCGGGATACGGCGTCGAAGCCACGCCTCGCTGGGTTCGGATTTCATCAGCCAGTAGTTTTTCATGGGACAGGAATCGTACTATCTCGCGGCCGGTGGGGTTTCAGCAGCGCCAGGCCGAAGCCGACCGCGCAGCACAGCATCGCCGTCCACTGGACAGGCCCCAGTGGCTCGCGCAGGATGACGGCGCCGGAGATCATGGCCACCACCGGCACCATCACCGACGACAGGCCGGCAATGTTCGCCGGCAACAGTCCGACGATCGCGAACCAGGTCACGTTGCCCAACGCCATGGGCATCAAAATGATGTAGCCGATGACGGCGATCGTGGTCGCGGACGGCATGAACCACACGCCGTCGCCCCGCACGAACGCGATCAATACGACCGGCGCCGCAGCAGCCAGAAGCTGCCACCCCGTCAGCACCAGTGAAGAGACCGGAACAGGCCGGCGCTTCAGGAGGAGCGTGCCCAGCGCCCAGCCGAGACCCGACAGCAAACCCAGCGCGAAGCCGACCGGTGCCTGCGCATACACGCCGATGCCGTCGTAGATCAGCAGGCCCACCCCCAGGCCGCCGAAAACCAGGGCCAGCAGCACTCGAACGCCCGGGCGCTGGCCCAGCAGGGCCCACGCGGCCAGCGCCGCCCACAGCGGCATGGTGAACCCGAGGATCGCAGCCTGGCCCGATGGAATGAGGATGGCGGCATAGGTGCTCGCGACGTTCCAGACCACCAGGTAAACCCATGACGCGGCCACCACGGTGCCCCAGTGGGATCGCGGGACGCGCAACGACTCGCCGCGCAGCCGCGCGACGGCCAGCAGCAGCAGGCCCGCGATGACCAGGCTCACGGCGCGAAAGGTCCACACCGAGACCTCGCGCACCGCCATCGGAAACAGCTGCCAGGCGGTGCCCCACACCAGCGTGAGGAGCACGACGAGCGGAATCGCCTTACGCAAGGGCGGCCCTGCCGGCGAAGCCCGAGGGCGCGCCGGCGCGTGATTCAATCCTGATGCCCTCGTTCCACTTCGCCATGCGCTCGGAACGCGCGAACGAGCCCACCTTCAGCTGGCCGGCGTTCCAGCCCGTGGCGAGGTGCACGATGGCCACGTCTTCCGTCTCGCCCGAGCGCGCCGACACGATGGTTGCGTAGCCCTCGGCCCTGGCCGCCTCCAGTGCGGCCAGTGTCTGCGTGACGGTGCCGGCCTGGTTCGGCTTGATGAGAGCGCAATTGCACGCGCCCACCGTGGCAGCAGCGCGCACGCGGTCGGCGTTGGTGACGAGGTAATCGTCGCCGACCACCTGCACGCGCCCGCCCACGGCGCGCGTGAACGCGACGAGGCCGGCTTCGTCGTCCTCGGCCAGCGGGTCTTCGATCGAGACGATGGGGTACTTCTCCGTCCAGCGAACGAGCCGCTCGCACAGCGCGTCGGTATCCAGCTCTTGCCCTTCGAGGGCCAGCCTGTACTTGCCGCCGCGCCCGAACTCCGAGGCTGCGATGTCCAGCGCGATCGCCACATCCTGTCCCGGGACGAAGCCGGCCTTCTCGATGGAGGCGACCAGCGCGTCGAGCGCCTCCTCGTTGCGCGCGAAGCTGGGCCACCAGCCGCCTTCGTCCGCCACACCCGCGAGTTGGCCGCGCGAAGCCATCAGCTCGCCGGCTGCACGATAGACCTCCGCCGTCATTTCCAGCGCCTGCGAGAAGGATGTTGCTGCCGTTGCGATGACCATGAAGTCCTGCACGTCCACGCGCCGCCCTGCGTGCGCGCCGCCACCGAAGATCTGGATCTGCGGCAGCGGCAGCCGCACGGGGCGCCCCTGCGCGAGGTATTGCCACAGCGGCAGGTGGGCCGCCGCGGCGTGCAGCACGGCCAGCGACGTGGCGATCAAGGCGTTGCCGCCCAGCCGCGACTTCGTCGGCGTGCCGTCCAATGCGATCAGCGCGCCATCGATGTCGGCCTGCCGGGTGACGTCGCGGCCCACGAGAGTAGGCGCGATCTCGCCGACGATACCTCGCAACGCGTTCTGCACGTCCAGGCCTTTGAAGCGCGTGCCGCCGTCGCGCAATTCGACGGCTTCGCGCGTGCCCATGGACGCGCCTGCGGGCGCGATGCCGAGCCCGAAGGTGCCGTCTTCATTGACAACCTCCACCTCCACGGTGGGCCGGCCCCGCGAGTCCCAGATACGGCGCGCCGCAACCTGCTTGATGTTCATGCTTCGAATTCCCCAGCCCAATGGGCCGCAATACCTTCAAGTGTGACCGGTGTGTCCTGAAGCAGCACCACCGCGACACGGCGCACCTCCTCGCGCTGGGGCTCACCCAGGTACTCGACCGGCGACTTGCCGTCCACGCGCGCCAGCGTGAGGCACGGCAGCAGCGTGGCCACGCGCGCCTCCAGAGCCGCCCTCGGCTCCCAGTGCACATGCGGCCAGTACGCATCGCCGAATGCGCGATAACTGGCCATCAAATCGGCGATGCGCTGCGGCATGTGTGCCGCCTTGAGCAGGAAGTGGTTGAGGCAGAACGCCAGGTCGAACGCCGGGTCGCCGAACCACGCGCATTCCGCGTCCAGCAACACCGGCCCGTTCGGCCCGATCATGATGTTCTTGGGGCTGACATCGCCATGCACCAGCACGCGCCTTGTGTCCGCGGTGCGCGCCACGGTGGCCAGCAGCGTGTCGGACAGGGCAGGGTGCACGCGCGCGGTCTCCACCAGGTAGGGCTCCAGGCGGATGGCGTAAAAATTGGCGTCGGTGGCAAAGCGGCTTGCCAGCGCTGCATCGTCGGCCGTGGCCGCATGGATGCGTCCCAACACGTCGCCGACGTCGCGAGCCACGGCAACGTCGATGTGGCCGGCCAGCATCTCCGACTTCCAGTTGTGATACTCGGGGCCCAGGAACTCCATGACGAAGCACTTGCTTGCGTCGTCCTGCCCCAGCACGCGCGGCACGTGCCCGGGCGCGATGCGCCCCGCTGCCTGGAGCCAATCAATTTCCGCGAACACGCGTTCGACCGGCACGTTCCATTCCTTGGCGACCTTGAGCCGCGGCAGCGCCTGCTTCAGGCAGTAGCTGCCCGAGCACAGGTCGATGCGATAGATGCCGGAAGACACGCCACCGGCAAGCGCCGTCGCATGAACGGGCTCATCCGCCGCCGCGAGGCCCAAGGTCACGAAGATGCGGCTGATCGCCGCCGCATCCTGGGAGAGATCCACATACGCCATAAACCCTGAATTTACCCTGCCGCGGTGAAGTCATCTGTGGAACGGGCGCGGGTTACCCCTTATCCAAGAACCCGTATCGGTGAATCACAAAAGACGATTGGATGCGAATCGCTCCGGTTCTTAAGCTTGCGCACCACATCAGAAGTGGAAATGGAGACAAGCATGGCGGCAGAAAGAGCCCGGATCGGTTTTGTAGGGCTGGGCATCATGGGCACGGCGATGACGCTGCGGCTGCTGGAGCAGGGCTGGCCGGTCACGGTGTGGAACCTCGAGCCCGAACGCGTGCCGCCCCTCGTCGCGGCCGGGGCGGTGGCGGCGCAGTCGCCCGAGCAGGTAACCAGGACCAGCGACATCGTCATCATGTGTGTGCTGCACACGGACGCCGTGCGCGAATGCGTGTTCGGCGCGCAAGGCATCGCGGCTGCGGCCGGCGCGGACAAGATCCTGATCGATCACTCCACCATCGATCCGGCGGCCACGCGTGAGATGGCGACCCAACTCCAGGCGAAGTCCGGCATGGGCTGGGTCGATGCCCCCGTGAGCGGCGGGCCGGTGCAATCGCGCTCCGGCACGCTGACGATCATGGCCGGCGGCGACGCCCGCGACATCGAAGCCATTCGCCCCGTCATGGCCGACCTGGCCGCGAACTTCACCCACATCGGCCCCAGCGGCGCCGGACAGACCGCCAAGATGATCAACCAGCTGATCGTCGGCAGCACGTATGTGGTGCTGGCCGAGGCGCTGACCCTGGCCGAAGCGGCCGGCGTGGACGCCAGCCGGCTGCCGCAATGCCTGGCCGGTGGCCACGCGGACAGCACCCTGCTCAAGCACCTTTACCCGCAGATGCAGGCGCGCGATTTCGACCCGCCACGCGCCTACGCGCGGCAGTTGCTGAAGGACCTGAAGGCTGTGACGGCAGAGGCGCACCAACTGGCGCTCAGCCTGCCCATGCTCGAAGCCGCGACCCGCCGCTACGCTGACTACGTGGGGCAGGGCAACGGAATGAAGGACACGGCTTCGATCGTGAACTCGTACCGTCCTGCCGCCTGATTCGCCGCGACGACCATGACCTACAAATTCGACTTTTCGGGCGTGCTCGCGCAGTGGCCGCTGTTCCTGCACGGCGCCTGGCTCACGATCCAGCTGTCGGTGATCGCCACGCTGCTGGGCTTCCTGATCGGCACGCTGTGCGCCTTCGGCCGCGGCAGCCACAACCCGTGGGTGGCCCGCACCTGCAGTCTGTACGTGGAGATCATCCGCAACACGCCGCTGCTGGTGCAGATTTTCATCGTCTACTTCGGCCTGTCCAGCCTGGGCTGGAAGGTGCCGGCCTACGCCGCGGCCATCGCGGCGCTGGTGATCAACATCGGGGCATACACCACCGAGATCATGCGCGCCGGCATCGACTCCATCCACAAGGGGCAGATCGAGGCGGCGCAGTGCCTGGCGCTGTCGAGAGTGCAGGTGTACTGGCACGTGATCCTGCGGCCCGCGATGGAGCGTGTGTACCCGGCGCTCACCAGCCAGTTCGTGCTGCTGATGCTGGCTTCGTCGATCACCTCGCAGATCTCGGCGGAGGAGTTGACGGCCATTGCCAACCGCGTGCAGTCCGACACCTACCGATCCTTCGAGACCTATATCGTGGTGGCGGTGTTCTACCTCATGCTGTCGCTGGCCATGCGCGCAGCGTTCTGGGCCATCGGCCAGGCGGTGTTCACCCGCCGCCGCCGCCTCGGCACGCCGATGTGAGAGCAGCACCATGAACAACGAATTCAACATCAACCACCTGCAGTTCCTGCTGCAGGGCGCCGGCTGGACGATCATCCTGTCGCTGATGGCATTCGCGGGCGGCGGCCTGGTCGGCTTCGGCGTGGCGCTGGCGCGCATCTCGCGCTGGCGCTGGCTGCGCTGGCTCTCGCTGGGCTATGTGCAACTGGTGCAAGGCACGCCGCTCCTGATCCTGATGTTCCTGGCCTATTTCGGCCTGAGCATCATGGGCCTCTCCCTGCCGGCCATCGTCGCCGCGGGCATCTCGATGACCATCTACGTCAGCGCCTATATCGGCGAGATCTGGCGCGGCTGCATCGAAGCCGTACCCAGGACCCAATGGGAAGCAGCCGAGTGCCTGGCGCTCACGCGCAGCCAGCGCCTTTTCATGGTGATCCTGCCGCAGGCCCTGCGCATCGCCACGCCCCCCACCGTCGGCTTCATGGTGCAGATCGTCAAGAACACGTCGCTCGCTTCGGTGGTGGGTTTCGTCGAATTGGCGCGGGCCGGCCAGGTGATCAACAACTCGCTGTTCGAGCCCTTCATGGTCTACATGCTGGTGGCCGGCCTGTACTTCCTGCTGTGTTACCCGCTCTCGTGGTGGGCCCGAAAACTCGAGGACCGTTTGCTCGTGGTGCGCAAGAGCGTGCCTGAAACGAAGAAAGGAATTGGCGATGTCCAGTATTGTGAATCTTGAAGGCGTGCACAAGAGCTTCGGCAGCCTGAACGTGCTCAAGGGCGTGTCGTTCCAGGTGAAGAAGGGCGAGGTGGTGGCCATCATCGGTCGCAGCGGATCGGGCAAGAGCACGGCCCTGCGCTGCATCAACCGGCTGGAAGCCATCGACAGCGGGCACATCGAGGTGTGCGGCCATCGGGTGGACGACCCGGCGCTGGACCTGCGCAGCCTGCGGCGCGATGTCGGCATCGTGTTCCAGAGCTACAACCTGTTCCCGCACCTGACGGTGGAACAAAACATCACGCTGGCGCCGCGCGCCGCCAAGGGCAAGACGAAAGCGCAGGCGCTGGCGATCGCCGCCACGGTGCTGCGCCAGGTCGGCCTGGCGGACAAGGCCCAGGCCTATCCCGAGCAGCTCTCGGGCGGCCAGCAGCAACGCGTGGCCATCGCCCGCTCGCTCGCGATGGAGCCGCAGGTGATGCTGTTCGATGAGGTCACTTCGGCGCTCGATCCGCAGCTCACCGGCGAGGTGCTGAAGGTCATCGAAGACCTGGCGGCCGGCGGCATGACCATGGTGCTGGTCACTCACGAAATGGCGTTCGCGCGCAAGGTCGCGGACACCGTCATCTTCATGCATGAAGGCCGCATCTGGGAAACCGGGACGGGCGACATGATCCTGAATCCGCAGACCGCCGAACTGCAGCAATTTGTCGACAACGGCTTGTAAACCAAGAGGAAACATCACATGAAACCCATCTCTTTCATCACTCGCAGCGCACTCGTGCTGGCCGTGGCTGCCTGCGGCTTCGCCGCCCAGGCCGACACGCTGGACAACATCCGCGCGGCCAAGAAGATCCGCATCTCGGTCGACCTCGCGGTGCCGCCCTCGGGCATGACCGACGCCAACATGAAGCCCACCGGCTCCGACTACGACGTGGCGGTGCTGCTGGCCAAGGACCTGGGCGTCGCCCTGGAAGTGGTGCCCACCGTCGGTGCCACGCGCATCCCCAACCTGCAGACCGGCAAGGCCGACATCATCATCTCCACCCTGGCCTGGACGGCCGACCGCGCCAAGGTGGTCGACTATTCCGTGCCCTACGCCCCGCAGATCTCGCTGGTGGGCGGCATCAAGGGCATCCAGGTCAAGAGCATGGCCGACCTGGCCGGCAAGAGCGTGGCGGTGAACCGCAGCACCACGCAGGACAGCGACCTCACGCAGAACGCCAAGGGTGCCACCGTGGTGCGCTACGACGACGATGCCGGCGTGATCACCGCCGTGGTCACCGGCCAGGCCGACCTGGTGGGCACCTCCGCCGCGCTGTTCCAGACGATGACGCAGAAGGCGCCGAACCGGCAGCTGGAGCCCAAGTTCATCCTGCGCACCAACGACCTCGGCATCGGCGTGCGCAAGGAAGACACGAAGCTGCTGGCCTGGGTAAACGACTGGGTGCGGGCCAACCACAAGAACGGCAAGCTCAACGAAATCTTCAAGAAGTACCACGGTGCGGACATCCCGGCCGAGGCGCTCGAGAAGTGGCTGAAGTAAGGCTTGCGTGATGGCCGCGTCGCGCCTGTTGCAGTTCCGCCGCCCCGACGGCAGCCGGGCGGTCGGGCTCGTGGAGTCGGCCGCCTGCGTGCGGGTGCTGGCGGGCTGCAACAGCACCTACGCGCTCGCCGCGCAGGCGTTGGCCGAGCAGGTGCCCCTGGCGCAACTCGCGGAGAACCTCGCCTCGGCGGAGCGCGTCGACTACGACGCACTGGTGGAGCGCAAAGCCGTGCTGGTGCCGCTGGACCATCCGGACCCGGCGCACATGCTGGTCAGCAGCTCCGGGCTGACGCACCTGGGCAGCGAAAGCACGCGAAAGCACCTGCGTAGAGCCTTGCAGGCGGACGAAGCCACGCTCTCCGATACGCTGCGCCTTTTCAAGTTGGGGCTCGAGCAGGGCCGCCCCAGCGGTGACGGCGTGCCGGGCGTGGCGCCCGAGTGGCACTTCAAGGGAACGGGTCACTCGGTGATCCACCCCTACCAGGATTTCCCGGTGGCGTCGTTCTCCGAGGATGCGAGCGAGGAGCCCGAGTTGGCGGGCCTCTACCTGATCGGCGCCGACGGCATGCCGCGGCGGCTCGGCTTCGCGCTCGGCAACGAGCTGTCCGACCACATCACCGAACGCAGCAACACGGGGCTGATCGCGCACTCGAAGCTGTGCGGCAGCTCATTCGGCCCCGAGTTGCTGCTGGACGAACTGCCGGCCAGTGTCGAAGGCACCTCGCGCATCATGCGCAAGGGACGCAAGCGTTGGGAAAAGCCCTTCCTGACCGGCGAGGACAACATGTCGCACTCGATCGGCAACATCGAGTTCCACCACTTCAAGTACGACCAGTTCCTGGTGCCGGGCGACGTGCACGTGCATTACTTCGGCACCGCCACACTGTCGTTCGCCGAAGGCATCAAGGTCGATGCGGCCTGCCGCTTCGAGATTTCTGCGCCGCCTTTCGGACGGGCGCTGGTCAACGGCATTCGTCGCGTCGAGAACGCGTTTCGCTTCGGCAGCATGCAGGCTGCCTGAAGCCACCACGGGATTTGCATGAACGCACTGTCGGGCATCCGCATCGTCGACGCCCACCACCACTTCTGGGACCCTGTCGCCAACTACTACCCGTGGTTGTGCGATGCGGATCGTCCGCCGCATCGCTATGGCGATCACGCTGCGATCTGCCGGCCTTACCTGCCTGCCGATTACCTGCGCGACACGGCCGCGTTCGAGATCGCAGGCAGCGTGTATGTGGAAGCCGAATGGGACCCGCATGACCCGATCGGCGAGATGCGCTACATCGAGGGCCTGCGCCGGCAGAGCGGCTGGCCGGCAGTTGCCGTCGCCCAAGCCTGGCTGGACCAGCCGGATGTGGAACGCACGCTGGAGCAAGTGTCGGCCTTCGCATTCGTCAGAGGTATCCGCCACAAGCCCCGCGCCAACCCGTCGCCGGGCGATGCACGGCCCGGCGGCATGATGGACAGCGAGTGGCGCCGGGGCTACGCGCTGCTGGCAAGCCATGGCCTGCACTTCGAACTGCAGACGCCGTGGTGGCATCTGCATGAGGCGCAGGTACTGGCGCGCGATTTCCCCGGCACGCCCATCATCATCAATCACGCCGGCATGCCATCGGACCGCAGCGTGTTTGGCTTGGCGAGTTGGCGGCAGGCGATGCGAGGCATTGCCCAGTGCCCCAACGTATTCGTGAAGATCAGCGGCATCGGGCAGCCGGGCGGCCTCTGGACGGTGGAGGCGAATCGCCCGGTGGTGCTGGACACGATAGAGCTGTTCGGCGCGAACCGCTGCATGTTCGCCAGCAACTTCCCGGTCGACAGCCTGTGCGCTTCGTTCGCGGACATCTTCAAGGGCTTCGAGAGCATCGTTGCCGACTTTTCGGCTGAGGATCGTCGCAAGCTGTTCCACGATAACGCGCTGCGCATTTATCGCATGACGGCAGGTCTGTCATTGCGGGCTTGACCCACTGGCGCTACTCAGGCGTAGGCTCGTTGAAAAAATCCGGGGGTAGAGCATCGAGCGGCACCGAGGCGATGGGCGTGGCGGGCGTCGGAGTCGGCAGCACGAATATGGTATCGATTTTGGTATCGATTTTGGTATCGACATTCAAATGCGCGACCCTGGCTCTGAATTGTTCCGGGGTCGGGAACGGAGCAGGAGGTGCCGGCTCGTCGTTTTTGATGCTCTGGAGCAGGCAGCTGATGCTGGCGGAAATGCCCTCGCGTGCCGGACCCTGGGCCTGAGTGGGTCCCCTTTGCAGAGTTGCCGGGGATGCGTCTCGTGGGGTGACCAGATTCGTCGGAAACGAAGAACCTGTGCCTGCCAAAACCCGAGGCGAATCGCTAGGCGTGCTCTTGGACGTGACTTGAGAAGAGGACGGCTGGTGTGCGACGGGAAAGGTGAAACGTGCTGGAGTGCGATTGGGGAGAGCTTTCATTTTCAAGCCCTCATGGATTGATGTGAAAAGTTGGACATCGCCTGCGCAGAACTTTCTGCGGCGGTGGGGTCGCTGCCATCCGGCGAACGCAATGAAAGATCTTTTCGCCATTGCGAAGCCTGATCGATACCCTTGTCGATCAGTTCATACAGGCCGCTGGGCGTGGCTTCAAAAAGTGGATAGACGCACTGCATCACCGCTTCGCCGTTGGCGGGGTTGCGGCTGATCACGGGCGTATGCACCTCCAGCAAGGC
Organism: Ramlibacter sp.; assembly: GCA_029237735.1. Classification (GTDB taxonomy): domain Bacteria; phylum Pseudomonadota; class Gammaproteobacteria; order Burkholderiales; family Burkholderiaceae_C; genus Ramlibacter. Next base: position 64,105 of record JAQZBU010000005.1, on the reverse strand, counting down.
GAAATTGGCGTCGAGCAGGGCCTGTAGCTCCGCGAGCGATGCGGGGCCGTTCAGCCCCACGGGGCCGAACTCGAATAGGATGAAGACGTGGTCCGGACTCTTGTCCGGGCGATGCACCAGATTGACGGTGGCGTCGCGCAACACCACATGAAATGCGACCAAGCCTCGGTCGTCTGCCTTGAGTACGGGGAGTGGGACTTTGACAATCTCGCAAAAACCCGCGCACAAATCCTCAAAACTAGCTACAGCCATGATGCGACCATGCGCCAAATCTTGCCGGATCACCACACGAGCGACCCCACGGCTTTGAATACCGCCGGGGTCGGCTGACCTGCTTCGGATCAGTTAATTGCTTGCGCCTGGGTCACTTGAAGGCAAGACTGCCGCCTTTCTGAAAAAACAAACCCAACAGCTCCCCTACCTATCTCAGACATCAGTAACGGTTGGAAGAAATTCGTTCCCTGGTCGCGCGAGATACCAGGTTGGCGTTCGACGAATGCGTGCCTGCCAGAGGCCACGCATCACCGTGCGATCTGCCGCTCCAGGTTGCTGTCGCGCAAAGCCCGCAGGAACCCCTTCACTGCCGGAGCGAGTTCTTTCTTCTTGCGCGTGATGATCCCCAGGTTGGCCATCGAAATGGGCAACTGCACCGCCACGATGGCGACCATGCCGTAGTTGGCGTAGTGCTGCGCCACATCCAGCGGCACTACCGAGATCATGTTGCTGGCTTCGAGCAGCGAGGTGGTGGCCAGGATGGAGGAGGTCTCGACGATGTCCGGCGGCGCCGAGAGGTTGGCGTGCTGCAGAGCCTGCTCGACCCTGCGGCGCATCGGGCTGCCCAGAGGGTGCAGGATCCAGGTCTGCACCACCAGGTCGGCCAGCGTCACCTCGGGCAGGTCGAACAGCGGGTGGCCCGGCCGCGCGACCACGCTCATCGGTTCGCCTTCGAGCTGCTCGATGTCCAGGTCTTCGTCGTAGAACTGGTCGGGCAGGCGCCCCAGCACCACATCCAGGTCGCCCCGCAGCAGGGCGGGCATGAGCTGATCGCTGGTGTCCACCTGCAACGTGATGCGCACGCGCGGGTTGCCGGTCTTGAAGCGTGCCAGGCCATTGGTCAGCATGACCGGCGTGGCGCCCATGACGCTGCCGATGCGCACCAGCCCGGCGGCGCCCGATGCCAACGCGGCCATCTCTTCGCCGGCGTACTCGAAATCGTGCAGCACGCCGCGCGCGTAGCGAATCATCACGTCCCCGTAGACCGTGGGCTCCATCCCGCGCGGATGGCGCTCGAACAGCGTCACGCCCAGCCCTTCCTCGAGCTGCTGCAACAAGGCGGTGGCCGCGGGCTGGGTGGTGTGGATGGCGGCGGCCGCACGGCGCAGGTTGCGGTGCTCATCCAGGGCGTTGAGCAGCATGATCTGCTGGCTCTTGATGCGCAGGCGCCGGAACTGGCTGGCGGGGAGGACCGGCGGGGCGTCGGCATCGTTCATGGCTATCCAAAAACTCGTATCGCAATATACCAAATGACGATTGGATGCTTATCGGGGCGCGGCCTATCCTTGCCCGTCTTTCACCCACCCCACAAGGCAACCGTGGCTACGCACATCACCCATCTTTCCGTTCGGGACATCCGCTTCCCGACCTCCCGCTCGCTCGACGGTTCGGACGCGATGAACGCCGCGCCGGACTATTCCGCGACCTACGTCACCCTGCACACCGACGCCAAGTCGGGCATCGAAGGCCACGGCCTCACGTTCACCATCGGTCGCGGCAACGAGATCTGCGTCGCCGCCGTCAATTCGCTGGCGCCCTTCGTCGTCGGCAAGACACTGGAAGAGATCACCGGCGACATGGGCGCCTTCTGGCGCAACATCACCACCGGCGACAGCCAGTTGCGCTGGCTGGGCCCGGACAAGGGCGTCATCCACCTCGCCACCGCCGCGATCGTCAACGCCGTGTGGGACCTGTGGGCCAAGTCCGAGCGCAAGCCGGTCTGGAAGCTGCTGGCCGACATGAGCCCGGAAGAGCTGGTGCGTTGCCTGGACTTCCGCTTCATCACCGATGCGCTCACGCCGGAAGAGGCGCTGGCCATCCTGCGCCGCAATGCACCGGGCAAGGCCGCGCGCACCCAGGAAATGCTGGAGCAGGGCTACCCGGCCTACACCACCTCGGCCGGCTGGCTGGGCTATTCCGAAGAGAAGATGCGCCGCCTGGCGCGCGAAGGCGTTGCCGAGGGCTGGACCCATTTCAAGCAGAAGGTCGGCGGCGACATCGAGGAAGACATCCGCCGCGCCTCCATCCTGCGCGAAGAGATCGGCTGGGATCGCAAGCTGATGATGGACGCCAACCAGGTCTGGGAAGTCGACGAGTCCATCGTCAACATGCGCCGCCTGGCCGCGTTCGACCCCTGGTGGATCGAGGAGCCGACCAGCCCCGACGACATCCTGGGCCACGCCGCGATCCGCGCGCGCATCGCTCCCATCGGCGTGGCCACCGGCGAGCATTGCCACAACCGCGTGATGTTCAAGCAACTGCTGCAGGCCGGCGCCATCGATTTCTGCCAGGTCGATGCCGCGCGCCTGGGCGGCTTGAACGAAGTGCTGGCGGTGGTGCTGATGGCCGCCAAGTTCGGCGTGCCGGTGTGCCCGCATGCCGGGGGCGTCGGCCTGTGCGAGTACGTGCAGAACATTTCGATCTTCGACTACATCGCCGTCTCCGCCTCGCTCGAGAACCGCGTGCTCGAGTATGTCGACCACCTGCACGAGCATTTCCTCGACCCCGTGGTCATCCGCAAGGGCCGCTACATGCCGCCGCAACGCCCTGGCTACAGCATCGAGATGCATGCCGCGACGCTCGAGCGATTCGAGTTCCCCAACGGCGCGGCCTGGACCGAAGGCGAAGCAGCGCCGTCCAAGGGCAAGCCCGCAGCCGCCGGCAAACCCGAACTGGTCGCCTGATCCTTTCACACCCATCACAAAAGCGAGACAAATCAAATCATGAAGTCCAACATCACCCGCGTCCTGGCCGGCCTGCTGTGCACCCTGGCCGTGCAGGCCCCCGCACTGGCCCAGTCCACCTTTCCCAACAAGCCGATCGAGTTGATCGTTCCCTATCCGGCCGGTGGCGGCACCGACGTTCTTGGCCGCGCTTTCGCCCTGGCTGCGGCCAAGCACCTGCCGCAGAGCATGATCGTCATGAACAAGCCGGGTGCAAGCGGCGCCATCGGCTGGGCCGACGTGATCAACGGCAAGCCCGACGGCTACAAGATCGTGCTGCTGGCCACTGACCTGATGACGCAGCCCAACATGGGAAACACCAAGATCACCTACGAAGACTTCACCCCCATCGCCCGCCTGAACTACGACCCGGCGGCGATCACGGTGCGGGCCGACGCGCCCTGGAACTCCGTGGAGGAGTTCATGGCCGCGGCGAAGAAGGGCGATTTCAAGATCGGCAACGGCGGCAACGGTTCGACCTGGCACCTGGCCGCCGCGGCCGTCGAGGACAAAGCCGGCGCGAAGTTCAACCACATTCCGTACGCGGGCGCGCAGCCGGCTATCCTCGCGCTGCTCGGCGGCCACCTGGACGCGATCACGGTGAGCGCGGCCGAGACCTACACCTACGTCGCGGGCGGAAAGCTCAAGACCCTGGGTGTCATGTCCGACCAGCGCATCAAGGGCTTCGAGAAAGTGCCGACGCTCAAGGAGCGCGGCATGGACATTTCCATCGGCACCTGGCGCGGCCTGGCCGTCAACAAGGCAACCCCGCCCGACGTCGTAGCCGTCTTGCGTGCCGCCACCGCCAAGACCGCCCAGGAACAGAGCCTGCGCGACGCCCTGGATAAGCAGAACATGGGTTACGCCTATGCCGAGGGCGATGCGTTCGCCGCCGTGATGGCGAAGGACCATGCGTTCTACAAGACCCTGATCAACAAGCTCGGCCTGAAGAGCCAGTAAGCGTGGGCGTGACCAAGCCACCCATCCTCGTCTGCCGTGCGATAGCGCAGGAAACCATCGAAAGGCTGGAGCAGCACTTCGATGTGCGTTCCAACCAGGGCGACGAGCCCTGGTCGCGCGAGCAGTTCATCGCCGCGCTGCAGGGGCGCGAAGGCCTGTTCGCCACCGGCGGCGAGCGCATCGACGCGCAGTTGCTGCAAGCCTGCCCGCAGCTGCGCATCGTCGCCAACATGTCGGTCGGCTTCAACAACTTCGACATCCCGGCAATGAATGCGCACCGCGTCCTCGGCACGAACGCCCCGGGCGTGCTGACCGAGACCACGGCCGACTTCGGCTTCGCACTGCTGCTCGCGGCCGCCCGGCGCGTCACCGAGGGCGAGCGTTACCTGCGCGAGGGCCACTGGACCCGCTGGGAATACGGCATGCTGCAGGGCGCTGACGTGCATGGCACGACGCTCGGTATCCTGGGCATGGGCCGCATCGGCCAGGCGATTGCCCGCCGCGGGCGTTTGGGCTTCGGCATGAACGTCATCTACCACAACCGTTCGCGGCTGGCGGCGGACGTCGAGCTCGAAACCGGCGCTACCTACGTCGGCAAGGACGAGCTGCTGAAGCAGGCCGACCACCTGGTGCTGGTGCTGCCATATTCGGCCTCGTCGCACCATGCGATCGGCGCCGCGGAGTTGGCGCTGATGAAACCGTCGGCGGTGCTCGTGAACATCGCGCGCGGCGGCATCGTCGACGACGCCGCACTGGCCGCAGCGTTGCGCAACAAGCGCATCGCTGCGGCCGGGCTGGACGTGTACGAAGGCGAACCCGCTGTCCACCCCGGACTGCTGGCCGTTTCGAACATCGTCCTGGCACCCCACATCGGCAGCGCGACGGCATCCACCCGCATCGCGATGGCGAACCTGGCCGCTGATAACCTGGTCGGCTTCTTCCACGGCGCCGGCCCCAAAACACCTGTGAACCCGGAGGTATTGAATGCAGTGGCTGCCTGAAGACGGCGTATCTGGAACATTGGTGGGACGCGCCTGGGTGCCCGCAGGCAGCCGCGGCCAGCCGGCTGGGCCCGCCGTCGTCACATTCCGCGAAGACGGCGTTTTCGACATCTCCGAGGTCGCGCCCACCATGAGCAGCCTGCTGGAATTGAACGATCCCGCAGTGCTGGTTCGCGCCACGTCCGGTCGCTACATCGGCAGTGCCGACGCCTTGATGCACAACACCCTGCAGCAGGGCGGCACCGGCCCGCGCCTGCTGGCGCCCTGCGACTTGCAGGTGCTCAAGGCGGCGGGCGTCACCTTTGCCGCCAGCCTGGTCGAGCGCGTGATCGAGGAGCAGGCCAAGGGCGATGCCAGTCAGGCGGAGGCGATCCGTGCCCGCGTGCTCGGGTTGCTGGGCGGCTCGCTCGCGAACATCGAACCGGGCTCTCCCAAGGCGCAGGCACTCAAGGAGTTGCTGGTGCGGCAGGGCCTGTGGTCGCAATACCTCGAAGTGGGCATCGGTCCGGATGCGGAGGTGTTCACCAAGGGGCCGGTGCTCTCGGCCGTCGGCGCAGGCGCCGAGATCGGCATCCACCCCGGCTCGGCCTGGAACAACCCCGAGCCCGAAGTTGTGCTGGCCGTCAACAGCCGCGGCGAAGTCAAGGGCGCGACGCTCGGCAACGACGTCAACCTGCGCGATTTCGAAGGCCGCAGCGCGCTGCTGCTGGGCAAGGCCAAGGACAACAATGCCTCGTGCGCGATCGGCCCCGTTCTGCGGCTGTTCGACGCCGGCTTCTCGCTGCAGGATGTGCGGCGGTGCACCGTCCATCTCGAAGTGAAGGGCAGCGACGGCTTCCTGATGCGCGGCGAAAGCTCGATGTCGCAGATCAGCCGCGACCCGCTCGACCTGGTGGCACAGACCATTGGAAAACACCACCAGTACCCGGACGGCTTCATGCTGTTCCTGGGCACAGCATTCGCGCCGACGCAGGATCGCGGCGAGCCGGGCAGCGGCTTTACCCACAAGCTGGGCGATGTCGTTCGCATCGCAAGCCCCATGCTCGGCACCTTGGTCAACACCGTGACCACGTCCGACCGCGCCGAGCCCTGGACATTCGGGCTGCAGGCATTCTTCGCCAACCTGGCGGCGCGCGGCCTCTTGTCGCACAAATAACCGAAAGAACTCCGTGAACTCACGCAAACCGCGCATCGCGCTGGTGCTGGGAGACCCCGCCGGCATCGGCCCCGAACTGGTAGCCCGCCTGCTGGCCGACCCCGCAACCCTGCGGGCGGCCGATGTACTGCTGATCGCCGACCGGGCCGAGCTGGACCGCGGCATGGACATCGCCGGATTGCGAACGGAGTATGCGATCGCGGCCTCCGTGTCATCGGCTGAGTTTTCGCAAGGGCTGCCCGTGTTGGTCGACTATCGCGGCGAAACCGAAGGACCCTTCGAGCGCGCGGTGGCGACGGCCAAGGGCGGGCGCTACTGCCTGGGCACGCTGTCCATGGCGCTCGATGCCGTCAAGCGCGGCGCCGCCGATGCCATCGTCTTCGCGCCGCTGAACAAGCATTCCCTGCATGAGGCTGGCATGCGCACCAGCGACGAGCTTCATTGGTTCGTCGAGCAACTCGGCTTTGCGGGCCCGGTGTGCGAGTTCAACGTGCTGGGCGGCCTGTGGACCTCGCGGGTCACCTCCCACATCCCGCATCGCGACGTGGCCGACCAGATCACCGCCGAAGGCGTGACGCGCGGCATCGAGCTGATCCACCGCGAATTGCTGCGCAGCGGCGTGGCCAACCCGCGCATCGCGGTGTGTGGACTGAACCCGCACAACGGCGACAACGGATCGTTCGGCCGCGAGGAGATAGACATCATTCGCCCGGCCGTGGAAGCGGTGCGCGCGCAAGGTATTCCCGCCGAGGGCCCGTTCGCCGCCGATACCATCTTCCTGAAGGTTCAGGGCGAGCAGCCACAGTACGACGCCGTCGTCACCATGTACCACGACCAAGGCCAGATCGCGATGAAGCTCATGGGCTTTTGGCGCGGAATCACGGTGCAGGGCGGCCTGCCGTACCCGATCCTCACGCCCGCGCACGGTACCGCCTTCGACATCACCGGCCAGGGCATGGCAAATCCCGGAGCGATGTTGCAGACCTTCCAACTGGCTTGCCGCATGGCGCTGGCACGCAACGCGCAGGAGGCCGGCGTTGCAGTCGCCTGAGCGCCGCATCGCCCTCGTGACCGGCGCGGGCACAGGCATCGGCCGCGAGGTGGCGCTGGCGCTGATGCGCGATGGCTTCACCGTCGTCCTGGCGGGCCGCCGCCGCGAGCCGCTGGTACTGGTCGCCAAAGAGGGCAATGCCTTCGGCGCCGAGGCGCTGCCGGTGACGGCCGACATCAGCGATCCCGTCTCGGTGAAGTCGCTGTTCAGCCGTGTGACCAAAACCTTCGGCCGGCTGGACCTGCTGGTCAACAACGCCGGCATCTCGTCGCCGGCCGTTCCGCTGGAAGACCTGACGTTCGACGATTGGAACAAGGCCATCTCCATCAACCTGACCGGCGCATTCCTGTGCACGCAGGAGGCCTTCCGGATCATGAAGGCGCAGTCGCCGCGCGGCGGACGCATCATCAACAACGGCTCGATCGCCGCGACCGCCCCGCGGCCCCATGCTGCGGCTTATGCCGCTGCCAAGTCGGCGATCACCGGCTTGACCAAGGCGGCCTCGCTGGAAGGCCGAGCCTTCGACATCGCGTGCGGGCAGATCGACGTGGGCAACGCGGCCACGGGGCGCACGGAGCGGATGAAGACGGGCGTGCTGCAGGCCGACGGCTCGATTGCCGTGGAGCCCACCATGGATGCGGTGCACGTGGGCCGTACTGTTGCCTACATGGCGGGCCTTCCCCTCGACGCGAATATCCCTTACCTCACTGTGATGGCGACTAGGATGCCCTTCATCGGGCGCGGCTGAGCGGGGCACGGGCGCGCGCCGCCGGGCAGGAATTCGCGGCGGTTTCTAGAATACCCGGATGAACCCCCAACACCTCAAAGTCGCCGTCATGGGCGCGGGCGCCGTCGGCTGCTACTTCGGCGGCATGCTGGCGCGCGCGGGGCACGACGTCAGCCTCATTGCGCGGCCCCAACATGTCGAGGCCATCCTTCAGGTCGGCCTGCGCATGGAAACGAAGACGTTCGACGAGCACGTGAAGCTCGGGGCGAGCGGCGATGCGTCTGCAGTGCAGGGCGCCGACCTCGTCCTGTTCTGCGTGAAATCCACCGACACCGAACCGGCCGGCGCGCAGATCAAGCCGTACCTCGCGCCGGGCGCGCTGGTGCTGTGCCTGCAGAACGGCGTGGACAACGCCGACCGTCTGCGCACAGTGCTGCCCCCTCGCCAGGTAGCGGCTGCCGTCGTGTATGTCGCCACTGAAATGGCCGGGCCCGGGCATGTGAAGCACCACGGACGCGGTGAACTGGTGATCGAGCCTTCGCGAGCAAGCGAGGCGGCTGCGCAGGCACTCATCGCCGCCGGCGTGCCTACGGAAATCTCGGAGAACGTGCGGGGCGCCCTCTGGCTCAAGCTCATCATCAACTGCGCCTACAACGCCGTTTCCGCGATCGCGCAACGGCCGTACGGGCCGAACGTGCAGGGCGAGGGCATCAGGGACGTGATGCGAGACGTGGTGAACGAATGCCTCGCGGTGGCAAAGGCCGAAGGTGTCGAGGTGCCGGGCGATGTGCACGCCACCGTGGCGAAGCTCGTCGAGTCGATGCCCACCCAGATGTCATCCACCGCCCAGGATCTGGCGCGCGGCAAGCGCACCGAGATCGATCACCTCAACGGCCTGGTCGTCAGGCGTGGCCAGGCGCTGGGGATCGCCACGCCGGCGAACCGGGTGCTGTGGGCGCTGGTGAAATTGCTGGAAGGCAAGCGGGGCTGAGGCCGCGCCGATTCAGGGCGTCAGGACGTCAGGGAGCCCACCAGTTGCCGGACGCCACGATCATCGGCAGCAGTTGCAGCTCGGAGTCGTAATAATCCCGCGAGAGGTTGTTCGCCGTATACGTCCACAGGCTGTTCAGGAACTCCTGGTGGGCGCCGTCGACCAGTGCGCCGCCGATCATGCAGCCTATGGTTGCCCTGGGCGGATAGCTGCGCTCGGTCGCCGTGCCGTCCAGCTGGTAGCCCAGCGCAATGCGCGTGGGGTCGCCGCCGCAATCGTCCTTGATGAAGCTCACCAGCTTGTTGTTCACGTCCTTCCATCGCCAATCGCCGGACAGCACGTAATCGCTGCCGAAGCGCCAGGGGTTGCGCAGGGCATTCGCGTAGAAAAAACCCTCCGTCGCTGTGCCGTCCCCGATGTAGCCTTTCGACGGCTCGGGGTTCTCGGTGTGCGTATTGATGACGAAGTCGGGAATCAGGCCCGTGCCCGGCGCGTACACCGACTGGATATGGTGGATGAGCTGGTAGGCGCGGTCCACCGCCTTGTTCCAGAACGAGTCACCCGTTGCCTTGGCGAAGGCGCGGAAGTGCCCGATCATGTAATCGGAGGTGCGGTTGTTATCGGCGCTGGGCAGGCCCTTGGTTGAGCCGTCGGGCTTCATGTCGATCTGCTTGAGCGCCTCGATGGTATTCAGGGCTTCCTGGCGATAGTCCCAGCCCAGGCCGGAACCCCACTGCCGATGGGCCATGAGCAGCGCCATGGCGATGTCGAGGTCACCGTCCATGGCATTCGCGCCCTTGTCGTCCCAGTCGCTCGAGGTGCCGTCCAACTTCAGGCGCCAGTCCATGAGGTATTTCGCCTGGTCGCCGAAGTGCTGCATCATGCCCTTGGCCGGCCGCGCACGCACCGTGGTCAACAGACCGTCGAAGAGCTCGCGGGCGCCCGGGTCATGCCCGGCCATCAGCACCGCAAGCAGCATGCCGTATCCCGCGCCTTCCGACACAGTGAGGTAATCGGCGGATGAGCCGAACTTCACGGCCTTGCCGCCGGAGACGGTGGGCACGTCCACGATGGAGCGGGCCTTCCACGCGTCGTAGGCTGACCTGATCGTCGTGTCCATCTCGAGTGGCGTCGCGCTGGTCGGCTGGATGCCGGCCACGTAGGGGTTCAGGCGAGAGCCGAACGGGTAGGCGCCTTCCGCACTGCCGACAGGGGCGGTCTGGGGGCTGCCCGCCACTACAGACCCGTCGGTGGCCGCTTCTGCCGGCGATACACCAGTGTCGCCACCTCCGCCGCCGCCACAACCGGCAAGAGCAAGGGCAAAAGCGGCAGAGCCGGACTGGATGAATACACGTCTTCTCATGGTTCAACAAAACTTCAGAAAAAGGTTCCGGGCTCCGGCGATGGCCGTCACACGGGACCTGTTGAAAGATGAGCTGCGGTTATTCAGCGGCCAACTCAGCCGCAAACCTCAGCAAGAGTCGCGACTGTAGTAGGAGACATCCCACATTCCTGCCGGGCTGCTGCTTACAACGTAACGAGACTTTGATATTGTTAAGCGCGTGCAAAGCGGCGCGCTCTGTACTGAGCCGTACAGAAACGGCGGGATAACCACGGCAGGGCTGGCTTTGGCATCAGGGAGCCACCTCGGGATTACCCGAATAAAAACCCAAGCTCAGCCGCAAAAGTTACTGATCCGTGGGCGGCTCGCGCCCCGAGCGGGTGCGAGCGAGCGATCCTGGGGGCGGCTAACGCCGCACGGAAAGCAATTCGATTTCGAATTGCAGGGTGGCGTTGGGAGGAATCACGCCGCCCGCGCCGCGCTCGCCATAGGCAATGGCCGGTGGGCAGGTCAGCCGCGCCTTGCCTCCCGGCTTCATCAGCTGCACGCCTTCGGTCCAGCAGCGGATGACGCGGTTAAGCGGGAACTCCGCAGGCTCCCCGCGCTTGTACGAGCTGTCGAACTCCCGGCCGTCGGCAAGCGTGACTCCTTCGGTTTCGCGACAATAGGCGCATGAACGAATTGGAACATGACATAGGGAAGATTACCCAGCCGCGCCTCTGGCGCGACAACGGCTGGACGGCGCGGGTCATCAAGAACGAGGACGACGACGGCTGGGCTGTTGCCATGACGCCCGATGGCCAGTCCGAGCCCGCGCTGGTCGGGCCGTGGACCATGGGCCGGGACAAGAAGAACCCGAAGCCGCTCGATTCACCGGCGTTCAATACGCTGGTGAAGACGGCAGCCGAATTCGTGCGGCGGCACGAGCAGCAGCTGCACGCCAGCTTGCACCAGCAGATCGTCATCTCGCACGGCGAGCAGCGCGTCACCGTCACGCTGGACATCGAGCCCGACGAAGAGATGCCTTCTGCGATGCTGCGCGCCATGAACGCCGAGGGAGAGCTTCTCTCGCAGGCACCGGTGGCGCCGTCATTCAAGCTCACGCGGGCCAGCGCCGCGGCTTGGGCCGAAGCGGGCTTCAGCGCACAGGCCTTTCGCGGACCGTAGAAGAACATCCGCGTAGGCCTCGTCCTACGTCTAGTTCACGCACCTGTCAAGGTTGACAGGGGTGGATGCATGCCTGTTGCCGAAGCCTTATATAAAGCCACACCATTGAGCGCGAAAGCAGTAACGCGGCCGGGGTTCGATGTGCCACTTATAAGGAAAACGATGCATTGGAACGACGAACCCCGGCCAAGCCCCCTCGTGGGCCTGGACTGCGGCGAACTGCTGAACACGCTCGACTTCGTAACCCTCTCGTATGTGCATGGCGCCAGGGATTCACCCCGAATCTCGAGCGAGTTCAGTGAGGGCACGGGGGTCGTCAACAGCATTGACTCTCCACGCGGCCGCCATTGGTTATGGCTGTGCGGCAGCCCCGAGGGGCCAAGCTCCTGGGTGCCTGCACGAATCCAGTTGAGGCAGGACGGGTTCATCGTTCCTGTCCTGGCCCGTGAGAATCTGGATGCCGGCGTCCATTTTCCAAAGGAGCTTTGCGTTGGGGGAACAGACCTGGGTTACCCGGAAATCGGAGACGTCTTCGCACAACTGGGCCACGCGCCCGAGGTCGCGCAGGAAATGCTCGAGCGCGTAAAGGGCAATTTCAGCAAGTCATTCAAAGCGTACGATGGATTCATCGACGCAGTGATCGTATTGATGTTCGGCGTGGAAGCCGGCAAAAAGTTGTCGACTTGCGCGACCTCATTGATGATGCTGGAGCTGATTGCCGCGGAACATCCCTGTGCCAGCCATGGCAACACGCTCCTGACGCTGGCCAGCGCGTTTCGCAAAGGGGCCGGCAAGCCGTCCATCGCTGCCATCCATCGAGACTTGCATATCGTGCGGCATTGGCTGGACCTGACCGAAGCGCTGGACGGCTACAACCAGTTAAGCGTGAAAGGCAGGATCCTCAAACTGTTGCGAACCCATTTGGGGTGACGGGGCCTTGCCGGCGCGTGCGGTGGGCTGCGCCGTTTCACACGCCGCTTCCTCGCGGGCAAATTCGCGTACGGGTAGGCTGTGCCGCGCGACGAGGCGGTCGGCTTTGCCGACCAAGCCTGCGATGAGCGGTTTTGCGGTCGCATCGCGCAACTCACTGAGCGCTTCGCGCCGACCGCAAAACCACTCATCGCAGGCGCCTCGTCTGATTGCGCGTCACAGCCCACCCGCACGCGAATTTGCTGCCAACACTGTAGGCACACCACCGTGGAATACACCCCTCTCGCGGCGCGGCAGGCGGAACCCGGCAGAGGGCGATTTCTGTGGCGGCTAAGCGGCTCGGCCGGGGCGGGCGCGGCCCTGCTGCGGCGTCCAAGATTCCAGGAGCTGGCCGACGCCTTGGAGGAGGAGCGCAATGCGTTTGCACATCTGCTGCAGTCCGAGGACGGCCTGGAGGGTCTCCTCGCCTTCGTGGAGAAGCGCGAGCGGGCTTGGCGCGACGCCTGAATATAGGCAGGGTGTTGCCTATCGCCCGCAACGCAACTAGCGTAATCCCCGAGACGGAACCGCTTGCGCGAGGACTCGCTACTGTCCTAATATTTGTTCGCATGTTGTCATATCCCGACGCCACCGAGCTGGACGAATTGCGTGACGCCGTACGCCCGCAGCAGGCGGTGCTGGAATGCCGCGACGTGGAACGCCGCTTCGGCGGCCTGGTCGCGGTGACGGGCGTGAACCTGCGCGTCGACAAAGGCGAGATCTTCGGCCTGGTCGGCCCCAATGGCAGCGGCAAGACCACGATGACGAACGCCATCACGGGTTTCTTCCCGCCGCAAAAGGGCAGCATCGTGCTCAACGGCGAGGACATCACCGGCATGCCTCCGCACAAGGTAGCGCGCAAGGGCGTGGCGCGCACCTTCCAGAACCTGGCTCTTTTCAACGGCATGAGCGTGCTGGACAACATCCTGCTCGGGCGGCACGTGCACATGCGCCCCAGCGTGTGGCGCACCGCGTTGTACCCCTGGTTCTCGGCGCCGGAGGAGATGCGCCAGCGCGAAGTGGTGGAGGAGATCATCGACCTCATGCAGCTCGAAAGCGTGCGCGAGGAACATGTCGACTCGCTGCCGTTGGGCATCAAGAAGCGGGTCGAGCTGGCGCGTGCGCTTGTGGCCGAGCCGAGTTTCCTCATCCTGGACGAGCCCATGGCCGGCATGAACCAGGAGGAAAAGGCCTACATGGCTCGCTTCGTCCTGGACGCGCGGGACGAGCGCGGCGTCACGGTGCTCATCATCGAGCACCACATGGACATCATCACAGGCATCTGCGATCGCATGCTGGTGCTCAGCTATGGCGAAGTGATCCAGACCGGCATCCCGCGCGAAGTCATCGCCGACCCGCGCGTGGTCAAAGCGTATATCGGGGGCGCGCATGCAGCAACCTGAAGGCGCGACCTGGGACTTCAACCCCGAAACCACGCTGCTGCGCCTCGTGGTGGCCAACGCACAGGCCGTGCCGCATGCGGTCGCGATGCGCGAAAAGGACAGGGGCATCTGGCAGGAGACGACCTGGGCTCAGATGGCCGACGTCGTGCTGTCGGTGGCCGCCGGGTTGCAGCAAATGGGCCTCACGCGGGGCAAGGGCGTGCTGGTGCTGGGCGACAACCGGCCTCGCCTGTACATGGGCATGCTGTGCGCCGGCGTGCTGGGCGCATATGCCATGCCGGTGTATCCGGACGCGACTCCGCAGGAAGTGCTGCATGTGGCCAGCGAGGTGGAAGTTGCCTTCGTCATCGCCGAAGACCAGGAGCAGGTGGACAAGGCGCTCGACCTGCGCGAGCGCGGCGCCTACATCGGCAACGTTGTGTACGACAACCCGCGCGGCGTGTCGCGCTACACGGCGCCGGGGCTCGTCTCGTGGGCGGACCTCGAGGCCAGGGGGCGCGAGCGGCTGAAGGCCGAGCCGGGCCTGCGCGAGTCGCTGCTCGCGTTCGCGCAGCCCGATGACCCGGCGGTTTTCATTCATTCGTCCGGCACCACCGGCAAGCCCAAGGGCGTAGTGCTCAGCCATCGCAACATTCTCTCGGGGGTACACAACGCCTACCGAAGCGGCGCCTTCGGCTTCGGCGAGTCGATCCTCGCCTACCTGCCGATGGCGTGGATCGGTGACTTCGCCTTCACCATGGGCGCCGGCATCGCGCTGCGTTTCACCATCAATGTGCCCGAACGGCAAGAGACCGTTCTGCACGACCTGCGCGAGATCGCCCCGACGTTCTACCTGGCCGCGCCGCGCAGCTGGGACAACATGCTCACCACCGTGCACGTGCGGATGGAAGACTCCACGCGCCTGAAGAAGTTTCTCTACGATCTCTTCATGGATTCGGCACTGGACGCCGAACGGCGCAAGCTCGAAGGCAAGCAGCCCACCACGGCGCAGAAGCTGCTGCGGCCGTTCGGTGAATTCCTGGTGATGTCCCCGATCAAGGACCAACTCGGGCTGACACGCCTGCGCCATGCCTTTACCGGCGGCGAGGCCATCGGCGAGGACACCTTCATCTTCTACCGCGCGCTCGGCCTCAAGCTGCGCCAGCTCTACGGCCAGACCGAGAGCAGCGCCTACAACGCGATGCAGTCGCCCGACGAGGTGCAACTCCACACCGTGGGCCGACCGCTGCCGGGGGTGGAAGTGAAGATCAGCGATACCGGTGAGATCATGATCCGCTCGGGCAGCGTGTTCAGCGGCTATTTCCAGAACGAGGCCGCCACGCGCGAGACGCTGGAAGATGGCTGGCTGCACACCGGCGACGCGGGCTACGTGGAGCCGGACGGCCACCTCGTCGTGCTCGGGCGCCTGTCGGAGGTGGTGTACACCGCCCGGGGCGAGCGCTACATCCCCAACTACATCGAGAACCTGCTGAAGTTCAGCCCGTTCATCAAGGATGTGGCGGTGCTGGGCAACGGCCGCGACACACTGGCCGCCATGATCTGCATCGACAAGGAAACGGTTGGCCACTGGGCCGAGACGCGGGGCATCTCCTACATGTCGTATGCCGACCTGTCGCAAAAGCCCGAGGTGATAGCGCTGCTGGCCAAGGCCGTGGAGCGCCTGAACGGCAAGTTGCCGGAGCCGTTGCGCCTGAAGCACTTCGTGAGCCTGCATAAAGAGTTCGATGCCGACGACGGCGAGATCACGCGCACCCGCAAGCTGCGGCGCAACGTGGTGGAAGAGCGCTACGCGCCCATCATCGAGGCCATCTATGGCGGCCAGCGCAGTGTCGCCGTGAAGGCGCAGGTGGTTTATGAAACGGGCGAGGTGGGCACCACCGAGCGCGAACTGGCCGTAACGGGGGTCTGATCCATGGACATCATGTACTTCCTCGAACTGGCGGTGAACGGCGGGCTCGCGGGGCTCATGTACGCGCTGGTCGCAATGGGCATAGTGCTCATCTACAAGTCATCGTCGGTGCCCAATCTCGCGCAGGGTGCGCTCACCATGCTGGGCCCGTACCTGGTGCTCGCGTTCGCGGGCAAGCTGGGCATCTCGGTGTGGTTCGCCATTCCTCTTGCGATAGCCTCGATGTTCGTCATCGGCATCGCCATCGAGCGCATCGCGCTGCGGCGTCTGGCGGGCCGGCCGATCGTGATGATCCTGATGATGACGCTGGGCATCGACATCTTCATTCGCGCGACGGCGCTGACGATCTGGGGCGGCAGCGGCCGCAACATGCCGCTGGGTATCAGCGATTCGCCGCTGTTCCTCGGCCCGCTGCTCGTAAACCGCGCCTACGCCATCGGCGCGGTGGTGACGATGCTGCTGTTCGGCGTGTTCATGTTCTTCTTCCGCACCCGCATGGGCGTGGTGCTGCGCGCGATCGCCGACGACTACACCGCCTCCTGGTCGGTGGGGATCTCGGTGGAGCGGGGGGTGGCGTTGTCGTGGGCGCTGTCCGCGGTCGCCGCCACCGCCGCCGGTGTGCTGTGGGGTTCGGTGCAGACGGTGGATCAGTCGCTGTCGATGCTGCTGCTCAAGGGCATCACCGTGGGCGTGCTCGGGGGGCTCGACAGCATCGGCGGCGCGATGCTCGCGGGGCTTCTGCTCGGCATCCTCGAGAACGTGGCCTCGGGTTACCTCGACCCCCTGCTGGGTGGCGGCACGCGCGAGCTGGTGGTGGCCGCGGTGCTGATCCTCACCATCATGATCCGCCCGCATGGCCTCTTCGGCCGGCACGACATCGAACGAATATAGGGCGGACACCGCATGTTCTACCGACGCGCAGGCATCTTCCACACCAACTACCGGGCCGACCGGTCGCTGTTCCCGATCCCGTTCGAGCGCAACGCGATTCTCGTGGTGTTCGCCATCGCCCTCGCCGCGCCCTGGATCTTCAGCTCGCTCGCGCTCACGAGCTACATCCGCCCCTGGCTGATCTGGACCAGCGCGGTGCTCGGGCTCAACCTGATCCTCGGGTGGGCGGGGCAGTTCCACTTCGGCTATGCGGCCATCATGGCCATCGGCGCCTACGCGTCGGTGCACGCGACGCGCCACGGCGTGCCGTGGGAGATCGCCATCGTCCTCGGGGGGCTCACCGCCACGGTGGTCGGCGTCGTCTTTGCTTTCGCGGCGCTGCGCGTCAAGGGCTTGTACCTCGCCCTGTCCACGCTCGCGCTGCAGTTCGTGATGGACTGGGTGATCTCGCATGTGCCAGCGATCAGCGGCGGCGTCTCCGCGACGCTGCAGGCGCCGCCGATGAAGCTGCTGGGCCAGGCCATCACGTCCGAGGCCGGCACCTATTACGTCGTCCTGACGTGGACGATTCTCGTCGCGCTGTTCATGCTCAACCTGCGGCGCAGCGCCCTGGGCCGCGCCCTGGTGGCCGTGCGCGAGAAGGATTACGCAGCTGCCGTCATAGGAGTGCAGAGCTTCTATTACAAGCTCGTGGCCTTCGCGGCCTCGGCCTTCATCGGCGGGGTGAGCGGCGCGATGCTGGTGTTCGGTTTCTACCACGCGGTCACGCCCGAGCAGTTCGCGGTGAACGTGTCCATCGAGCTGCTGGCGATGGTCATCGTGGGCGGCCTGGGCAGCATCATCGGCAGCTTCCTGGGCACGGCGTTCATCTTGCTGCTGCCCGGCCAGATGAACGCGTTCATCGCCTGGGGCGCGAAGGCGCTGGGCATGGACATCGGCGTGGAAGCCCTCGCGCATATTCCGCACATGGTGTACGGCGCGGCCATCATCGTCGTGCTGCTGATCGAACCGATGGGCCTGGGCAAGCTCTACGGCAACGCACGCAACTACCTCATGGTCTGGCCTTTCGGGTATGCGAGGAAGTGACGCGATGACGCAATCGCCAGCCGCCGCCGCCGACATCCTCACGCTCAACAACGTGGAGGTGATCTACGACAAGGTCGCGCTCGCGATCAAGGGCGTGTCGATCGCCGTGCCCCGAGGCGGCATGGTGGCGTTGCTTGGCGCCAATGGGGCGGGCAAGAGCACCACGCTCAAGGCGATCAGCGGCTTGCTCAAACCCGAGCGCGGCCAGATCACGCGCGGCGAGGTGCATTTCGAAGGCGGCGACATCGATGGCTTGATGCCGCAGCAGCGAGTCAAGCGCGGCATCGTGCAGGTATTGGAAGGCCGGCGCGTCTTCGAGCACCTCACGCCCGATGAGAACCTGGTCGCGGCGTCGGCCGTCACGGGTTGCAGCGCAGCCGAGCTCGTGCGGCGGCGCGACCGCGTGTACGCGTATTTTCCGCGTCTGGCCGAGCGGCGCTCGGCGGAATCGGGCTTCCTCTCCGGTGGCGAGCAGCAGATGCTCGCGATCGGGCGGGCGCTGATGACGCAGCCCAAACTGCTGATGCTCGACGAGCCGAGCCTGGGGCTGGCGCCCTTCCTTGTAGTGGAGATCTTCGACATCGTCCAGCGCATCAACCGCGAGGAAGGCCTGTCGGTTCTGCTGGTTGAGCAGAACGCGATGGCCGCGCTGGAGGTGGTGTCGCACGGCTACCTGATGGAGAACGGGCGCATCGTGATGCACGACAGCGCCGAGGCCATGAAGCGCAACCCGGACATCCAGGAGTTTTACCTGGGTGGTGCCGAAGGCAAGAATTTCCACGACATCAAACATTACAGCCGGCGCAAGCGCTGGCTGAGTTGAGACCATCCGTTCCTTCGCTGCGGACAGCGCGCGTACTTGGCGTCCGTAGCGGCAATCAACCGTACGCGAGGAGTCATGCCATGAAGAGAAGAGCGCTATCGATGCTGGCCGGCCTGGCCCTGCTGCTGGGCGGCGGGGCCGCGCAGGCCCAAGCCTCGAACAACATCAAGTTCGGCCTTTGCTACGACCTGAGCAAGGCCTACACCTTCGTCACCCCGCAGATCGTGCAGGCCGCCAAGGACTACGCGACGCTGCTGAACGCCAAGGGCGGTATCGAAGGCCACCCGATCGAAATCGTGGTGCAGGACCATGGCAACGAGCCGCAGCGCGGCATCGAGTGCTACGAGAAGCTCAAGCGTGAAGGCGTGATGGTGTTCGACATGCTGTCCACGCCGGTTTCGCGCGCGGTGTTGCCTCGCATCATGGCCGACGGAAATATCCTGCTGCAATCATTCGTGGGCCGCGGCGACGCGGTGGACGGCGACGTGTTCAAGTGGATCTTCCCGATCGGCCCGACCTACTGGGGCCAGATGGCCAACAACATCGCCTACATCAAGACGCTGCACAAGGGCAACCTGAAGGGCGTGAAGATCGGCTTCATCTACCCCGACTACGCCTTCGGCCAGGAGCCCATCGCCGTGCTCAAGACGCTGGCGGCCAAGGAAGGCTTCGAGTTGGGCCTTTTCCCCAACCCGATGCCCGGGCGTGACCAGGCGGCCGTGTGGACGCAAATCCGCCGCTTCGAGCCGGACCACATGATCAGCTGGAACCTCTCGGCGATGCACGTCGTGGCGGCCAAGGAGATGAAGCGCAACGGCATCCCAATGGACAAGCTCATCGTCGTGAACTGGCTCAACGAGGTGGACATCAACAACATCGGGCCGACCGAAGCCAAGGGCCTCAAGCGCGGCACCAACGTGGTGGGCGGCAAGGAGCACCCGTTGATGCAGCAGATCGCCAAGGAGGTCTATGGCGCGGGCAAGGGCGCCGGTGACGTGAAGCACATGGACGACATTTACTACAACACGGGCCTGGCGATGTATTCCGTGATGTTCGAAGGCGTGAAGCAGGCGATCCGCAAGGACAAGTGGCCCCTGACGCCCGCGAAGATCAAAGCCGGCCTGGAAAGCCTGCGCGGCTTCGACGCCAACGGCTTCATCGCGCCTGTGACCGTCACAGCCAAGGACCACGGCGGCGGCGGCAAGACCCGCATCGACATGTGGGACGGCACGAAGTGGGTGCCGCAATCCGACTGGGTGGCCGCCTACACCGACGAGGTCGATAAGGTGGTGAAGGAGCAGTCGGCAGAGTTCGCGAAGTCGGGCAAGTAACAACCGTTGTCATCCCGGGCTTGACCCGGGATCCATCGAGGCGCGTCACCACGCCACGATGGATTGCGGCTCAAGGCCGCAATGACAGGTCAATCCGCCTCGACGTTGTCATCCGGCGTGTCGATCTTCTGCATGTTCTCCAGGATCTTGAGCAGGTAGTGCACGGTGTGCACCATGTCGTTGACCGAAAAGCCTTCGAGGGCCTGCTCGTAGTAATCCTGGATCTTGGGCACAGCCTTGCGCTGCCAGACCTGCCGCCCGCCTGGGGTCAGGCGGATGAGCCGTGAGCGCCCATCCTGCGGATCGGGCGTGCTTTCGACTCGGCCGTCGCGCTCGAGCCGGCCAATCACGCCGGCCAGGTTCTGCCGGCTCACCATGAGGTAGCGGGCGAGCTCGCCCAGTTTCATGGCGCCACCGGCCTGCGGCCGAGACAGGGCGCCCAGCACCGCCCACTGCTGGGTGGTGAGGCCTTCCTCCTCGATGGCCCGCGTGCCCGTTTTGTGCAGCATGTTGGCACATTGATATAGCCGAAAGAAAAGTCGGTTGGCGATTGCCGAGCGTGTCTCGTCGACGTTTTCCATATGAAAGATCTACCCTTCCCCTGATGCCGGTACACGTTGCGCGTGCCGGCTTTCGCGCCAAAGATATGCCGTATGTTGTCATAGGCATCGGCAAACTTCAAGGAGAGGTAAGTTGTCATGCCGGGCTTGACCCGGCATCCATCGTCGCAAGGCCTGGGTCAGTGAGTGCCCGAGCTCGAACGATCACCCACCCGGTATCAGCCATGCCCAGGTTGCCGGTGGTTGGAAACATCCATTACGCAGTGGATGCGGTGCTTACCCGCGTGTCCAACAGCTGTGCAATCGTGGCCCCTAGCATGGACAGTGTCAACGTATGAAGATTGCCGCGATCATCGTTCTTGGCTGCCTTTGGCCGCCGCTGGCCTGCGCGGACGCCAAGGCCGGCGAAAAGAAGGCGCAACTTTGCCTGCTATGCCACAAGGCAGCCCGAGACGTGACCTATGAGCCTCTGCCCCTCCTGGAGGGGCAGACGCGCGAGTATCTATACAACCAGATCAAAGCCTACAAGGAAAAGCGCCGACCCGACCCCACACCCCTGCTGGTGATGCAGACGAACACCGCGAATCTGTCGGATGCCGACATGCGCGATATCGCGGACTACTTCGCGTCGAGGAAACCCATGGCAGTGTCGTACCCTGTCGACTCGGCAGCCGTCAGCCGTGGTCAGGCTCTGGCCGAGTCCATGAAGTGCGCGAGCTGCCACATGGCCAACTATTCGGGGAAGAGCAAGACGCCGCGGCTGGCCGGGCTGAACCCACGCTATCTCGCGGTGCAGCTGCAAGGCTTTGTCGCCGGCAAACGCACTCACCCCGTGATGAGCGGCGTGAAGCAGTTCCCTGCCGCGGACACGCAGGCCCTTGCGCACTATCTCGGTCAGCTTCAGTAGAAGAAGCTTGCGCAGCCGACACACTGGGCACGCGGGGTGACGTGTGGATCCATGTTGGCACGCTAACGCCCTTTCGCCTAGACTCTCCCGATGCAAGCGACCGAACCCCGCATCCCCGCCTCGCAACTGCAGCGGTTCATCGCCGCTGCCATGGAAGGGCTCGGGTTGCCGGGCGCGGACGCGGCCGTCGTGGCGGAGCTGATGACAGAAGCCGAAGTGCAAGGCTCCGACGGCCACGGCGCAATTCGGCTGGCGCCTTACGCGCGCCGCATCAAGGCCGGCGGCATCAACCTGCACCCCAACATCCACATCGTCAAGGAGAAGGCCGCCATGGCCGTGCTTGACGGCGACAACGGCATGGGCCACCTGGTAATGCAGCGCGCCGCGCAGATCGCGATCGACAAGGCGAAGAATGCAGGCATCGCCTGGGTGGGTGCGCGCCTGTCCAACCACGCGGGCCCCGCCTCGCTGTACGCGCGCATGCCGCTGGCGCAGGACATGATCGGCATGTACTACGCGGTCGGCAACGCCAACCACCTGCCACCCTGGGGCGGGCTGGACATGTTGTTGTCCACCAACCCCATCGCCGTGGCCGTGCCTGCCGGGCAGGAGGCGCCCATCGTGCTTGACATGGCGACCACCGTCGCCGCCTATGGCAAGGTGAAGGCCAAGGCGCAGCGCGGTGAGCAGATGCCGGTGGGTTGGATGATCGACCGGCAGGGCAACCCTCTGACGGACCCCAGGCGCTCGGAGGAAGGCTTCCTGATGCCCATCGGCGGCTACAAGGGCTACGGCCTGGCGCTGATCGTGGGCATCCTGGCCGGCACGTTGAATGGTGCGGCCATGGGCAGCGAGACGATCGACTTCAACAAGGACGATGTTTCCGTCACCAACACGGGCCAGGCTATCGTGGCGATCGACCCCGATGCCTTTGGCGATATCGACGAATTCAAGGCCCGCGTCGACAAGCTGGTGCGCGAGATGCGCGGCAGCGCGCGCATGCCGGGCGTGGACCGCATCTGGCTGCCGGGCGAGCAAAGCCACGCCAAACGCATCGCGAACGAGCGCGACGGCCTGGCGCTCTCGTCGGCATTGCTGGCGCAGCTGGACACCGTCGCCCGTGACCTGGGCATCGCACGCTTGCAAGACACATGAAGAAGGAGGCAGCATGAACACCCAACGCCGCATCGCGGTTCTATCACTGTTGATCCTGGGCGCCTTCGCCGGCCGCCTGGGGCACGCGCAAACCGCGCCCTGGCCCAGCAAGCCCATCAGGTTCATCGTTCCACTGGCGGCGGGCAGCGCGGTGGACAACGCCGCGCGCATCGTGGCCGAGAAGCTCTCGCGCAACCTCGGCCAGGGCATCGTTATCGAAAACCAGCCCGGTGCAGCGGGGCTGATCGGCGCAGGCAACGTGGCCAAGGCGGCGCCCGACGGCTACACCTTCGGCGGCTTCAACGACAGCATCATGACCATGGTGCCCAACATGACGCAGAAGATGCCGTGGGACATATTGAAAGACTTCGAGCCTGTCTCGCTGGTGGCCACCGTGGAATGGGGCCTCGTGGTGCCTACCGAGTCATCCATCAAGAGCGCGGCGGATTTGATCGCCGCCGCGAAGAAGGCGCCGGGCAAGATCAACTACGGGTCGGGCGGTAACGGCAGCCCGCAGCACATCGCCATGGCGCTGTTCGCCTCGCAGGCCGGCGTGCAGATGACGCACGTGCCCTACAAGGGCGCGACGCAGGCCGCGATGGGCGTGGCGGGCAAGGAGGTGGACGCCGGGTTCCAGGGCATCGCCACCGTCAATTCGCTGATCAAGGCCGGAAAGGTGCGGCTGCTCGGCGTGACCACGCCCAAGCGCATGCCGCAGTTCCCCGATGTGCCGACGGTCAGCGACTCTGGCCTGGCCGGCTTCGAATTCAATTCCTGGTTTGCGCTGATGGCGCCAGCTGGCACGCCCAAAGCCATCGTGAACCGCATGGCGGATGAAGTGAAGATGGCGCTGGCCGACCCGGAGGTGAAAGAAAAGCTGAATGCCCAGGGCCTGACGCCCAAGGGGACCACTCCGGAGGAGCTGGGCACGGCGACCAAGGCGCAATTTGCGAAGTACGGGGAGTTGATCCGCAAGAATGGGATTACGTCGGAGTGACGCCGGCTTCCATGGTGATCGAGTCGAAGCCGAGGTGGTGCATGAACTCGCGCAGGATGACCAGCGTGGCCGCGTAGGCCGCGCCTGGCGGCACGCCGCCCGAAGCAACAGGCCGACCCTCGGACACTGCCGCAAGCTGCTGGAATAAGCGTTCAATTTCATCCAGCGCAATGCGGACGCTGCCTTGACCGACTTTACCTGCCGCCGCGGCAATTGCCTCTAACGTCGGGCCGGTACCGGTCAGCTCCGACGGCAGCGGAAGGTGCTTGGACAGCGCCATGACCGCGTCCTCCACCACGGCAACGGCATTCTCGAGTTCGAGGGGTGTGGGTGGGTCGTGGCGGAAGGATAGGTGCCCCTGCGCCGCGTACCCGATCGCAAGCACGATGGTGTCGGGCGGTTCATTACCGCGTTGCGACCCCACGCGTGTTTCGCTGTCCTCGATGTGAAGCGTCACCATGGCGTCGCGCTCAGGCCGTCCTCGTGCGCAATCCTGCAACTGTGGCGTGGGCCGCGCCGGCGCGGCGCTTGAACTCGGTGACCGCGACGGCCAGGGCCTGTTCCTGGTGGCGGCGTTCCGGGACAAGCCCTGGCCGGATTGAGCTCTACACGTTCGGCTTCGCGAACACGTCGGCGCTCATCACCTCGATCGCAACGAACGGCTCGTTGCCTTCGACCCAGGCATCGTGCCCCGGCGGGATGGTGTATGACTCACCGGCTTTGATGATCTTTTCGGTGCCGTCCTTCATCTTGACTTTGATGCTGCCCGAGAAGGCATGCCCCACGTGAGACAGCTGGCAGTAGTCGGTCTTGGCGACCGGCTTGATGCATTCCGACCACCTCCAACCGGGCTCGAACTTGAACCTGCCGATCGTGTACCCCTCGAGCTGAACAACCTCCACCCGCGTCTTGCTGGGTGCGCGAACCTCATCGGGCGATTCATGTGATTTCACCTTGAACTCGGTCACGCCAACTGGATTAGCCATATTCACCTCCATATCGACTGGTCGCGACCGGCGACCACGGTCCTACGTGCGAACGTGTCAGCCCGACCAGGCGAACGGCCAGAAGTGGCCGTTCCTCGTTCCAGTGTTGTCTTCCCAATCGATGCCAAAGGCGTGCATCACGCTGCGCGTCGCCTTCGCCAGCGCAATGCGGGGGGAGATGGGGTGCGCGGTGTTGTCGATACAAATGGGCTCGTCGGGGTTTGCCGCGCTCGGCAGCCCTTCGCAGGCCTGGTCGATGAACTTGCCGGCGCGCACGGTGCGGTTCAGGCCGTCGATCTCGAAGGAGATCGGGCTGCGCTCGACGCCGGCCATCTTGCCCACCAGCGGTCCCAGCGCGGCCATGGGCCCGCCGACGCTGCCGCTGGCAATTGCACTGATGGCTTCGACTTGTGCGTCCGACGCGGCCGAGTCGATGATCAGCCCGACCGTGAGATTACCTTCGATCATCGGGCCGGGCGAGCGCATCACCACGAGGAACTTGACGCCGTCGAGCGAGACGCCGTCCTTGGCGCCCTTGTCGATGCGCATGGCCAGCGCGGCCTTGCAATCGCCTTCCGTTGGCTTGCCCGTGAGGTTGGACGTGATGCAGGGACACACCAGTGTGCAGTTGCAGGTCTCCATGTATTCGCCGGAAATTTGCCACGCAGCCATCGTGCACCTCCAGTTCGGGAATCCAGTACCGAGTTCGCAGAATAGGCGAGCATCCGCGCGGCTTCAAGTTGACAAAGCATGCGAACGCGCGGATCGTTTGCGGGATTCCGCAAGGAGAGCGCACATGCAACAGGATTCATCCGATTCCGCGGGCTTGTCGCCTCGCCTGGTGCTGCTTGCCGCGGGCAGGATGCGACAGACCACGGCCGTGCTGGCGGCCAGCGTGGCCGCATGGGGCTTCCTCACCTGGATCGCCGTGGATATGGGCCATCCGCTGGTCCAGCTGACGATGCCCGGCGTCCCCGAGTGGAGCGTGCTCAACATCGTGGCGGTCTTCGTCATGTGGGCCGTGATGATGACCGCGATGATGTTGCCCTCGGCACTGCCGATGATCCTCGTGTTCGCTCGCCTCAGCGAGGCCGGTGGCGAACCGGCTCGCGCACGCGTTTTCATTGCCGCCTACCTGCTGGTGTGGACCGGTTTCAGCGCGGTGGCCACGGCGTTGCAGTGGATGCTGCAAGCCATGGACTGGGTGGATCCGATGATCGTCAGCACGTCGCCCCTGCTCAGCGGCACTCTGCTGGTCATCGCGGGCGTCTATCAATTCACTCCGCTCAAGAAGGTCTGCCTTGACGCCTGCCGCACGCCTGCGGGCTTCCTGATGGGCGAGTGGCGCACGGGCGCCGCGGGCGCCTTCCGCATGGGCCTGCGCCATGGCCTCTTTTGCGCTGGTTGCTGCTGGGCGGTGATGGCCTTGCTGTTCGTCGGCGGCGTGATGAACCTGCCGTGGATCGCCGCGCTGTCCATCGTCGTTGCCATCGAGAAGTTGGCGCCGCGCGGGGAACGCATAGCGATCGTGCTGGGCGTAGTGTTGATCGCGGCAGGGGTCTTGAGCTGGTGGCGTTGACCGAAGGCCACTTGCCTGCGCAGGGCTGAGTCTGCTTTGGCTGACGCGGCCCGTCCAATCGCACCGTGTCCCGCGCCGGAAGCCGCTTACGCCACTGGCAGACACAGCCGCACACCATGGCGAATCAGCAGCAACTCGCAATGGGGGAACCATGAATGCCGTTTCAAAGAAATTCGCGCTCACCGTGCTCGTCGGTGGCCTCGCAGGCGCCTTTGGGTTGAGCTTGAGCCTTGACAGTTACGCGGCCGCCGGCGGTGGCGGTGGCGGCGGCGGAGCTGGTGCTGGCGCCGGAGGTGGAGGTGGTGGTGGCGCCGGAGGTGGAGGTGGTGCGGGCGGGGGAGGTGGCGCAGGTGGTGGATCAGGAGGCGGTGCCGGCGCAGGCGCAGGCGGCGGCGCAGGCGGTGGTGGTGGCACAGGTGGCGGTGGTGCAGGTGGCGGTGGTGCAGGTGGCGGTGGTGCAGGTGGCGGCTCCGGTGGCGGATCCGGCGGCGGTGCAGGCGGTGGCTCCGGCGGCGGTGCAGGCGGTGGCTCCGGCGGCGGTGCGGGTGGTGGTGGCGCGGGTGCGGGTGGCACAGGAGGTTCCGGCGGAGATTCCGGCGGCAGCGCGGGCGCGGGCGGGGCTGGGGTAGGTGGTTCAGGCTCCGGTGGGTCCGGCGGAACGACCGGATCGGCGGGCGTCGGCACAGCGGGCGTCGGCGCGGGCAGCGGTGGCAGTGGCATCGGCAGCGGCCCAGCGACGAGTGCCGCCGTGGGTGCCGCACCCGCGGCAGCAAGCGTCAGTGCTCCGGCCACGCCCACGACAGTCAACGTAGGCCTCGGCGCCAATGCGAGTGCAGGGACCAACGCCACAGCCCAGGCCGAAGCGGCGCTGGCACGCCGCTGGCCGGTCGATTGGTTCACACGCTACGACAAGCCGGTGGCTCGGATCATTCCACGCTCGAACTCGGCGCCGGCGCAGTGGTCCGTGACGCCACCTCCGGAGAGGGCCATCGTCGCAGCAGGCACGGATGCCGAGGTTTATCCCGTGCGCTGGCCGCTGCTGGTAGGTCAGCCCCTGCCGCCGATCACGAGCCCGACCTCGGTCATGGGCGGGTCGGCATCGCCGCCGCGGCAATAGACTCACCTCGAACCGTGCGGTGGGCATCCACCCAGTAGGCCCAGGCTACCAGCAGCCACTGGGCCTGCCCCACCCAGGCGATGGCGGTGGCGCTGGGCGGTGGATCGCCGAACACGTTGCCGGCATGGATGAGCGCGAGGAAGGCGACGAGCCCGACCAGCCCCCAGCGGCCTGACTTGTCATTTGCCTGAGTGGAGGTCACGTACAGCCAGACGCCGATGGCGAAAATCGGGATCTCCACCGCCAGGGTGGCCGCGTGCGATTGCCAGAGCCCCAACCCGACCAACGTGGCCGAGCCGGGGGCTAATGGCAAATCCGGCGCATGCACGATCGCATCCAGCAGCCAGTGGCTGACGACCAGCACGCCGACGACCACCGCACCGCGAACGTTGTGCTTTGCCAATGCATACACCGCGCCCGCTGCCAGTCCCCAGCAAACCACCGCGAGCAGGCTGTGCGAGATAGGGTAATGGTCGAAGACCAGGGGCGTGACGGCTGTCGCGCCCGGGGCGATGCGCACCGTTTCCATGCCCAGGAGCAGCAACGTGGGCCAGAGAAGGTCCAGCCACTGCGCTGCAAGGAAAGCCGTGCCCAGCGATACGCGCGGGGCGACGCGTTTGGCCGCAAAGCCGATGCCGAAATGGCCGATGAACATGAAGTTCCCCTATTCTTTCGGGCTGGCGGTCTTGCCCAGCGGGTCTTCCTCGGGCATCAGCACAGCCAGCAGGTCGGAGGTGGTCCGCAGGATCAGCCCCGCGCCAGTGCGGCGCAGTTCGCCTTCGGTGCCGAAGCCGCACAGCACGCCCACGGTCTGCGCGCCGGCGGAGCGGCCGGTGCGAATGTCGATGGTGGTGTCGCCGATCATCAGGCATTCCTCGGGCGCGACCTTCATCGCCCCAGCCGCGTAGAAGAGTGGCTCGGGGTGCGGCTTCATCCGGCGCGTGGTTTGCGCGCCCACCACGGCCGTGAAGACGTCTCGCACCTCGAAGTGCTCCAGAAAACGCTCGACGCGCGGTGCGCCGCCCGTCGTGATCGTGCACATCGGGTAGTGCTTCGCGAGCGTCTTGAGCATCTCCTGCACGCCGGCCATCATGTCGTGCGGAACTTCGTCGATCGCCTCGATGTTGCGCGTCTGGCCCGGATCGACGCCGCGCGCCTTCGCGGCTTTCAGGCGCGCGCGCAGCCGCCAGACGGGCACGTCCAGGCCGAGCCGGTCCAGCAAGGCATAGGCGCCATGCACCGGCGTTTCTGCGCCCATCACGATCTGCCGCGCCAGCCGCTCGGCGCGGCGGCCGCTCACCAGGGGCGCTCGATCCAGCAGCGCGGCCAGCTGCGCGACGAGGTGGTCATCCGTGTCGGCAATCGTGCCGTCCACGTCGAAGCACAGGGCGCGAATCCGAGTGAGGTCGAGCGGCATGGCGCAGTCAAAGGTCCTTCAGGAAATCAACCGGGCCGTGGCGCCCCGGCAGGTTCAACATCGACGAGGCCGGCGCGGCTTCGGCCAGCAGCTTGCCGTGCTTCCACACCTTCAGGCGCGTTGCCCGCACCCGGATCGCCTCGACGGCGTCTTTGGCCTGCAGCAGCACGAAACTCGCGTCGCACCCTGGCTCCAATCCGTAGCCTTGCAGCTGCATCACCTTGGCCGCGTTCACCGTCACGGCGTCGAAGCAGGCGCGGATGCCCTTCTGGCTCGTCATCTGCGCCACGTGCAGGCCCATGTGCGCCACCTCCAGCATATCGGCGGAGCCCATGCCGTACCAGGGGTCCATCACGCAGTCGTTGCCGAACGCGACGTTGACGCCGGCCGCCATCAGCTCCGGCACGCGCGTCATGCCGCGGCGCTTGGGATACGTATCATGCCGGCCCTGCAGCGTGATGTTGATGAGGGGGTTGGCGACGACGCTCACGCCGCTCTCGGCGATGAGCGGCAGCAGTTTGCTCACATAGTAGTTGTCCATGCTGTGCATGGAAGTGCAGTGCGAGCCGGTGACACGCCCCTGCAGGTCCAGACGCTGCGCCTCGAAGGCGAGGGTCTCGATGTGGCGCGACATCGGGTCGTCGGTTTCGTCGCAGTGCATGTCCACGAGCTTGCCTCGTTCGGCCGCGATCTCGCACAAAAGCTTCACGCTGGCGGCGCCTTCCGCCATCGTTCGCTCGAAGTGCGGGATGCCCCCGACGATGTCCACGCCGAGGTCGAGCGCGCGCTCGAGGTTGTTCACGCCGCCGGGCACGCGCAGCACGCCATCCTGCGGAAATGCGACCAGCTGCAGATCGATATAGGGCGCGACGCGGCGCTTCACCTCCAGCATGGCCTGCACCGGCAGCAGGCTCGGGTCGCTGGTGTCCACATGGCTGCGGATCGCGAGCAGGCCGCGGGCCACCGCCCAATCGCAGTAGGTGAGGGCGCGCTCGATGATTGCGTCGGCTGTCAGCGCCGGCTTGAGCTCGGCCCATACCGCGATGCCTTCCAGAAGCGTGCCGCTTTCGTTGACGCGCGGCAGGCCGTAGCTGAGCGTCGCATCCATGTGGAAATGCGGGTCGCAGAACGGCGGGGTGAGCAGGTGGCCCCCGGCGTCGATGGATTCCCGGGCCGGGGCGTGCAGGCCCTCGGCCACTTCGGTGATCTTGCCCTGGCTCACCGCCACGGACATACCGGTGCGGCCGTCGGGCAGGCTGGCGTTGGTGATGAGCAGGTCGAGCATTCCACTATCTTGGCATGCCACGGGCTTGCCGGTCACGGCCATCGGACTCTTGATCTTTCGGCCGATGCCAACAACAATGACCAGCCAACCAGGAGCAGCCCATGCATGAGCAGGATTTCGAAGTGGATTACCTGATCATGGGGGCCGGCGCCTGCGGAATGGCGTTTGCGGACTCGCTGGTGACGAACTCGAAATCCACGTTGGCGATCGTCGATCGGCAACACCGGCCCGGTGGCCACTGGAACAGCGCCTATCCTTTCGTGCGCCTGCACCAGCCTTCGGCTTTCTATGGTGTCAATTCGCGCGCGTTGGGGTCAACGCTCGCGACCAGACAGGGCTGAACAAGGGCTATTACGAGCTGGCCTCGGGCGCCGAGGTCTCCAGTTATTTCGACAACGTGATGCGCCAGCAATTCCTGCCGACAGGGCGGGTGCACTACCTGCCGATGAGCGAGGTGGACGAGGAGGGCGTCGTCACCTCACGGATCACCGGCCGCCAGCGCAGGATCAGGGCGCGCAAGATCGTGGACGCCAGCTTCTCCAAGACGGTGACACCCGCCATGCGCCCCCCGCCCTACAGCGTTGCCGAAGGCGTGACGTGCGTGCCCTCGAGCGAACTGCCTCGAATGGCCGCGGCCCATGCCGCGTACGTGGTGATCGGGGCGGGCAAGACAGGCATGGACGCTTGCCTCTGGCTGCTCGAGAACGGCGCCGACCCGGACAGTATCCGTTGGGTCATGCCGCGCGATTATTGGTGGATCAACCGGGAGACCTACCAGCCGGGTGAGGAGTTCTTCCCCCGGCTGGTGGCCAGCATCGCCAACGGCGTGCAGTCGCTGGCCGAGGGCGCAACCGTGGACGAAGTGTTCGAGCGGCAGGAGGCGCTCGGGGAGTTCCGCCGCATCGACCCGGCGGTCAAGCCCGAAGGTTTTCACGGCGGCTTCGTCAGTGACAGCGAGCTCGCGCAGCTGCGCCGCATTCGCCATATCGTCCGCCTGGGACGTGTCAGGCGCATCGACCCGCATGAAATCGTGCTGGAGCAGGGAACCGTCGCCACCAGCCCGCAGATGCTGCACATCGACTGTTCGGCAATCGGCATCCCGCCGCGCGGCGCGAAGCCGATTTTTGAAGGCAACCGCATCACGCCCCAGTGGGTGCGATTGAGCCAGCCGACCTTCAGCTGGTCACTGATCGGGCACTTGGAGGCGTCGCTCGAGGACGACGAAGAGAAGAACCGCATCTGCAGGCCCATCCCCGCGCCCGATACGCCCCGGGACTGGGTGCGCATGATGGCGATCGAGTTGTCGAACCAGTATGTCTGGTCGCGCACGCCGGTGGTGCGCGAGTTTCAGTTCAATTCGCGTCTGGACCCCTTCACGCACCGCATCCGTTCCATGCAGCCGACGGACACCGAGGCCAAGGCCCACCTGGAGCGCTACGGAAAATTCGTCGGTTCGGCGGCGAAGAACGCGGCTCGGTTGCTGGCCGGGTGAGCAGGCAGCTTTACGTAGGGTGGGCACCCGGGCCCACCGGCAATTCCGACGCTCGCTCGGTGGGCACAGGTGCCCACCCTACAACGGTCCCTGGAAATCGAACGCGCGTTGGACGAACCAATACGCTGCGATCAACGCCACCAGAATGGAGCCGAAGGTCAGCACGCCGTGGCGGTAGAACAGCGTGCGGCGCAGCCAGAACGCGACGGGAACGAAGGCGACGACGATCGCCATCTGGCCGAGTTCGACGCCTACGTTGAACCCCACCAACGCGAGCACCAGGGCGTTCTGCGGCAGGCCGAGATCGGCCAAGACGGAAGCGAAGCCGAAGCCGTGGATCAGCCCGAAGACGAATGCCATCAACCAGCGGCGCTTCTCGATGGTGCCGCGCAGGTTGTTGAGCGCGGCCACCATGACCGACAGCGCGATCGTGGATTCCACCAGCCGTGACGGAAGGGTGATCACCTGCAGCGCGGCCAGGCTGAGCGTGATCGAATGGGCGAGCGTGAACGCCGTCACCACCTTGAGCACTTCGACCAGCGCATCCTTCAAGCTGCCGGACGGTTGCCAGTCGCCCGCGCGCCGCACCAGCACCGCGGGCAGCAGCAGCGACAACAAAAACAGGATGTGGTCGAAGCCGATCCAGATGTGCCAGATGCCCTCGACGACGTACTGCTGCAGTGTCTCCCAGGCGCTGGGTGCCTTGACTTGCAGCGCCTGCTCGGCCGACTCGGTGCCAAACACCAGGGCCTGCGATCCGGTGGCGTCCGGGGCGATCCATTGCACCAGGCCGCGGTGGGACGGGTCCACGTCGAACAGCAGGGAGTAGCGCGCCCGCAGGCCCTTCTCGAGGCTCTCGCATTTCGCGGCCAGCGCCAGCACGGCGTAGGTGCCGTCGCTGTGCTTGTCCAGCATCATCGGGCCGGCGGTTTCCCAGTGGCAGGCCTTGTCCGCCGCCGTGAGCGCGAGGTGCGTGGTTGCGTAGCGCGTGATGTCGCCCTCGCGCTGGCGCACTTCGCCCCAGGTGAGCGCGCCGTTGCCGTCGCGATCGAGTTCGAGCACGTAGTCCAGGTCGCGCAGCGCGATGTCCCAGCGCACGGCGATGTCGTCGCTGCCGGCCGTGGCGCGCAGCGTGAGGTAGCTGTCGCTGGGTTTGTGCGCCCAGGCGGACGCGTGCAAGACCAGCGCGAGCAAGATGAGGAACCAGCGCTTCATCGCGCGGCTCCGGGAGTGGTGAGCTTGTCGGCCAGGGCTGCCAGCTGCGGGTCCTCGTACTTGTTCGCGCGCAGCCAGGCGACGGCGGGCGTGGCGGCCCGCGGCTGCTTGGCGGCCAGGGCGGCGCGCATCAGGATTTCGGCGTCGCGCGGCTCCTTCTGGTCCTGGTAGTTGCGGGTGGCCAGGTCCACCGCCTTCGTGGGATTGCCCTCGATGTCCAGCTCGAAGCGCGCGGCCTCCTGTTCGTGCAGGCGGTCACCGCGCAGCGCCGCGGCGGCGAAGCGCTCGCGCAGTTGCGAAGCCCAATCCGCGGCACGTGTGTCATTGGCGGCGCGCGCGGCCAGCGCCAGGCGCAGCAGCAGGATGTCGGATCGCTCCCAGCCGGCCAGCAGCGTCAGCACCTCCTCCGGGCGCTTTTGCTGCAGCAGGAAGTCGGCATACGCGCCCAGCAGGAACTGATCGGTCACGCCCAGCGCCAGGGCCTCCTTGAAATGGGCCTCGGCCTCGGCGAAGCGTTGCAGGCGGATGGCCATTTCAGCCAGGCGCGTGCGCGTCCACAGCGCGAGCTCGGGCGCAACCGCGCCGGCGGTCAAAGCCTTGCCCAAGGCTTCGTAGGCCGGTGCCAGCTGGCCAGTGCTGGCCTGCACGTAGGCTGTGCAGCCTTGCGCATGCAGGGGGTGTGCGTTCGGGACGAGGCGCGTGCACTCGGACAGGGCCTCGCTGTAGTTCGCCTGCACCATGTGGATGGCGGAGCGCCAGGCGGTCGCCTCGACGGATTGCGGATTCAGTTCGCGCGCCTTGGCCAGGCTGTCGAGCGCGCCTTTGAAGTCATGGCTGTATTGCTGGATGAGGCCCTTGACCAGCCAGTACTGCGCGTCGCTTGCCGACGATGCGGCCAGCGGCGCGATCGTGGCGGAGGCGTATCCAACGTAGCGTGGATCGCCCTGCGCCATGGCCAGGTCGAAGTAGCGGCGGGCGATCTCCACGCGCAGCGCGTTGTCGTGGGGGCGAGCGGCGAGTTGCTTGCGAAGGGAATCGACACGACGGACTGAGGGGTCGCTCGCACTGGCGGGGAGGCGTTCGACGATGTCGCTGTCGTTGGCGGGGGTGAAGGGGGCGGCTGTTGCGGTTGCGCATACAGACGCCAGCAGGACGGCTAGTGTTCTTATATTCAGCATGGCGGGAACTCTAACGGCTGTCATGCCGGACTTGATCCGGCATCCATGGTGGCGCGGCTACATGGATTGCGGGTCGAGCCCGCAATGACAAGACCTACTTCGTGCCGAAGATACGGTCCCCGGCGTCGCCCAGGCCTGGCAGGATGTAGCCGTGGTCATTGAGCTGGCGGTCGATGGCGGCCGTGTAGATCGGCACGTCGGGGTGCGCGGTTTGCAGCGCCTTGATGCCCTCGGGGCAGGTGAGCAGGCAGACGAACTTGATCGACTTGGGCCGCAATTCCTTCAGGCGCTCCACGGCGGCGATGGCGGAGTTGCCGGTGGCCAGCATCGGATCGACCACGATCACGTCACGGTCGTGCATGTTCTGCGGCATCTTGAAGTAATACTCGACGGCCGTCAGCGTCTTGGGGTCGCGGTACAGCCCGATGTGGCCAACGCGCGCGCCCGGCACCACGCTCAGCATGCCGTCCAGAATGCCGCCGCCCGCGCGCAGGATGGAGACGAAAACCAGCTTCTTGCCGTCGATGACCTTCCCGGTCATTTTCTCCAGCGGGGTCTCGATTTCGATGTCCTGCATGTGCATGTCGCGCGTGACCTCGTAGGCCATCAGCATCGCGAGCTCATTCAACAGACGCCGGAAGCTGTTGGTACTGGCTTCCTTCTTGCGCATCAGTGTCAGCTTGTGCTGCACCAGCGGGTGTTCGATCAGGTGGACATTGCCCATTTTTCTTTTCCCAGTGTTTTGTCATCCCGGGCTTGACCCGGGATCCATGCAACAAATGAAGCAATACTCCGCCATGGATTGCGGCTCAAGGCCGCAATGACAATCCTAAAACACGGCCGCAGTGACAATCCTAAAACACGGCCGCAGTGACAATCCTAAAACACGGCCGGAATGACAATACCTTAAAACACGGTTCCGTCGCTCGCCACGCGAAGGGGCGGCAGCCCGCCGCGCAGGCGCTGCGCCAGCTCGCGGCCGGCGGCCCAGCTGCCGCCTTCCAGTACACAGGCCAGGGGCAGTTGGGATTCACCCAATCGTAGCTGGTGGCGCACGGCGCGGGCTACGTCGTCCATCAGCGCCACGGTCAGCGCCCGCCATTCCACGATGATCTCGTCGCCCGGCCGCCAGATTTGCCGTGCCATCGCCTCGTCCCGCAGGCGCAGCAGGCCGCTGTCGATCAGCAGGCCACCATTGCGGTATTCGGGCAGGGCCGTGAGCTGGTCGAGGCCGTTCACCTGCACGCCCGACCACGCGAACGGCTCGATCAGCGAATAGGTGAGCCATTGGGAGAGCTTGTGGAAGGGGATCCAGCCGTCGGTCAGGCCTTCGCCCCTGACGGCCGCATGACGCCAGCAGTCTCCCAGGGGCATGTCGCCGATGAAGTTGCTGGCCGGCCAGATGCCCGAGAGCGTGCGCAACAGCTCCGACAGGATGGTGTGCGCATTGACGGTGGCCGTGTGCGGCGGCTCCGGGCCCAGCGGGCTGATGATGGTGTCGAACAGGCCGGCGGGCCGCCCGATGTCGCCGAACACCTCGGGTTGCTCCGCCATCACTTCGCCCAGGCGGCGCAGGAGGATCGCCCGGTCCTCGATGCCGACCAGGGGATTGGTTTCGCTGACTTGGAACGCAGACGCCAGGTGGTCGGTGACCAACGCGCGCAGCCCTTCGGAGTCCACCTGGCAGGGATGCTTCTTGTCGCTGGAGAACAGGCCCGCCGTGAAGGCGTGGAAGCTCGCGACCGCGAGGCCTTCCGAGCGTGTGAAGGTCTGGCCCGTGGCCGGCTCGACGTATTTCCAGTCGGGCCCGGCGCCGGCATCGAGCAGCACACTCACCACCGTGAGGTCGATCATCGAATGGCCGCGCAGGATGTGCGGCAAGTCGTGCAGCAGGCGATCGAGCTCGGCCTTGCGATCCACGCCACCCGCCTCGAAATGCCGCCAGCGGCTGTGGACCGGGATGTGAAGCCTGGGATAGCGCTTCCGGGTCGCGTCCGCCACGGCAGCGGCGGCGGTGTCCATGAATCCTTCGTCGATGACGAACCACGACGATTCGCCCTGGCGGGCCCGCGACGCCAGCTGGGTGGACCGCTCGCGAACTGCCGCGGTGGTGCCCAGGGTCGTTGCGGCCGCCTCGAACTGCGCATGCGGCGTGATGAAATCGGATTCGTTCATTTTTCCAGCCCTCGGCCTTTGGCTTTCTTCAGCTCCTCTGCATCCGGCACCGGCCCTTGCGTGAAGTAGCCCGCGGCCACCTTGGCGTCCATCTCGACGCGGGCATCGGCGGGGATCAGCTCGTCGGGGATGTTCACGCGCTCGCCGATCTCGATGCCCGATTTGGTGATGGCATCGAACTTCATGTTGCTCATCGACACGAGGCGGTGAATCTTGCGAATGCCCAGCCAGTGCAACACGTCGGGCATCAGCTCCTGGAAGCGCATGTCCTGCACGCCGGCAACGCACTCCGTTCGCGCGAAGTACTGGTCAGCCGTGTCGCCGCCCACCTGCCGCTTGCGCGCGTTGTAGACGAGGAATTTGGTCACTTCGCCGAGCGCCCGGCCTTCCTTGCGCGAGTAAGAGACCAGGCCTACGCCGCCGCGCTGCGCGCCCTGGATGCACTCCTCGATGGCGTGGGTGAGGTAAGGGCGGCACGTGCAGATGTCGGAGCCGAACACGTCCGAGCCGTTGCACTCGTCGTGCACCCGTGCCGTGAGTTCGACATCGGGGTTGGCCAGATCGCGCGGGTCGCCGAAGATGTACACGGTCTGCCCGCCGATCGGGGGCAGGAACACCTCGAGGTCGCTGCGCGTCACCAGTTCCGGGTACATGCCGCCGGTTTCCTCGAACAGCACGCGGCGCAGGTCGTTCTCGGAGCAGCCAAACCGCTGGGCCACGCCGGGCAGCCACCACACGGGTTCGATCGCGGCCTTGGTCACCATCGCAGCGCCGCCGGCGGTGAGCACGGTGCCGTCGGCCTTGAGGCGCCCGGCCTGCAGGCCCTCGATCACTTCGGGCAGGATCACGTGCGCCTGGGTCACGGCGATGGTGGGGCGGATGTCGTAGCCCGCCGCCAGCTCGGCCGCAAATTCATCGGCGACCAGCGCGCCCCAGGGATCGAGGCTGACGATCTTGGTGGCGTCCGTCCATTGCGGATAGGGGCCGATGACGTCGGTGGGCGAGGTGTTGGTGAGGTCCGCCTTGTGCTCGCGCGAGAGGGCGCCTGCCGCGACGGCAAGGGCACGGTACACACTGTAGGAGCCGCTGTGCGTGCCGATAACGTTGCGGTGGCTGCGCTGCGTGGTCGTTCCGACAATGGGCCCCCGTTCCGCGGCGGTCGGCGCGCCCCAGACGATAGGCAGGGCGCCGTAGCCACCGGCGTGGGAGGTCAGGCGGATGTGTCGGGGTGCTTCAACTGGCATGCAAGAGCCCTCAAAAAAGGCACTTTACAGCAGCTACTGTCATTGCGGGCTTGACCCGCAATCCATCGGGGCACGCCACAATGGATGCCGGGTCGAGCCCGGCATGACAAGTCCTTAGCGCCGCCTGCTGCCCACGATCCCGCCCAGCACCCCGCGGATGATTTCGCGGCCGATGGCGCTGCCGACGCTGCGCACGGCCGATTTCGCCATGCTCTCGGCCAGGCCTTCGCGCTTGCCGCCGCGCGGGCCGGTCGAGCCGAACACCGCGTCGCGCAGGCCGTCCAGCAGGCCGCCGCCCGTCTCGGCGCCCGAGGCCCCGGGTGCGGCGATCGTGCCGCCCGCCGGGGGCAACGCGGCGGCGCGCGCCACCAGCTTTTCGTGGGCTGACTCGCGGTCGATCGTTTTCTCATAAACGCCGGCAACCAGCGAATTCGCAATCAAGGCCTGACGCTGCGCCGCTGTAATCGGCCCGATCTGGCTTCCAGGCGGAATCACGTAAGCCCGCTCCGTAATGCTGGGGCGGCCTTTGACGTCCAGCAGGCTCAGCAGCGCCTCGCCGGTTTGCAGCTCGGTGATCGCCGTCTCGATGTCCAGTCCGGGCTTCTGGCGCATCGTCTGAGCGGTGGCCTTGACCGCCTTCTGGTCGCGCGGAGTGTAGGCTCGCAGGGCATGTTGCACGCGGTTACCCAGCTGCGCCAGCACGCTGTCGGGGATGTCCAGCGGGTTCTGCGTGACGAAATACACGCCGACACCCTTGGAGCGCACGAGGCGCACGACCAGCTCGATGCGCTCGATCAGCACCTTGGGTGCTTCGTCGAAGAGCAGGTGGGCTTCGTCGAAGAAGAACACCAGCTTGGGTTTTTCCGGGTCGCCGATCTCGGGCAGCTGTTCGAACAGTTCGGACAGCATCCACAACAGGAAGGTGGCATACAGCCGCGGCGAGTTGAGCAGCCTGTCCGCTGCCAGTATGTTGGCCACGCCGTGGCCCTTGTCGTCTGTCTGCAGGAAATCCTGGATGTTGAGCATCGGCTCGCCGAAGAACTTGTCGCCGCCCTGCGCCTCGACCTGCATCAGGCCGCGCTGGATCGCGCCGACGCTGGCCGCGCTGATGTTGCCGTACTGGGTGGTGAACTCCTTGGCGTTGTCGCCCACGTACTGCAGCATCGACCGCAGGTCCTTCAAGTCGAGCAGGAGCATGCCGTTGTCGTCGGCGATCTTGAACACCAATTGCAGCACGCCGGCCTGGGTTTCATTGACATTGAGCATGCGGCCCAGCAGGAGCGGGCCCATGTCGGAGACGGTGGCACGTACCGGGTGGCCCTGCTCGCCGAACACGTCCCACAGCGTCGTGGGGCAGGCGAAAGGCTCGCGCGCCGCGAGGCCGCGTTCCTTGATCACCTCTGCCAGCTTGCCTTCGATCTTGCCGGGCTGGCTGATGCCGGTGAGGTCGCCCTTGACGTCGGCCATGAAGACGGGCACGCCGATTCGGGAGAAATTCTCCGCCAGGGCCTGCAGTGTCACGGTCTTGCCGGTACCCGTGGCGCCAGTGACGAGGCCATGGCGATTGGCCATGCCGGGCAACAAAACGCACTCGGTTTGCGCATTCTTCGCGATCAGGAAAGGTTCGGCCATGGCTTGAAAAGTAAAATAACGATTTTGTGGGACAGACCAACAATGGCGATGCCCATTTTGCTCTGCCCCCAACTGACTAAGGCGCCAATATAGCGCCGACTGCAAAGAAAGAAGGATTTCCAGTGGCCGGACACAGCAAATGGGCAAATATCCAGCACCGCAAGGGCCGCCAGGACGAGAAGCGCGGCAAGATCTGGACCCGCGTCATCCGTGAAATCATGGTCGCGGCCCGCCTGGGCGGCGCAGACCTGGGGCAGAACCCCCGATTGAGGCTGGCCGTGGAAAAGGCCAAGGCGGCCAACATGCCGGCCGACACCGTCAAGCGCAACATCGACAAGGCCACCGGCAACCTCGAAGGTGTGCAATACGAGGAAATCCGCTACGAGGGCTACGGCTTCGGCGGGGCGGCGATCCTCGTCGACACGATGACGGACAACAAGGTGCGCACGGTGGCGGAGGTGCGCCACGCCTTCAGCAAGTACGGCGGCAGCATGGGCACCGCGGGCTCGGTGGCCTTCCAGTTCAAGAACGTGGGCCAGCTCATCCTGGCGCCCGGCACCAGCGAAGACAAGGTGATGGAAGTGGCTCTCGAGGCCGGCGCCGAGGACGTGATCGCCGACGAGGACGGTGCCATCGAGGTCATCACCTCGCCCGGCAACTTTGAAGCCGTCAAGAACGCGCTGGAAGCCGCAGGGCTGAAGCCTGAGGTGGCCGAAGTGACGATGCGGCCGGAGAACACGATCGAGTTGACGGGCGAGGACGCCGCGAAGATGCGGAAACTGCTCGACGTGCTCGAAGACCTGGACGACGTGCAAGACGTCTTCCACAACGCTGAGATTATTGAATGATTGATTGTTGTCATGCCGGACTCGATCCGGCATCCACCTTTGCGAGCACACCACCATGGATTCCGGGTCAAGCCCGGAATGACAGTCAATGAAAGTCCTGGTCATCGGCGGCGGCGGCCGGGAACATGCGCTGGCCTGGAAGCTCGCCCAGTCGGACAAGGTGCAGGCGGTGTATGTTGCACCCGGCAACGGCGGCACGGCGCTCGATCCGCGTCTGGAGAACGTGGACATCACCGACATCCCCCAGCTTCGGCAGTGGGCACTCGACCAGAAGATCGCGCTCACCGTGGTGGGCCCAGAGGGGCCGCTGGCGGCCGGCGTGGTCGATGACTTTCGCGCCCATGGCCTGCGCGTGTTCGGCCCCACCAAGGCTGCCGCGCAGCTCGAAAGTTCAAAAGCCTTCTCCAAGGCATTCATGAAGCGGCACGGCATCCCCACGGCCGAGTACCACACCTTCACCGACCCGGCGGCCGCGCACGAGTACGTGCACAAGATGGGCGCGCCAATCGTCGTGAAGGCCGACGGCCTGGCGGCGGGCAAGGGCGTCGTCGTGGCGATGACGGAGGTCGAGGCGCACGAGGCGATCGACTTCATGCTGTTGGACAACAAGCTCGGCGTCTCGCACAACGAGGGCGGCGCGCGGGTGGTGGTCGAGGAATTCCTGCAGGGCGAGGAAGCGAGCTTCATCGTGATGTGCGACGGCAAGAACGTCACGGCGCTCGCGACCAGCCAGGACCACAAGCGCCTGCAGGACGGCGACCAGGGCCCCAACACCGGCGGCATGGGCGCTTATTCGCCCGCGCTCGTGGTGACGCCCGACGTCCATGCCCGCGCCATGCGCGAGATCATCCTGCCGACGATCAAGGGGATGGAAAAAGACGGCATTCCATACACCGGCTTCCTTTATGCGGGCCTCATGATCGACGCGCAAGGGCACCCGAAGACGCTTGAGTTCAACTGCCGGATGGGCGATCCGGAAACGCAGCCGATCATGATGCGGCTGAAGTCCGACCTGTTCGACGTGATGATGGCGGCCACTTCAGGCACCTTGGACCAGGTCGAGCTGCAGTGGGACCGCCGCGCCGCGCTGGGCATCGTCATGGCCGCCGCCGGCTACCCGCTCAGCCCGCGCAAGGGCGACGCGATCACCGGCCTGCCCAAGCCCGCGGAGGACGCGATGGTGTTCCATGCCGGCACAGCGCACAAGGACGGCGTGCTCGTCACTTCGGGCGGGCGCGTGCTGTGCGTCACCGCGCTGGCGGATTCCGTCAAGGCGGCGCAACAGCGCGCCCACGAGATGGCCAACGCCATCCACTTCGAGGGGGCCCAATACCGTCACGACATCGGCCACCGCGCCATCCGCGGAACGCACTCATGACCAACATCGACGGCGTTCGGGATTACCTGCAGGGCTTGCAGCAACGCATCACCACGGCCTGCGCCGAAGTGGACGGCGGCAAGTTCACCAAAGACAGGTGGAAGAAGGGCAAGGGCGAGGCCCTGCAGGGCGACGGCATCACGATGATCCTGGAGGACGGCAAGGTGTTCGAGCGGGCGGGCTGCGGCTTCTCGCACGTGGTGGGCGTGCGGCTGCCGCCTTCGGCCAGCCAGCACAGGCCGGAGTTGGCAGGGTCGGGCTTCGAGGCGCTGGGCGTGTCGCTGGTCTTCCATCCGCGCAACCCTTATGTGCCGACGGTGCACATGAACGTGCGGATGGTCACGGCCACACCCGAGAAGGGCGAGCCGGTGTTCTGGTTCGGCGGCGGCATGGACCTGACGCCCTACTACGGCTTCGAGGAAGATGCCATGCACTTCCATTCCGTGTGCAAGAACGCCCTGGCGCCATTCGGTCCGGACAAATACCCGCGCTTCAAGACCTGGTGCGACGAATACTTCTACCTGAAGCACCGCGACGAGCAGCGCGGCATCGGCGGCATCTTCTTCGACGATTTTGCCGAGAGCGGCTTCATGAACAGCTTCGCGCTCATCAGCTCGGTAGGCGATGCGTTCCTGGATGCCTACATGCCGATCCTGAAGATACGCAAGGAAACGCCGTACGGCGACCGTGAGCGCAACTTCCAGCTGTACCGGCGCGGCCGCTATGTCGAGTTCAACCTGGTGTGGGACCGTGGAACGCATTTCGGCCTGCAATCGGGCGGACGCACCGAATCGATCCTGATGTCCATGCCGCCGCTCGCGAGCTGGGCCTACCAACGCCAGACGCGTCCCGGCTCGCCCGAGGACGACCTGTACAAGAAATTCCTGGTCCGGAGGGACTGGGTTTGACGGATGTCGCCAAAAGGGTCGGTGTGTTCGGCGGCGCTTTCGACCCGCCGCACCTGGCTCACGTTGCACTGGCCCGCGCCGCGGTGGATCAGTTGCTGCTCGATGAACTGCGAATCTTCCCCACCGGCGACGCGTGGCACAAGGCCAACACGCTCAGCCCGCCTGCGCATCGCCTGGCGCTGGCACGGATGGCCTTCGGCGACCTGCCGCACACGGTCATCGACGACCGCGAACTGCGCCGCCCCGGCCCCACCTACACCATAGACACGTTGCGCGAACTGAAGGCGGAACAGCCGCAGGCCGAGCTTTTCCTCATCATGGGGGAAGATCAGGCCGTCTCGCTGACCCGCTGGCGGGAGTGGCAAGCCATTCCCGCGCTGGCCACGATCTGCATGGCCGCACGGGCGTCCACCGACGCCGACGCGCCTCGCGCCTTGCCGGCTGAAGCCGAGCTGAAGCTGCTGCGCCTGCCCGAAATGCCCGAGAGCGCCACCGAGGTTCGCGAGCGCGTTGCCGCCCATGAAGGGATCGACCATCTGGTCCCGCCGGGCGTTGCACGTTATATTGCCCAACATTCCCTTTACCAACCCGCCTGATGACCCAAGAAGCCGCCGCAAGAAAAGATACCCAAAGACTCCAGCGAGCCATCGTCGATGGACTGGAGGACGTCAAAGGGCACGACATCCAGGTTTTCAATACCGAGCATCTATCGCCGCTGTTCGAGCGC
The DNA here is from genome assembly GCA_029237735.1 of Ramlibacter sp. Taxonomy (GTDB): domain Bacteria; phylum Pseudomonadota; class Gammaproteobacteria; order Burkholderiales; family Burkholderiaceae_C; genus Ramlibacter. The sequence continues at coordinate 21,502 of JAQZBU010000005.1, read as the reverse complement.
GTGATCGTCGCTTCGGGCACCTCCAACCGGCAGACCAAGGCACTGGCCTCCAGCGTGCGAGACGCCGTGCGTGAGGCAGGTTTTCCCAAGCCTCGCATCGAAGGCGAGGACAACGGCGAGTGGATCATCGTGGATTGCGGCGCGGCAGTGGCGCACATCATGCAACCGGCGATCCGAACGTACTATCATCTCGAAGAGATCTGGGGCGAAAAGCCGGTGCGCCTGAAATTCGGCGCACCGAAGCCGGCAACGGCCGAGCCCGAGATGAAATCCGCGGCAAAGAAGCCAGCCACGAAGGCGGCCGCGAAACCTGCAGCAAAGGCAACTGCGAAGAAAACGGGGGCAGCCGGCAGCACCGGCCGTGGCACCACCCCGGCAAAAACGGCGGCCAAGGCGCCTGTGAAAAAAGCGCCCGCCAAGAAATACATCGTTCCCACGCGCCGGCCCTCCGCCAAGAGCGCTGCGGCCAAGAGTGCTGCGGGCAAGAGCGCAGCAGGGAAGAGCGCAGCAGGGAAGAGCCCGACTCGCAAGACCCCGACCCGCAAGACCCCGACCCGCAAGAAATGAAGCTCATGGTCGTGGCGGTCGGCCAGCGGGTGCCCGACTGGGCCCAGACCGCCTGGGACGACTACGCCAAGCGCTTTCCGCCTGAGCTGCGGGTGGAGCTGAAGGCTGTCAAGACCGAGCCGCGCGCCTCCAGGACACTGGAAACGCTGTACGCGGCAGAACGCCAGCGTATCGAGGCCGCGATCCCCAAAGGCACGCACGTCGTGGCGTTGGATGAGCGCGGCACGGCACTCACCACCATGGCGCTCGCCTCGAGGCTCAAGGGCTGGCAGCTTCAGGGCGGCGACGTGGCGCTGGTGATCGGCGGCCCCGACGGGCTGGACCCGGGCTTCAAACAGGCCGCGCACGAGCGCATCCGCCTGTCCGACCTGACCCTGCCGCACGCCATGGTGCGCGTGCTGCTGGTCGAGCAGCTCTATCGCGCATGGTCCATCAATGCGAACCATCCCTACCATCGTGAATAACAGCGCCGTCATTGCGGGCTCGACCCGCAATCCATGTTGGCGCGCCGCGATGGATGCCGGATCGAGTCCGGCATGACAAGGCCGATGTTCATCTACCTCGCCTCGCAAAGCCCGCGCCGACGCCAGCTCCTGGAACAGCTTGGCATCAAGCACGAGCTTCTCCTGCCCGACCCTGGCGAGGACACGGAGTCGCTCGAAGAGGTCCTGCCTGGCGAAGCACCGGCCCGCTATGTCAGACGCGTCACGGCGCTGAAGCTGGACGCCGCCATCGCTCGCCTGAAGAAGCTCCGCCTGCCGCCCGCACCCATCCTCTGTTCAGACACCACCGTCGCGCTGGGCCGCACGATCTACGGCAAGCCGGCCGATGCGAAAGACGCGGCGCGCATGCTGCGCGAGCTGTCCGGCAGCACGCACAGGGTGCTCACGGCCATCGCCGCGCAGGCGGGGCGCAGGCGCAGGGAAGCCCTGAGCGACTCGCGCGTCACCTTCGCCGTGTGGACGCCGGCGCACATCCGCGATTACGTGGCCAGCGGCGAGCCGATGGGCAAGGCGGGCGCGTACGCGATCCAGGGGAGGGCCTCTGCCCACATTTCACACATCAGCGGCAGCTACTCCGGCATCATGGGACTGCCCATGTACGAGACGGCACTGTTGCTGCGCGAACTCGGCGTTCGCGCAACCCGCTGAAGCGTCAGCGGTCGGGTGGTTTGCCCCGTTTGACGTGCGCCTCCAGCGTCTCGTTGAACCGGCGCAGCGCGGCCTGGGCCCGCTGCTCGGCTTCGACGGTGGCCGCCAGGCGCGCGCGCTCCTCGGCCAGCTGCCAGTTCGACAACCGCAGGGCGTTCTCGGCGCGTGCGCGGTCCGTGACGTCGGTGACGAGCACGAAGATGCCGTCGACCTGTCCCGCAGTGTCCACCACCGGCTGGTAGATGAAGTCGAGCACGCGCTCTTCGCGCGGCTGGTCCGGCGCTCGCTGTAGCTTGACTGAGGCCGAGGCGGCAAGGTAGGGTTTGCCAGTGCGGTAAACCTCGTCGAGCAGCGCGACGAAGCCCTGTTCGTCGGCCTCGGGGAGCGCGTCCTTCACCGTTTTGCCCAGCAGGTCGCGCCCGCCCACGAGTGCCATGTACGCGTCGTTGGCGATCTCGAACACGTGCGTTGGGCCGCGCAGCAGGGCGATGGGTGCGGGCGCCTGGCGGAACCAGCCGCGCAAGCGCGCGAGCTCCGCCTTGCGCTGCCGGCGGGCCAGGACTGTTTCCGTGATTTCGTTGCCCTGGTTGAACACGCCGCCGATGGTGTTGTCGGCGTTGCGCAGCGCCGTGAAGCTGTAATTCCACCACGTTTCGCGAGCCACGCCGCCGCGCTCCATCGGCAGCATTTGCTCGAACTGCGCGATGCCTTGGCCGGTGGCCATCACCTGCGCGAGTTGCGGGCCCACCACGCTCCAGATGTCCGACCACACCTCGCGCGCGGGCCGGCCAAGCGCCCACGGATGGCGCTCGGCGGGGATGACGGACCACGCATCGTTGTACAGCACGTGAAGCTCGGGGCCCCAGTAGATGGCCGTCGGGAAACTCGAATTCAGGCACAGATTCAGAGCCATCTGCAGCGCCGGCGGCCACTGGTGCGGAGGCCCCAGGGGGTGGGAAGCCCAATCGAAGTCGCGGATTCGCTGCCCCATTTCATGGCCGCCCTGGAGGAAAACGGAAGACGGCGGGGAAGGATTCATGGGTACTGCTCTGTGACGCCTTTTGAGTTTATCAAAGCTGCTCCTCAACCTTGCGGTGAGTTATTCTCAGAGCATGCAGCAGGACATCCTGGTCAATTGGTCTCCACAGGAAACGCGGGTGGCCATCGTCGAAAACGGCGCCGTGCAGGAGCTGCACGTGGAGCGCACGCTCGAGCGCGGCCTGGTCGGCAACGTGTATCTGGGCAAGGTGGCGCGGGTTCTGCCCGGCATGCAATCGGCTTTCATCGATATCGGCCTGGAGCGCGCGGCGTTCCTGCATGTGGCCGACGTCTGGCACCGCCAGCCCGATGGCGAGCCGCCGGGTTTCGTGCGCAACACCCTGCCGCAGGTGCCTATCGAAAAGCAGGTGTTCGAGGGCCAGGCACTCATGGTGCAGGTCATCAAGGACCCAATCGGCACCAAGGGCGCGCGGCTGTCCACGCAGATCAGCATCGCCGGGCGCCTGCTGGTGTTCCTGCCACAGGACGACCACATAGGCGTCTCGCAGAAGATTCCCGCCGAGCAGCGCGAGGCATTGCGCTCCCGCCTGCAGGCCCTGGTCGGCGAGCCGGGCGGCGGCTTTATCCTGCGCACCAACGGCGAGGACGCCTGCGACGCCGAGCTGGCCGAGGACATCGCCTACCTGCGCAAGACCTGGGCGCGCATCCGCGAAGCCGCTAGCCGGCTACCGCCGATGTCGCTGCTGCACCAGGATTTGAGCTTGCTGCAACGGGTGCTGCGCGACCTGGTGAGCGAGGAGACCCAGACCATCCGCATCGACTCGCACGAGCAGTTTGCCCACCTGCAGGCGTTCGGGCGCGAGTTCATGCCCGCCGCCGCCGAGCGCCTGGCGCTGTACAAGGGCGAGCGGCCGATTTTCGACCTGTTCTCGATCGACGACGAGATCGCCAAGGCGCTGGGCCGGCGCGTCGAGCTGAAATCCGGCGGCTACCTGATCGTCGACCAGACCGAGGCGCTGACCACGGTGGACGTCAACACCGGTGGCTTCGTGGGCGCGCGCAACTTCGACGATACGATCTTCAAGACCAACCTGGAGGCCGCGCAGGCGATCGCGCGGCAGCTGCGCCTGCGCAACCTGGGCGGCATCATCATCGTGGATTTCATCGACATGGGCCGCGAGGACCACCGCGAGGCGGTGCTCGCCGAGTTCCGCAAGCAGCTCGCCCGCGACCGCACCAAGACCATGGCCGGCGGCTTTTCGCAGCTGGGGCTGGTCGAGATGACGAGAAAGCGCACGCGCGAATCGTTGGCCCACATGCTGTGCGAACCTTGTGGAGCCTGCCAGGGCAAGGGCACGGTGAAGACCGCGCGTAGCGTGGCCTACGACATCCTTCGCGAGATTCTGCGGGAAGCCCGGCAGTTCAACCCGCGCGAGTACCGCGTGGTGGCGTCGCCCAAGGTGATCGAGCTTTTCCTGGACGAGGAGAGCCAGCACCTGGCGGGGCTGTCGGACTTCATCGGCAAGCCGATCTCGCTGCAGAGCGAAAGCGCGATGGGCCAGGAGCAATACGACATCGTCCTGCTTTGAGCTGGGGTTATGGACAAGAACAGCTACGCCATCACGTTCGCCTGCCATGGGCAGGTCGATTACACCCGGCAGTGCATCGAGAGCATGCATCGCTCCGGTACGCCGTTGGATCGGCTGGTCGTGGTGGACAACGCCTCGAAAGACGAAACGCGAGGCTACCTGTCCGCTCTGCCACTGGGCGGCCGCATCTTCAACGCCGACAACCTCGGCTGCGGCGTGGCCTGGAACCAGGGCGCGCTGGCGCTGCAGGCCGAGTGGACCATCGTCATGAACAACGACGTGCTGGTCAGCCCCGGATGGGTCGAAGGCCTGATCGGCAAGGCGCGGGAGCATGGCGTGCGCGTGATATCGCCGGCCATGGTGGAAGGCAAGCTCGGCTACGATTTTGCCGCCTTCGCGCCCGACGCCGGCGCGCGTATGCGCGATGCCATGCGCCGCGGCTGGTGCCACGCCGTGTGCATGGCCATCCATAAATCGGTGTGGATGGACATCGGTTATTTTCGGCCAGTGCCCAAGCTGCTGGGCTACGAAGACACCATCTTCTTCCACGAAATGTCGAAGGCCCGGGTGCCGGCGGGTACCACTGGCGCATCGTGGATTCACCATTTCGGCTCGATCACGCAGTTGGCCATGAAGAAAGACCGTGGGCTGCGTGAGGGCGACGGGCTGGCCTATCGGCACAACTATCGGCTGCTGCGAAAGTCGTGGCTTGACCGCAAGCTGGACAAGTTCAGGCGCAACCGCCAGATCAAGGTATGGCGCGACAAGGAAGTCGCGGCCTACGGGATTTCCATGCACGGTGTGTGCCACGGAGCCGCCATCGAGTGGAGATAAGCGCCGCGCTCAGCGCCGCGAGGCCAGCAGCGCTCGAGCCTGTTCGAGGACTTGCTGCGGCGTAATGTCGATGAGGCAGTCGCTGCGGCTTTGCCGATGGTCTTCGCAGCCGGCACGGCCGCACGGCACGCATGGCAACCCGCTTTGCAGCACCGTGACATTGCCCACTTGTTGCGCGGCTTTCGCACGAACAAAGGCGATCGGCTCGTCCGAGCGCCGCGGCCACGGGGCCCAGCGCATGGGATTGGTCGGGCCGAATATGGCAATGACCGGCACCCCCGTGGCTGCGGCTAGATGCGTGACCGAAGTGTCGGGCCCGATGTAGAGCGCGGCACCCTGGAACAGGGTGACCAACTGATTGAAATCCAGCTGTCCCGACAGGTCGAGCAGTTGCGGCGGCGGCGCCAGCGCGCGCAACTGCGCCACGCATGACTGGTCGCGTTCACCGGCGCTCCCCGTCAGCACCACCTGCCGGCCGTCGGCCAGCAGCGCCTTGACGAGCGACTCGAAGTGGCCCAGGGGCCACTGTTTGTAGGGCCACATCGAGGGCGCATGGATGACGACGGCGTCGGGCGCAAGCGCGGCGCTGGCCGCGGCGGGCAGCGGCGCGGCGGCCGGAGGGATCACAGCGGTCGCAGGCTCGGCACCCGCATCGGTCAAAGCGGCAAGCAGCGATTGCTTCTCTGTCGCCACATGGACGGTACCTAGATCGCCCGCTGCCACGACGACTTGATCCAGCAGCATGCGCTTCCACCAGTTGCTGCCGCTCGCGGCGGGAATGATGCCGTTGCGACACCCCGCCGCGACCCAGCCCAGCAAGTGGGCGCGATCCCCAGGGTCGGTGACCAGGGCGAGGTCATACCGGCGCCACAGCCTTGCGACCAGGGCGCACAAGCCGAGCCAGCCGGGGCGAGAAGGGGTCTCGACCAGGGCGTCCACGTCGGCATTTCCGCGCAGCATGCCGAGCGTGCCGGAAAATCCCAGCACCTCGATGCGAGCGCCGGGCCAGCGGCCGCGAACCTTTCGGATGAGCGGTGTGGTGAGCAGGACATCACCGATTTGTCGCGTCGCGATGACCAGCACGCGCCTCACGTCGCGGTGTCCCGGCACATCGGACGCCGGGTCCCTGCGCTCGGCCAGCAGCCACGCGACAAGCGCAATGTAGAGATGCCCCTCGACAAAGTCCATGAGCATGGAATTGAAAAGGCTCCCTATTGCGAAAGCCAGCGCGACTCCGGCCAGCATTCCCGCGGAGGCGGCCGATGCGGGGACACGCAGTGCCGCGCGGAAGGTCAGCCCCAGCCAGGTGACGAACAGGAGCAGGGCCAGGACGCCACCACCCACCAACTGCATCAGGTACTCGTTGTGCGGATTGGTGGCGCGGATCCAATATTCCTGGAGGATGGCCGGATCGTTGGCGTGGCGGGCCAGGGCCGCCCGCTCGTGTGCTTGGGCGTAGTTGCTGAAGCCTACTCCCGCGATGGCGTGCTCTCGGGCCAGGTCGCCGGCAAGCCGCAGCAGTTCCACGCGAACCCCGGTGGGGCTCAGTTCGTGCTGCGGTCCGGAACGTGCGGTGCCGCTCATGGTCTCTTGCAGGCGGTTGCTCACGGCGGAAGAGCTCATCGCCAGGATGATCAGCACCGCCGGGCCCCCCAGGGCGGACGCCCACCGCAAGCGCGGCGGGCTGTGCATCCACGCCGCCCAGGAAGCAAGCGCCAGCAGGACCACGTGGCCGGTGCGCCCGTCGATGGCGTACATGACCGTCAGCGCGAGAAATGCCGACAGCGCACGGCGAGGCCAGGGGTTGGCCGCGCCGCGCGCTCGCATCAATACGATGAAAGCGCATACAGCCAAAGCAAAGCCGGCAGAAATGCGGCGGGAGTGCAACACGTCGCGCAATTCGGGCTCCAGCAGGGACGCCCAATGGACGATGGAGAGCAGTACGGCACCGGCAATAAGCGCGCGTACGAACAGGCGCCGGTGGCGAGCGTCCTGCATCAACACGAGCAGCAGCGGTGCAAATAGCAGCTCGTGGTAGCGATTGATCGTATGGAGCGTTGTTTCGGTCCAGCCCGAGAGCCAGAGGGTGTGCGCGGCGATGAACGCCAGGAGCAGGAGCCCCGCCCCCATCACCGGCTCTTTCCACGGTGCAAGCCGCCACACCGCCGGGGCGCGCGCGAGTGCCAGCACCACCAGCGCCACCAATGCGACGGCCACGCCGGCGGTCGACAGGGGCGCGGAGAAGCCCAGGACGGCCAGTGCGACGGCCACCATGTTCTGCCACGCGCGCGAGGGCGGGGTGCCGACGTCGTGAACTGCGGACGGGTCCATCGTCATGCCGATGTGAACTGAAGCGCGTGCAGGCGCGCATAGAGCCCGCCGCGCGCCAGCAGTTCAGCGTGACTCCCTTGCTCCACCAGGCGGCCCTCGTCCAGCACGACCACGCGGTCGGCATGTTCGACCGTGGAGAGCCGGTGCGCGATGATGAGCGTGGTGCGGCCCACCATCAGATGCTGCAGCGCTTCCTGTACCAGTCGTTCGGAAACCGTGTCGAGGGCGGAAGTGGCCTCGTCCAGAATCAGCACGGGAGCGTCCTTGTAGAGGGCACGGGCGATCGCAAGGCGTTGGCGTTGGCCACCCGAGAGCGACATGGCGTTGTGGCCGGTCACCGTCTGCAGGCCCTCGGGCAGCGCCGCCACAAAATCCTGGAGGTTGGCCGCCCTCACGCAGTCGGCCAGCCGTCGATGGTCGGGCTCGCCCCCGAGAGCGATGTTCGCGGCCAGCGTGTCGTTGAACATGACGACGTCCTGGCTCACGAGTGCAAACTGGCTGCGCAGTGCGTCGAGCCGCCATAGCTCTACATCGCAGCCGTCCAGCAGCACGCGGCCGCGGGTGGGCAGCACAAAGCGGGGCAGCAGGTTTGCCAGTGTGGTCTTGCCGGAGCCGGAGGGTCCGACCAGGGCCACTACCTGCCCCGGCTCGATAGCGAGTGAGACGCCATCGAGAGCGGGCGGGCCATCCTCACGGTAGCGCACGCCGACATCCTGCAACTCGATGTGCCCGCGCGCGCGGCCTGGTGCGTAGTCGCCGCCGGTTTCCGGCGGGGTCTTCTGGACAAGGTCGATGGCGCGCTGCACCGCGGCCAGGCCACGTGAGATCGGGCTTGCCACTTCCGAGAGCCGCTTGATCGGTGCGATCAGCATCAACATTGCGGTGATGAACGAAGCGAAGGTGCCCACGGTGATGCCGTCCCGGCTTTGCCACAGTGCAATGCTGATCACGATGGACAACGCGAGCGCCGCCAGCATGTGGGTCAGGGGCGTGATGGACGCTTGCGCAACGGCGGTTTTCATCGCCAGGCGGCGCAGTGAGCCGCTCAAACCGGCGAAGCGGCTCGCCTGCTCGGCCTGCCCGCCGTGCAGCCGCACCACGCGGGCTGCAAGCACGTTCTCCTCGACGACATAGGCCAAATCGTTGGTGGCGGTCTGCGTGTTGCGGGCGATGCGATAGAGGCGCCGGGACACGGTGCGAATCAGCAGGGCCACGCCTGGGACGATCAGGAACACGATCAGCGTCAGCTGCCAGTTGAGGTACAGGAGGTATCCCAGCAGCGCAATGAGCGAGACGCTGTCTTTGAGGAGGGCGATGACGGAGTTGACCAGCATGGTCGCGCCGTTCTGTACCTCGAAAACCACGGTGTTCGACAGCGCGGTTGCGTTCTGCTCGCGAAAGAGCGACAGCCGCGCATCGAGCAAGCGCGCGAACATGTCCTGGCGCAGCAGCTTCAAGCCGTCTTGCGTGATCTTGGCCAGCGCGATGTCGGCCAGGAAGCCGGCCATGCCGCGTACGGCGAAGATCAGCAGCAGGGTGGCCGGCACCATCCACAGCGGGAAGCCTCCGCCCTGGAAGCCCTGGTCCAGCAAGGGCTTGAGCAGGGCCGGCACCAGCGGCTCGGTGGCCGATGCGACGATCGTCCCCGCAATTGCCAGCGCCCACGCTGCGCGGGCCCGGCCGAAGTACGGTGCGAGCCAGCGAACGGCGGTGTAGTCGATGCGGATCACGACGCGGCTGCGACCGCTCGCGGCTGACCGGTGACGATCACCGTAGGGCCTGTGTCCATGGGAGGGGGTGCAATAATCAGTCGATGGATCGAATGACCGGATTATGCCGTCGCGGGCACGGGCACTTCGCGACATGACGAGCTTGAGCATCATCATCGTCGCCAAGAACGAAGCACTCAACATCGTGGACTGCGTGCGGTCTGCCCGCTTCGCCGACGAGGTCATCGTGCTCGATTCGGGCAGCACCGACGACACCGCCGCCCTGGCCCGTGCCGAAGGCGCCACGGTGCTCACCACCGACTGGCCGGGCTACGGGCCGCAAAACAACCGCGGGATCGACATGGCCAAGGGAGATTGGTTCTTCTCCCTGGACGCCGACGAGCGCATCAGCGCGGCGCTCGCGCAAGAAATCCGCGCAGCCATCGACAACGCCACGGTGGATGGCTTCCGCGTGCCGCGCATCTCCATGTATTGCGGGCGTTTCATGAACCACGGCGGCTGGCGCCCCGACTACACGCGGCGGCTGGCCCGGCGCGGCAAGGCACGCTTTACCGAGCATTTCCTGCATGCCAACCTCGAGGTCAATGGCCCTGTGGGCACATTGCGTGAACCCATCATTCACTACAGCTTTCGCACGATGGAGTCGGTTCTGGAGAAGGTCAATCGCTATTCGACGGCGAGCGCCCGCGACATGACGTCGAGCAACCGCAAGGGGTCGCTCGGGCGCGCAATCTTGCATGGCCTGTGGGCCTTCGTGCGCACTTACGTGCTGCGTCTGGGGTTCCTGGACGGGCGCTGGGGTTTCATGCTGGCGGTATCGAACGCCGAGGGCACGTATTACCGCTACGTCAAGCTGTGGCTGATGCAGCGCGAAGGCGCCGATGCTTCGCGAGAGCCATGAAGACGGCCTTCGTCGTCCTTACCTACAACCGCGTCTATGCGCTGCTGCCGGTCCTCAGAGGACTGGCCCCGCAATGCGGTCCCGATGACGTGGTCGTGGTCGCCGACGATGGCTCACGGCCCGAACAGGTAGCCGCGCTACGCCAGGGCTTGCCCGCCTTTCCGTGCCCCGTGCTCCATGTGTGGCATCCGGACGAAGGGTTTACCGCGGCGCGCGCGCGCAATCTGGGTGCGCTTCACGCCCGCGCCGATTACCTCGTTTTCCTCGATGGCGATTGCGTGCCGCGCCCGCAGTTCGTGCGCGGGCATCGCCAGCTCGCGCAGCAAGGGCACTTCGTGAACGGCAGCCGCGTGCTTCTGAGCGAGCCGCTCACCCGCCGTGTCGAACGGCGCGAAGTGGACTTGAGCGCCTTGAGTGCCGGGGACTGGCTAAAACTACGCGTCGCCGGTCAAGTTAACAAATTGACGCATCTTCTTTACTGGGGGAGCGACTTTGGCCGTGTAGAACGGCAGTTCCGCTGGAAAGGGATCCGAAGCTGCAATTTCGGTGTCTGGTACCGTGACTTCGAGGCCGTCAACGGCTTCGACGAGATCTTCACCGGCTGGGGCCACGAGGATGCCGACCTTGTGCTGCGGCTGCACCACCAGGGTTGCATGCGCAAGAATGGCTTCCTGGCGACTGAAGTGTTCCATCTCTGGCACCGCGAGAACGACCGTAGCCAGGAGGCGGGAAATCGTGAGCGTGTGCTCGAGCGCGCTCAAGGCACAATCACCCGCGCCGAAGTCGGTCTCGCCCAAGCAGGCCGGGGAGGGACGGCCGTCATCACCGAACTGTATCGACGATAGAAGGAAAGACGTACAAACATGAATAATGCTGCACCGTGGCGACGACGCCAGATAGTCGGTTTGCTGGGTGGCCTCGCGCTGCCCGCCCTGGCGCAGTTCCGCGTCGAAGTGACAGGCGTGGGGCTCACGCAGCTTCCGATCGCGGTGGCGCCGTTCCGCGGCGATGCCGACGCACCGCAGAAGATTGGCGCGATCATCCAGGCCGACCTGGAGCGCAGTGGGCAGTTCCGCGCCATCGACGCGGCTGGCTCCGCACTTGACGAAGGCAGCCGCCCCGACTTGACGCCGTGGCGGCAGAAGGGCGCCGATTCACTCGCGGCCGGCAGCGTCACCCGCCTGGCCGACGGCCGCTACGACGTGCGCTTCCGCCTCTGGGACGTCGTGCGCGGGCAAGACCTGGGTGGCCAGAGCTACGCCGTCACCGTGGGCGACTTGCGCCTGGCGGCCCACCGCATCGCCGACTACATCTACGAGAAGCTCACCGGCGAGAAGGGCGTTTTTTCCACCCGCATCGCCTACGTCACCAAGGCCGGCACCCGCTACAACCTGTGGGTGGCCGATGCCGACGGCGAGAACGCGCAGTCCGCATTGGCCAGCGGCGAGCCCATCATCTCGCCCGCGTGGTCGGCCAACGGCGCGCGAATCGCCTACGTCTCTTTCGAGTCGCGCAAGCCGGTGGTGTACGTGCACGAAGTTCTCACTGGCAGGCGCCGCCTGATCGCCAACTTCCGCGGCTCCAACAGCGCGCCGGCCTGGTCGCCGGACGGCCGCACGCTGGCCGTGACACTCAGCCGCGACGGCGGCTCGCAGCTCTACACCATCGATTCCAACGGCGGCGAGCCCCGTCGGCTCACGCAATCGGCCGGCATCGACACGGAGCCGCTGTACTCGCCGGACGGCCGCAGCATCTATTTCGTGAGCGACCGGGGCGGCGCGCCGCAGATTTACCGAATGGCCACGGGCGGCGGGAACCCAGAGCGAGTCACCTTTACCGGAAGTTACAACATATCACCCGCCATGAGCCCGGACGGAAGATGGCTGGCCTACATTTCGCGCGTCAGCGGGGCCTTCAAGCTACAGGTCATGGAACTGGGCAGCGGCACGGTGCACTCGATCACCGACACAACGGCCGACGAAAGCCCCAGCTTTGCCCCCAATGGCCGCCTGATCGTGTACGCGACGCGGCAAAATGGCCAGGAAGCCCTCATGACGACCACGCTGGACGGCAAGATCAAGGCCCGTCTCGCGGGCAAGGGCGGCGATATTCGCGAACCGGACTGGGGTCCGTTCCAGAAATGATTTTTCCTTTAGGAGGTATTTGGATGATCAAGCGACTTTTCCTGGCCCTGACAGTGGCCGTAGCAATGGCCGGCTGCTCCAGCGTCCCGCTCAGTGATGTGCCGGTGGAGGACAAGAGCGCCAGCACCGTACCGGGCGGCCAGTCAGGAGGAGGTGGCGGCACGCAAAGCAGCGTGGCCCCGGTGGTGACCGACTCCGCCATCGGCACCACGCAGGGCCCCGCGAACGTGGCGCGCATCGTGTACTTCGACTACGACAGCTACGTCATCAAGCCGGAGTTCCAGTCGCTCATCGAGGCCCACGCGCGCTTCCTCAAGTCCAACAACGGCCGCCGGGTCAACATCGAAGGCCATACCGACGAGCGCGGCGGCCGCGAGTACAACCTGGCCCTGGGCCAGCGCCGCTCCGAGGCCGTGCGCCGCGCGCTCGGCCTCTTGGGCGTGACCGATACCCAGGTTGAAGCCGTGAGCTTCGGCAAGGAAAAGCCCGCGGCGCCGGGCAGTGACGAGGCCTCCTGGGCGAAAAACCGCCGAGCCGAGCTCGTGTACCGCTGATGAGCAGCCTCACCCACCCACGATTCCCCGTGTTGCGAGCCGCGCTCGGGGCAGGCTTGGCCGCGTTGTGCCTGCTGGGCAGCGGCGCGGCATCAGCCGCCCTGTTCGAGGACGACGAGGCCCGCCGCGCCATCCTCGAGCTGCGCCAGCGCGTGGAAGCCCAGCGCGTCGCCGCTGAGCGCGATTCCGAGACCCAGCGCCAGGAGATCAGCCAGATGCGGCGCAGCCTGCTGGAGCTGCAGACGCAGATCGAGACACTGCGCGGCGATCTCGCGCGCACCACTGGCCAGAACGAGCAGCTGCTGCGCGAAATCGCCGACCTGCAGCGCCGCCAGAAAGACATCGCCTCGGGCGTTGAAGAGCGACTGCGCAAGTTCGAACCCTCAAAGGTGTCGGTGGACGGCAAGGAGTTCATCGCCGACCCCAACGAATCGCGAGACTTCGAAGCCGCGCTGGCCATCTTCCGCAAAGGCGACTTCGCGCAGGCGCAGACTGCTTTCGCGGACTTCATCAAGCGTTACCCGCAAAGCGGCTTCCGGCCCACGGCGCTGTTCTGGTTAGGTAATTCGCAGTACGCCAACCGCGACTACCGCGGCGCCATCGGCAATTTCCGTGCACTCCTGGCGCAGGCGCCCGACCACCCCCGCGCCGCCGAGGCCGTGCTGTCGATTGCCAACTGCCAGATCGAGCTGAAGGACACGCCCGGCGCCCGCCGCACGCTCGACGAGCTGATCAAAGCCTACCCGCAGTCCGAAGCCGCCGTAGCCGCCCGCGAACGCCTGACAAAAATCCGCTGATGCCCGTGCCGCCTCCATCCGCGCCGCCCACGTGGCGGTGGTGGGCATCGGCGGCGTCGGCTCCTGGGCCGCCGAGGCGCTGGCCCGCAGCGGCGTCGGCGAACTCACGCTCATTGACCTGGACCACATCGCCGAGTCCAACATCAACCGGCAAATCCACGCATTGGCCGGCACCTTGGGTCAGGCGAAGGTGCAGGCCATGGCCGAGCGCATCGCGCAGATCAACCCCTCGTGCAGGGTTCATCAGGTGGAGGAATTCGTCGAGCCGGAAAACTGGCCGCAGGTCCTGCCCGGGCACGTCGACGCCGTCATCGACGCCTGCGACCAGGTGAAGGCCAAAGAGGCCATGGCTGCCTGGGCCATGCGCACGGGCACGATGTTCATCAGCGCGGGCGCCGCGGGCGGCAAGCGGCTGGCGCACAAGGTGGACGTGGACGACCTGGCCAACACCACGCATGACCCGCTCCTGGCACAGCTGCGCTATCGCTTGCGCAAGTTCAACGGCGCGCCCAGGGAGGGCAAGAAGATCGGTGTGCCCTGCGTCTTCAGCCGCGAGTCTGTAGCGCCACCCGACGCCTCGTGCGCCATCGAAGGCGACGGTTCCTTGAACTGCCACGGCTACGGTTCGGTGGTCAGCGTCACGGCCACGTTTGGGCAATGCGCGGCAGGCTGGATACTTGATCGGCTGGCGGTGTCGAAACGGGCCGTAACGGCGATATAATCGCTGGCTTTGCTGGGACGTTAGCTCAGTTGGTAGAGCAGCGGACTTTTAATCCGTTGGTCACAAGTTCGAATCTTGTACGTCCTACCAGTTACGCCGCATGGCACAGGAAGCCTGCTATCCAAAAGATAGCAGGCTTTTTTCTTGGCTTTCGCCGCAACAGTGTGGTGACAGAATAATTGTCATCTTCTGCTGCGTCGCCGAGTTCCTGACCCGCTACTGGCCGCGTCAGGTTTTCCTTCCGAGCAGGCCGGCTGCCCCAGTAACGTCTGTGTTACCCAAGGCCGGCGGCGTCGGCTAGAGTGCGATTGCCTAGAACGCCGGCAGCCCTAGCAAGGTCAGCGTTACTCAGGAGGCCCGTCGCGGCGGCATCGGCCAAAGCGCCCTTGCCAAGAAGGCCCGCCGCAGCGGCGCCGGCAATAGTGCTCTTGTCCAGAAGGCCGGTAGCCCTAGCAACGTCAGCGTTGCTCAGGAGGCCCGCCGCAGCGGCATCGGCCAAAGTGCCCCTGCCAAGAAGGCCCGTCGCAGCGGCGCCGGCAATAGTGCTCTTGTCCAGAAGGCCGGCAGCCCTAGCCCTAGCAACGTCAGCGTTACTCAGGAGGCCCGTCGCGGCAGCATCGGTCAAAGTGCCCTTGCCAAGAAGGCCGGCCGCAGCGGCGCCGGCAATAGTGCTCTTGTCCAGAAGGGCGGCATCGGCCAAAGTGCCCTTGCCAAGAAGGCCGGCAGCCCTAGCAACGTCAGCGTTATCCAGGAGGCCCGTCGCGGCGGCATCGGTCAGAGGGCCTTTGCCCAGAACGGGGGAATGGCGCTCAGGTTTCGCCGCCGGGGCATTGATCACCCCAACCTCACGGCTAGGAGTCGTTTTTGCAGCTGGGCGTTCCTTCACATCCGGCACAAAGCCCCTACGCAAGAGAGCGTCCACCGCTTGCATACCCTCGGTGGTTATTGCGAGTTCATCGTCTTTCGCATCTTGGATCAAAAGTAAGTTTTTGAGTCTGCCTACTATCAAAGCAGCCCTGAACCTGTCGACACGGGGGACAACATCGGGCAGCGATTCAGGAACAAACCCAGAGTCGAGAGTGGTGTTTCGCACGTGATGCAACACGTTCGCCTCGTCCTGACTCACGCCACGGATGATCAATTTTTCGATCCGATCCGTTTCCGCAACGTCGAAATCTTGAGCCGTAAAGCGCCACCTCTTTTCCGTATCCGCTTCTGACGGGGCCTGCTCTTCAACTTTCGCCGGTTCAATGGCGCCCGTGCCAACCCCGGCCATAACCCGATCTAACGACGCCTGAAGCTTGGCGATTTGGTCAATATAGTCATTCTCTGCAGCGGTGAATTGCGCACGAGCCCCGCGAAGCGCGAGCTTTGCATCAACACGTTCTTTAATTATTCTCTGCGCTTCATCTGGCGAAATCGGCTTGATCGCGTCTGCTGCAAGCATCGCAGCCGCGCTCTTATGCTGTTCCTTTCGGTAGTACGTGGTGATGCGGCGGAAGATCGGCGGCGAAAAAGCGACGTAAAACAAGGCCACGAGCATAGGAAAAACGAAGCCATACGCCGGCCAATGCCACGGTTCAGGGTACAGATGAAAGTCGATCCACTCGACTTTAGCGCGGTATGGAACGTCCGAAAACAATGCCAGCACGACCCGCCAATTCATCGCAAGCCACGCGATTACGAAAGCCGCAAACAATGGGTTCGTGAAGCGAGTCTTGAACCAATCGCGCAGCGATTCAAAAACGTCTTTTAAGGTTTCCATGTTGCACACCCTCCGAAGCAAAGCTTCGTGTGGCAGATTATCGTACTGTTGAGTTCGTAGCGCTACGGGTTGAATGGGACGGTAAAGACCTCGTGGCTCGCCGCCAAGTGAAAAAAATCCCCCCAAGCCGTCGCCGACCCGAGGGGATAAACGCGCCTCAGGGCGCGCGTTAGCAAACTGTTATGCCGCCGTGGACTTGGCGCTTTCGAGTTGGCGAAGCATGCCCACCAGAGCATCTGAATCGGCCTGCGATGCCACGTTGACCGTGCTTGTGGCGCCCCCAATGCTGATATGGACGGTGCCCGACGTGGAACCTGAAGCCGGGGCCTGCGTCGGCGTCGTCGCGGCGCCACTGCTGCCGCCGACCTTTGGGGCGGTCAACTTCTCGAACGCCAGGCGCGCGGCGTTGTAGAGGGCAGAGGTTGAATTGATGTAGTCCGTCGATGCGCCGCCAGGGTTCAGCTTCAGGAACGCCTGCATATCGTCATAGGCGTTCTTTGCCTGCTGTAGCGCGGTCGCAGCCTGCTCCAATGTCATCTGCTGTCCGTTGGCGAGCGCGAACGCCTGATCCACCGGCAGCATGTTGTTGAAGGACCCGGCCGCCGAGCCGTCGCCGTTCTTCGTGAAACCGTCGCTCGTCTTGTTCGAGGCCGGCGCGTTCCGGTACTTGTCATACAGCGCCTGCAGCGCAGCGGCTTGCGCTTTGATGTCCTCGGTAGTCTGCCGGAATGCGTCGCCGATCCCCCCTACGGCTCTGGCGGCTTCACCCGAGCCTCGCACGATGATGCGGCCGGTGTTGTCGAATTCGACAGCGAGCCCCTTCGCTGCAGCCTCGGCCTCAAGCATGGCCTTTGTGGTCTCTCGGCCGGCAGTGCCTACGGCGCCGCTCGCGTCGAGTGCGGATTGTGCGTAGCGGGCGAATGCAGCCTTCAGCACGTCGGCGCCCGCAGTGCCGTCGCCTTTGACGATCTCCCATGCCGACTTATTGGCCGCCGCAGTGCGTGCCAGGTCGGCCGGGGCTTGAATGCCCAACTGCTTATAGGCTTCGCGAATCGAATTGATTCCCGGCAGTGCCTTGTCTAGCGAGTCCTTCAGTTCGAGGGCTTTTTGCTTTGCCTCATCTAAAAACCCATCCGCGATCTTGTCGCCGAGCACGCGCCGCACGGATTCAATCTGCAACTTGACCGCGTCAATCGATTTTTGCGAATCGGCGGAATTGATCGCCTTGCCGATGGACGCGGCGAGAAGTTGCGCAGTATCCGCGCCGGATGCCTTCAGCTTGTCCAAGCCCGCAATCACAATTTCCAGGTCATTCACAGCGTTTTGCGCCGCAGTGCCCATGCCGCCCGAAATCAGTTGAAAGTCTGTTCCTGATCGGCGAATCGCTTCGCGCAGTGCGCCCTCCATAGCGTCGGCCAGGCGCCGGGCGCCTTGCTCCGACTTGTCGAACGCAGCGTTCGCCTCAGCGGCGAATACCCCAAGGTCAATGTCTTTGAGGGCTCGCGTCCAGGACGCGCGAATCTGATCGCCCGACAGCGCGCCTTTGATGCCGAGCGCGTCCAGCGCAGCGCCCGCGTCAGTTATCCCTTTAATGTCGCCAAGCCGCAGATTCTTTGTCAGCTTGTCCAGCGATTCGGCCGTGGATTCGCCCTTCATGCGCAGCCCTTCGAATTCGTCCACGAGCTTTTTGCTCTCGGCAGTCAGGCCGAGCGCCTTGTCCGAGGCAATCTGCATTTGCTGCGCGAGCGCAGCCTTCGCCGCGGCATTCGCGCGTGTCGTTTCGGCTTCGGCCTTCGCCGCCGCGTCTGCGGCCTCGATGGACTTGCCGTAGCCCATCCAACGCGCAGTGCCTTCACCAATGGCCGTGCCGATCTCGCGCAGGTTGGTGAGCACGCCCACAAGCGCGAACAGCTTGATTGACGCGATGGCGCCCGCGAATCGCCCGGCGCTGGCTGCAGCGCCGTCGCCGGCCACAGCATTGGCTTGCTTCGCGGCAGTATTCGCCGCTGTGGCCGCTGTGTTCGCCGCAGTCGCGGTCGTTGCCGCCGTGATCGATGCAGCCTGCGCGAAGAATAGTTGGGCAAGTTCAAGCGCTTTGTACGCGACCGCCGCTTTGCCGGCGCCGATCAGCACCGCGCCGAGTGTGTCCAAGTTCCGCGCGAGCGAATTGATGACGCCGGCAGCCGTCGCGCTGATTCCGTTCGCCTTGTCCACTTCGCCGACGTACTGCGTCCACGAGCTAGAGAGGTCCTGCTATCCAAAAGATAGCAGGCTTTTTTTTTCGTCGCCAGCTCCGCAGTCGCCCGCAAGTCTCGATATTGCGCTGAGTCAAAGCGGCGTCCCGAATCAGTCCTAGGGTTAATTCACAGTTCCGGGTTCGTCACACAACGTGCCCGGATGTCAGGAGTCTGTGGGTGGCCAAACTCCTTCGCTGTGCACACCAAGCCACCGAACTTCAAAAAGAAGGTCGATATGCCCAAGTTTGATATACCCAGTACGAAAGACAATCACGTGTTCAACGATACGGCGGCTGTGTATAACAACGCCGCCAAGGATGACCTGATGTGCATGATGAACACTCAGTTCTCCGTCCAGGAATTGCTGGCCAATGATCCAGGTTCTGCGGCGTTCGTTGGATTTGGCGATGGCGACGATGCACTCCCCGCCGGCGTTTCCTTTGACGAGCTCACGCAGATGCTCACCGTCGACTGGGGCGTTGTGGGGTCGGCCGGCTTCGACTACACGATTCGAATGGCCAATGGCACGTACTCGACCGCGCATGTGGTCGGAGGTGCTGCAGTCGCCGGAACCAGCCTATTCTCCGATTCGTTTGAGACGTATACAGACACGACAGCAGGAGACGAGGGTTGGGGCATCGTTGCCAATTTGGCGGAACTCGGATGGATTTCGACGGGTGCCGCCGCGGAAATCGTCGAGTCGGGCTACCAGGGCATCGTGAGCGACTACGGCACCAACTGGCTGGATACGCAAGCCACAGGCGGGCCAATCGACATCACGCACACGGTCAGCGATGCCAATGCTGGGTACGCCCAGATCACGTTGACCGTGGCGACTGAGGTGTTTGACCAGTACGCGACCGGTGGCACCCTGGGCGTCTACTGGAATGGCACTCTCGTGGATTCGATTGACCCAACCCTGGTGACGGGTGACTTCACTGTCAACAACACGTTCAAGGATTTCACCTACGTGGTTGCCAGTGACGCCGACGGGCTCAACGACTTGCGCATTGTCGATACGGCCACGCCAGGCAACGTTGGCTTCGCCGTGGACCTGGTGGGTGTCGTCGACTGGGTTTGCGCTTAAGTCGCGCAGCACCTAGCGCGTGCGGCGTTCCGCCGCAGCCCGCGCGATATCCGCTGGCAGGCGTTTGAGCAGCCAGCGGATCGCCATCGGCACCAGCACCAGGTCGTCCACCACGCCGATCAGTGGCAGCGCGTCCGGGATGAGGTCGATGGGAGAGATCAGGTAGAGCGCGATCATCGCGGTGCCCAGCTTCAGCCAGCCGGGCGCCGCCGGATGGCGCAGGGCAAACCACAGCTGCCGCGCGTCACCGCGCACCAGGGTCCAGAGCAGGGCGATTCGTTTCCACATGGGGGGTGTGGACCCTACCCGGCTGCAATGGTTCCTTTCGGCGATGAGCTACGCCGGCATTGCCTACCGTTCGATTCATCTTTTTGCTTGACACGCCGCTATATCGGTCTAGACTCCGTTTCGTGCATACACATGAACCCAGTTCACATACAAGAACAAACGAAGTCAAGTCAGCGGCCAGGATTCTTGACCTGCTCGAACTGCTCAGCCTCGTTTCGGACCCTATTCGCCTGACGGACATCGCACTTCGGCTGGACTTGCCCAAGAGCAGTGCCTTCGCGCTGCTCAACACCTTGGCCGGGCGTGGCTACGTTGACGCCAACGGGGATGGCTACGTGCTTTCTCCGCGGTACCGCCAGGGCGCATGGGTTGGCGGAGAAGTCGGCCTGATCCGTCGGGCTGCCGAACCGGTGATGGGTGCGCTGTCTGCCGAGACTGGCGAGTCCTGCTTTCTGGCTGTCGCGGCGCCCGATTGGCAGATTCAGTACATCGATAAAGCGGTGACTGAAAACCCGTTGCGCTACGACATCTCACTGCCCATGTTGCGGCCGGCTCACTCGACCTCGGTCGGATTGGTCCTGCTGGCCGACCTCTCGGACGATGTGCTGCGTCGCTACCTGGCCAGTAGCCGTATCCAGAAGGTCACCGCGAAGACCGTGACCGACCCCGAGCTTCTTCTGCACACTATCCAGCGCGTCCGAGACTCAGGTTTCGCCATGATCAGCGACAGCTCGGTGATCGGTGCTTCGGGCGTGTCCGCTGCGATTCACGATACGAGCGGCGCAGCGGTCGCGGCACTGTGCGTGATCGCCCCCACGGCCCGCTTTGATGCCGCGCGCCACCGCATCGTCGTTCGTGTGCAGGACGCCGCGAAGCAAATCGGCGCACAACTCCCCAAGGATCCACCGGCTGCTGCCGGCGCGTCTGCCTCCCGGAGGCAAACGCAATGGATCGCCTGAACGAAACACCCAAGCGCGTCGTCGTCGTGGGTGCCGGAATCGTGGGCGCCGCCTGCGCGCTCACCTTGCAGCGTCAAGGCAACCAGGTCACGCTGGTCGACGGCGACCAGCCGGGCATGGGCTGCTCGTCGGGCAACGGCGGTGCGATCAGCCCCGACTTCTGCGTGCCCATGTCGATGCCAGGCATGCTCAAACGCGTGCCGGGCTGGGTCAGCGACCCGCTGGGCCCCTTGTACCTGGACTGGCGCCATGTGCCACGGGCGCTGCCCTGGTTGCTTCGCTGGGTTGCGGCTGGACGGCCTGCACGCGTCAAGCAGATATCGGCGGCTATGCGGGCGCTGCACGCACCCGCACTTGATCTGTACCAGGACTTGCTTGGCAACCACTACGACGAGTTGTACGTGTGGAGAAACCCCGCGTCCAGTGCTTCGGAGCACATCGCTCGTGATCTCCGCGAGTCGCATGGCGTCGCGGTGCAGTCGCTCGACGCCGCAGGGTTGCGCGCGCTGGATCCGGCGCTGGCCGAGGGGTTCGTGCGCGGCCTGTTCTTTCCCGAAAACGCCCACACGGTGGACCCGCTGGGCCTTGTGACCGCCATCGTCGGACTCTTCGAGCAGGCGGGCGGCAAGACACTGCGCCACAAGGTTCGCGGATTCGAGCTGCGCGATGGACGCGCCAGTGGGGTGCTGTGCACGGACGTGAATCTCCAGGCCGACGCTTTCGTTCTGGCTGCCGGGCTGGCTTCTGCGCCCCTGGCCAAACAGTTGGGCGACAGCGTGCCGATGCAGGCCGAACGCGGCTACCAGGCCATGCTGCCCAACCCGGGTGTGCGACCGACGATCAAGGTC